>NZ_JAPNNL010000074.1 GCF_027620315.1 Nonomuraea corallina | reverse complement strand
GTCGCCCTGGCCTCCGCCGCCGCACAGGCCGGCCGCGCCGACGCCGCCGCCGCGCCGCTTCAGCTCGTGGGCGAGGGTGAGCACGATGCGGGCGCCGGAGGCGCCGATCGGGTGGCCGAGCGCGATGCCGCCGCCGTTGACGTTCACGATGTCCATCGGCACGCCGAGCTCCTTGACCGACTGGATCACCACGCTGGCGAACGCCTCGTTGATTTCGATCAGGTCCAGGTCCTGCGCGGTGAGGCCCTGCTTGGCCAGGGCGTGCTTGATGGCGTTGGCCGGCTGCGACTGCAGGGACGAGTCGGGGCCGGCGACGTTGCCGTGGCGGCCGATCTCCGCCAGCCACTCCAGGCCCAGCTCCTCGGCCTTGGCCTTGGACATGACCACCACCGCGCAGGCGCCGTCGGAGATCTGCGACGCCGACCCGGCCGTGATGGTGCCGTCGGCCGCGAACGCCGGGCGCAGCCTGGCCAGCGTCTCGGCGGTGGTGTCACCGCGCACGCCCTCGTCGTGCTCGACGACCAGCGGCTCACCGCGCCGCTGCGGGATCTCGACCGGCACGATCTCCGCCTCGAACGCGCCGTTCTTGGCCGCCGCGGCGGCGAGCTGGTGGGAGCGGGCCGACACCTCGTCCTGCTCCTCGCGGCCGATGCCCAGCCGCGCGTTGTAGCGCTCGGTCGACTCCCCCATGGCGCACTGGTCGAAGGCGCAGAACAGGCCGTCGTGGGCCATCGAGTCGACGACTTCGGAGCCGCCGTACTTGACCCCCTTGCGCAGGCCCGGCAGCAGGTGCGGGGCGTTGGTCATGGACTCCATGCCGCCCGCGACCACGATGTCGAACTCGCCCGCGCGGATCAGCTGGTCGGCCAGCGCGATGGCGTCCAGGCCGGACAGGCACACCTTGTTGATCAGGATGGACGGGACCGTCATGGGGATGCCGGCCTTGACCGCCGCCTGGCGGGCGGGGAGCTGGCCCGCGCCGGCCTGCAGCACCTGGCCCATGATCACATACTCGACGGCCTCCGGCGCCACCCCCGCGCGCTCCAGCGCGGCCTTGATCGCGAGGCCGCCCAGGTCCACCGCCCGCAGGCCGGCCAGCGAGCCGAGCAACTTGCCGATGGGGGTACGCGCTCCGGCGACGATGACGGAACCAGACATGCGGGGCCTCCTGTGCACACGAGGGGAGCTCTTTGACACCATACCTAGCGGTAGCAGGGTGTTCGCTATGGAGGTGGGCCACACATGTTCATGCGCATCGACCACATCGGGATCGCGTGCCACGACCTCGAGGAGAAGATCGCGCTCTTCTCCGGGCTGTTCGAGCTGGAGGTGGTGGCCAGGGAGGTCAACGAGGAGCAGGGCGTGAAGGAGGCCATGCTGCGGATCGCCGACGCCGACGGCGGCGGCTCCTACATCCAGCTGCTGGAGCCGTTGTCGCCCGATTCGCCGGTGGGGAAATTCCTGGCCAAGAGGGGTGAGGGAGTCCACCATGTGGCGTTCGGCGTGCCGGACGTCTCCGAGGCCATGTCTAAGATCGGCGGCAAGGGTGTGCGCCTGCTCGACGAGAGCCCCAGGCACGGCTCCATGGGATCGCAGATCGCGTTTCTGCACCCCAAGGACGTGGGAGGAATGCTGACCGAGTTGGTGCAAGCGGCCAAGAGCTAGCAAACACAAAATTCGTTCATTAGTAACTAGTCACGCAGAAACCCGGACGGGGCTTCGCACTCGGCATCGGCGGAGTACGCTGGCTTTCCACCGGACATGGAGCCTGCCGCGAGGCACGGGCTCCAGGCTCGGATGCCCCGAACCCCCCGTCCGGCCCGTGTAGCCGTCTCGACAACCCAGGATCGAGCCTCCATGCAGTCCGACATCGACGCCCAGCTCAACAACTTCTTCGAAGACGCACCGGCCCGCGAGTTCGACGTGGTGCTTCGAGGTTATGACCGGCATCAGGTCCACGATCACCTGAAGCAGCTCGACGCCGAACTGCGCCAGGCCCGTGAGCAGGCCACTTCCTTGCAGCGAGAGCTGTCCGACTCCCAGCGCCAGCTGCAGGAGCAGGAGCGGCCCACCTACTCCGGTCTCGGCGCCCGCATCGAGCAGCTCCTGCGCCTGGCCGAGGAGCAGGCCACGGAGCTCGTCCAGGCCGCCAGGTCCGAGGCCAACGAGATCAAGGCCGCGGCCAAGGTGGAGGCGGCCGACCTGCGCGCCGCCGCGGAGGCCGAGGCGGCCGAGAAGCGGGCGCAGGCGACGCGCGAGAGCGAGGAGATGCGCACGAGCGCCGAGCGCGACGCCGAGGAGATCCGCTCGACCGCCCGCCGCGAGGCCGACGAGCTGACGGCGACCACCGAGCGCGAGGTGGCCAAGCTCCGCGCCACCGCCGACCACGAGGTCGCCGAGAAGCGCGCCGACGCCGAGCGTGAGATCGCCAAGCTGCGCACCACCACCGAGCGCGAGGTGGCCCAGCTGCGCGCCTCGACCAAGCGCGAGCGCGACGAGGTGCTGACCACCGCCAAGCGTCAGGCCGACGAGATGCGCGCGCAGGCGCAGCGGGTCCTGGAGGAGTCCGAGGCCAAGCGGGCGCAGGACGAGGCCGAGTTCGAGATCCAGCTCGCCTCCCGGCGCGAGGAGGCGGAGCGCCAGGAGGCCGAGCGCCACGCCGCCACGCAGGCCGCGACGCAGAAGCTGGTGGCCGAGGCCGAGCAGCGCGCCGCCACCGCCGAGTCCCGGGCCTCCAAGGCGACCCAGCAGGCCGAGCAGACCCGCCGCGAGGCCGATCTGCACGCCAAGCAGCTGGTCGCCAACGCCCGCAAGAGCTCCGAGCAGATCGTCAGCGAGGCCAAGAGCAGCGCCGACACGATCGTCACCGAGGCGAAGAACGACGCCGAGCGCACCCGCACCTCGATGCAGCGCCAGGTGGACGAGCTGACCCGCCAGCGCGACAGCATCACCAGCCACCTGGCGCAGCTGCGCCAGCTGCTCGGCGGCGCCGCCCTGCCGGGCCTCGACCCCGAGCCCGCCGTGACTGCGGCCCCGCCCAAGCCGGCCCTGGCCGCCGCGACGGTCGACGACCGCCCGGCTCCGATCGCCGCGCCCGCCAAGGCCGAGAGCAAGGCCGACGACGACGCCGAGTGGTGGCAGGAGTAACCGCCCGCGCCCACCGCTGAGGCGTCCTACACGGGATCGATCGCACGAGATGAGAGAGCCTGGTGACCTAGGTCGCTAGGCTCTCTCTCGTTGTGCCCCCTGGTGCAGGAGAGCCCGTGACCGCGACAGCCGATCCCGCCGCGCCGCCGCCCGCCGGCGGCGGGCCGATGCCCGACGGGACAGAGGTCACTCCTGGCGGGTACGGGATGCCGGGGAAGCCGCTGGTGCGGGGGCCGTTCCTGTTCGGGCTGACCGGCGGGCTCGGGGTGCTGACCGCCATCGCGCTCGCCCAGATGGTCGTCAGCTCGCTGAACGTGATCATCCTGATCGTGGTGGCGATGTTCCTGGCCGTCGGGCTGAACCCGGCGGTGGAGGCGCTGCAGCGGCGCGGCCTGGCCAGGCGGTGGGCGATCACGTCCGTGTTCGCCGCGGTGATCGTGGCGTTCGTGCTGTTCGGCCTGGCCGTGGTGCCGCCGGTCAGCCGGCAGCTCGCCGACTTCGTGGCGGCCGTGCCGGAGTACGTCAGGGAGCTGAGCAGCCATCCGACGCTGCGCGAGCTGGACGCCGATTACCAGATCCTGCCGCAGCTGGCCTCGTTCGTCACGACCACCCTCGGCCCGTCGCTGGCCACCGGCGTGGTGGGCGCCGGGCTGGTGGTGCTCGACAGCCTGTTCACCACGATCACGCTGCTGGTGCTCATGCTCTATTTCCTGGGCTCGCTGCACACGATCAAGGCCTACCTGCTCAAGCTGGTTCCGGCCTCGCGCCGTGACCGCACCGGGGCGATCGCCGAGGAGATCCTCGGCGGCATCGGCGGCTACGTCGCCGGCAACATCCTCATCTCGGTCATCGCCGGCGTGCTGACGTGGATCTTCCTGTCGATCGTGGGTGTCGAGTACGCGCTCGCGCTCGCCCTCGTGGTGGCCCTGACCGACCTGATCCCGCTGGTGGGCGCCACGATCGGAGCGGTGGTGGTGACCGGCGTGGCGCTGCTCGGCTCGGTGCCGGCGGGCCTCGCCTGCGCGATCTTCTTCGTGATCTACCAGCAGATCGAGAACTACGTCATCTATCCGAGGGTGATGAAGCGCTCGGTCGACGTGACGCCGGCGGTGACGGTGATCGCCGCCCTGGTGGGCGGCGCCCTGCTGGGCATCGTGGGCGCGCTGCTGGCCATCCCGGTGGCCGCCGCGATCGCCCTGATCATCCGTGAGATCGTGATACCCCGGCAAGCTCGGAGCTGAGGAAGCGCTCCACGGCCGCGTTGAACGCCTCGGGCTGCTCGACGGCGACCAGGTGACCGGCCTTGGCGATGACCTCCAGCCGCCCTTCCGGCACCGCCTCCGCCATGGCCCGCGCGTCCGGCGGCGGCGCCAGCTCGTCCTCGTCGCCCACCAGCACCAGCGCGGGCACCTTGAGCGCGGCCAGCGTGTCGAAGGAGTCGGGCCGGGCGGCCATCGCGCGCATCGCCCACGCCGCGGCCTGGGGCGGCGCCGCCTGCACGAGCCCCTTGACCCGGCCGAACACCATGGCCCTGCGCTGCTTGGTGGTGGCCCCGATCAGGGCCGGGAGCACCTCCTTGACCAGCACGTCGCTGCCGTCGGCGAGCACCGCCCTGGCGATGCGCTCGCGGTTGTCGCGGGCGGGCTCGGTGTCGGGGCTCGCCTTGGTGCCGGCCAGGATGACGCCCAGCACCCGGTCGGGGTGGCGGCGGCAGAAGGCCATGGCGACGTAGCCGCCCATCGACAGGCCGCCGACGACCGCCCGTTCGACGCCCTCGTCGTCGAGCATGCGGGCGACGTCGTCGGCCATGAGGTCGATCGACGGCTCGTCGTCGCCGAGCCGTGATCCGCCGAAGCCGCGCAGGTCGGGGGTGATGACCCGGCACGCCCTGGCCAGCCCCTCCCGCTGGGCCAGCCACATGGCCGACGAGAGCGGGAACGCGTGGAGCAGTACGAGCGGGAGTCCGCTCCCGGTTGTTCTCGTGTAGAGCTGCACGGACCTCACGGTAGCCCGGTTCGCCGCGACATTCACTCCATGCCCGTGCCGATATGCGGAGAATGGGCCGTCCGGTTCGTCAGGCGGTGGTGAGTCCGCCGTCGACGATCAGCGTCTGCCCGGTCATGTAGGACGAGGCGTCACCGGCGAGGAACACGGCGGGCTGGGCGATCTCCTCGACGGTGCCCCAGCGGCGCATCGGCACGCCGGAGACCGTCGCCCGGCCGTCGTTCCCGTCGTCCCAGAGGTTGCGGTTGAGGTCGGTGGCGGTCCAGCCCGGCAGGAGGGCGTTGACCCGCACGCCCGCCGCCGCCCACTCCAGGGCGAGCGTCTTGGTCAGGGCCACCAGGCCCGCCTTGGCGGCCGCGTACGGGGCCAGGAAGGGCGCGCCGAACGCGGCCGCGGAGGCGATGTTGATCACCGAGCCGCTGCCGCGTTCGAGCAGGTGCGGCGCGGCGGCGTGGCAGACGGCCATGGCCGAGTCGAGGTTGAGCCGCATGATCTTGTCCCAGCCGCTCAGCCGCAGGTCCTTGAACTCGACCAGGAAGTTGGACCCGCCGGCGTTGTTGACCACGATGTCGAGGTGGCCCAGCCCGGCGATGGCCGCGCGCACGGTCGCGGCGGCGGTGTCCCTGTCGGTCAGGTCGGCGGGGACGGCCACGGCCTGCCGGCCGCGCGCCCGGATCTCGGCGGCCAGCTCGGCGAGCGCGTCGGCCGAGCGCGCCGTCAGCGCCACGTCGGCCCCGGCGTCGGCGAACGCGAGCGCGATGGCCTTGCCGATGCCCTTCGACGCCCCGGTGACCAGGGCTTTCTTGCCGTCTAGAGCGAACGCGCCCACGATGCCTCCTCCGTACGGACCGAACGAGATTCTATGGGGCTGAGATCTCGGTGGGGAGGGGGTAACGGTCCGGGACGACGCGGCGGACGATCTCGTCGAGCACGATGCGCACGTACGGCTCGCCCACCCACAGGTGCTTGGCCCCCTCGACGCCGACCACCTCGGCCTGCGGCACCCGCGCGAAGCGGCGCTCGGCCTCGTCGGGGCGCAGGTAGTCGTCGAACTCGGGCACCAGCGCGATCAGCGGCCGGCCGAACCGGGCCCAGGCGTCGAGGTCGGCGTCGGTGGCCCTGTGCAACGGCGGCGACAGCAGGATGGCCCCCTCCACCAGGGGATCGTGCGCCCACTTGAGCGCCAGCTCGCTGCCGAACGACCAGCCGACCACCCAGACCCTGGGCAGGTCGTGGAACTCGGCGTACTCCAGCGCCGCGGCCACGTCGAACCGCTCGCCCTCGCCGCCGTCGAACGCGCCCTGAGAGGTGCCGTGATCGGAGGACGTGCCGCGGGTGTTGAAGCGCAGCACCGCCAGATCGGCCAACGCGGGCAGCCGGTTGGCGGCCTTCTTGTAGACATGGCTGTCCATGAAGCCGCCGTGGGTCGGCAGCGGATGCAGCGTCACCAGGGTCGCCACCGGAGGCCGTCCCTCGGGCAGGGCCAGCTCGCCGACCAAGGTCAGGCCGTCGCCGGTGTGCAGCTCGATCGGCTCACGCCGGGCGGGCAGCACGGTCGCCGCGCGAATCTCCACAGTGCTCCTTCGTCGTCAGTAGCGGCTGCGGCCGGGGCCGCGGTCCAGTCTCTTGCGCCAGCACACCGGATGCCAGTGGCGACGTTCCTCCTCGCCGCCCGGCCAGTCGGGCCAGGTGACCAGGTGCGGCCGGCCGCCCTGGATCTCCTGGTCGCAGCCGGGGCAGCGGTAGTCCTTGGTCGACGTCTGGCCGGTGAGCGAGCGCACCTTCCACGCGCCGTCCGGCCACTCCTCCACCCGGTCGGCGCTGCGCGGGAAGACGGCGGGCCGGGCGGACTCCCTGCGCCGGGCGCGGCGCGGGCTCATGGCCGCGGGAAGGCGCGCACGCCCGCCGTGACGAGCTGGTCGAGCAGCGGCGCCGGGGCGAAGGCCGGCTCGCGGTACTCCGCGTACAGGGCCCGCAGCCCCTCCCGGACCGTGTCGAGGCCGATGGTCTCGAGCGTCTCGAACGGCCCCGCCGGGTAGCCGCAGCCCAGCCGCATCGCGGAGTCGATCTCGTCGATCGAGGCGTAGCCGGACTCGTACATCCGCACGGCGTCGTTGAGGTACGGGTAGAGCAGCGCGTCCACCACGAACCCCGCCCGGTCCCTGCACGCCACCGGCGTCAGCCCGATCACCTTCATCAGGTCGGCGGCCGCGTGGGCCGCCTCCGCCGAGGTGAGGACCGTGGAGACGACCTCGGCCACCCGGCCGCCCACCAGGTGGACGCCGACCATCCTGGCCGGGTCGCGGAGCTGCACGGCGTGCTCGATCATCGGCCGGTCGGCCAGGCGGAGCAGCACGTCGGGCTCCTCCGCCGACCTGAAGCCGGCCGCGCGCAGCCGCTCCACCAGCTCGTCGCCGCCCGATCCGGCGATGTCGAAGGTGATCACCGAGGACTTGGCGGGTTCGTGCGGCCGGGGATCGCCGCCGTGGAAGCCGCGCCCGGTCTTGCGGCCCAGCAGCCGCGCCGAGACCAGCTCGCGCAGCACCGGCGCAGGCGCGTGGCGACGGTCGCGGGTCTCGTCGAACAGCACGCCCATGATCTCGTACGCGGTGTCGAGCCCGATCAGGTCGAGCAGCTCGAACGGGCCCATGGGCAGCCCCGCGCCGTGACGCATCGCCGCGTCGATGTCGTCGCGCCCGGCCACGCCCTGCTCCATCAGCACGGCGGCGTGGTTCAGGTAGGGCAGCAGCAGCCGGTTCACCACGAACCCGGCGCGGTCGCCGACCACCACCGCCGTCTTGCCGAGCCGTACGGCCAGCCCCCGCATCGCCGGCACCACGTCGTCGTCGGTCACGACCGTACGGACCACCTCGGCCAGCCGCATGACCGGGGCCGGGTTGAAGAAGTGGAGGCCCACCACCCGGCCGGGCCGCCCGGTGGCGGCGGCGATCGCCGTGACGGACAGCGAGGAGGTGTTGGTGGCCAGCACCGTCTCCGGCTTGCAGATGCCGTCCAGGTCGCGCATCAGCGCCGTCTTGTGGCCGAGCACCTCGGGGATGGCCTCGACCACCAGGTCCGCCTCCCGCAGGTCCTCCCTGGCGGTGGTGAGCGTGATCCGGCCCAGGACCGCGTCGCGGTCGGCGGGCGCCAGCTTGCCCCGGTCGACCGCGCGCTGCGTCGATCTCTCCAGGTGGCCCCGGCCGCGGGCCAGCGCGTCGGCGTCGGCCTCCACTCCGATGACCCGCAGCCCGCCCCGGGCGAACACTTCCGCGATTCCGGCACCCATCGTGCCGAGCCCGACCACTCCCACCATTTCAAACGCCATGCTCGTAGTTTTACAGAGCCGCTAGGGTGGACTCTCATGCGGCTGGTCATCGCGCGTTGCAGCGTCGACTACATCGGACGGCTCACGGCACACCTGCCGATGGCCCCCAGGCTCGTGCTCATCAAGGCCGACGGCAGCGTGTCGATCCACGCCGACGACCGCGCCTTCAAGCCGCTCAACTGGATGAACCCGCCGTGCAAGCTCAAGGAGGACGGCGAGACCTGGACCGTCACCCACGGCAAGACCGGCGAGAAGCTCGTGCTGACGATGGCCGAGATCCTCCACGACTCCTCCCACGAGCTGGGCGTCGACCCCGGGCTGATCAAGGACGGCGTCGAGGCCCACCTGCAGGAGCTGCTCGCCGAGCACATCACCACCCTCGGCGAGGGCTACACGCTCATCCGGCGCGAGTACATGACGGCCATCGGCCCGGTCGACATCCTGTGCCGCGACGCCAAGAGCGCCACGGTGGCGGTGGAGATCAAGCGCCGGGGTGAGATCGACGGCGTTGAGCAGCTCACCCGCTACCTGGAGCTGCTCAACCGCGACCCGCTGCTGGCCCCGGTGCGCGGGGTGTTCGCCGCTCAGGAGATCAAGCCGCAGGCCCGGGTGCTGGCGGCCGACCGGGGCATCGAGTGCGTCACGCTCGACTACGCCGCGCTGCGCGGCATCGAGCCGGAGAACCCGACCCTGTTCTAGGGCCGACCTGGCGTTTCAGCGAATTTACACCGCGCCCTTCAAGAGCGTCGTTCCACCCTTCACGCGGTGGTCTCGTGGTGCCGGACACCGGGCCGTAGTCCTGTCTGAGCGTGCGTGAACCGTTCCGGCGGCTGCGACGCTTACAGCCGCTTACAGCCGCTCTGCAGCGCTTTTGCAGGACCTCGTCGCACTCTCGTCATCCGTAAGCCGAATCGACGAGACGAGGACTCCGATGAAGATGACGCGTACCGGCGCCGTGCTGATCGCGGGTGTGGCGGCCGGGCTGGCGCTGGCTCTGCCCACCGCCGCCCTGGCGGACCCCACGCCCGCTCCCCGGGCCTCGGACGTCAACACGGCCAAGGCTGTCGCGCCGTGCGACCCGAACGGCGCCGACTCCTCCGACGCCCGGACCGCCACCCTCCTGAACGGCAAGCTGCGGGCCAAGATGCGGGGCTACATGACGGCCTACCGGGTTTCCTGCGCCCGCATGGTGATCCAGGCGGTCAAGGCCAGGGGCCTGCACGAGAGAGCCGCGGTCATCGCGATCACCACGACGATCGTGGAGAGCAGCATCGACAACATCAGCGAAGAGCTCGACCACGACAGCCTGGGGCTGTTCCAGCAGCGGGCGTCCTGGGGCACCAGGGCGCAGCGCCTCAACCCCACATGGGCGACCAACGCGTTCCTGAACAAGATGCAGGACAAGTACCCCAACAACTCCTGGCGGACCGCGCCCATTGGCGAGGTGTGCCAGAAGGTGCAGGTCTCCGCATATCCGGACCGGTACCAACCCCAGGCCGACGACGCGCAGATCATCGTGGACACCATCGGCCTCGGGTCGGCCGTGCCCGATTTCAGCGGCGACGGGAAGGCCGACCTGATCGCCCGCAACGCCACCACCAAGGACCTCCAGCTCTACCGAGGCAACGGCACCGGCGGCTTCCAAGCCAACACCGGCGAAACCATCGGCAACAACTGGCACGCCTTCGACACCATCCTCTGATCGCGCACGCGTATCCGGCCGGCCGCAAGATGGCCGGCCGGATACGCGTGTACGGAGGCGCTAGTAAGCAACAGCTTACCGTTCTATCTTGGCTTCATGACGACGCTCACGTTCGAATCCCTGAACCCGGCGACCGGCACGGTCGTCGGCAGCCACCACAAGCATGACGCCGAAGCCGTGCGCGAAGCGGTCGGCCGGGCGCAGGAAGCCGCCGTTTGGTGGGAGGAGCTGGGACACGCGGGCCGCAGGCGCAGGCTGCTGGACTACAAGGCGGTCGTGACGCGCGAGCTGCGGGCCCTGGCTCAGCTGGTGCACGAAGAGACGGGCAAACCGGTCGCGGACGCCACTCTGGAGATCGTGCTGGCGATCACGCACATCGACTGGGCCGCCCGCAACGCGCGCAAGGTGCTCGGGCCGCGCCGGGTCTCGGGCGGGATGATCGGCGCCAACCTGGCGGCCACGCTGGAGTACCTCCCGCTGGGCGTCGTCGGGATCATCGGGCCGTGGAACTACCCGGTGTTCACGCCGATGGGCTCGATCGCCTACGCGCTCGCGGCGGGCAACGCCGTGGTGTTCAAGCCGAGCGAGTTCACGCCGGGGGTGGGCGTGAAGCTGGCGGAGCTGTTCGCGGAGGCGGTGCCGGAGCGGCCGGTGTTCCAGACGGTGACGGGGCTGGGCGAGACGGGCGCGTTCCTGGCGCGCGACCCCCGGGTCAAGAAGATCGCCTTCACCGGCTCCACCGCGACGGCCAAGCGGGTGATGGCGGCCTGCGCGGAGAACCTGACCCCGATGGTGGCCGAGTGCGGCGGCAAGGACGCGTTCATCGTGGACGACGGCGCCGACATCGAGGCCGCGGTCGACGCCTGCCTGTGGGGCGCGCTGGCGAACGCGGGCCAGACGTGCGTGGGCGTGGAGCGGGTGTACGTGGTCGACGCCGTGTACGAGCCGTTCATGCGGACGCTGTCGGAGCGGGTCGCCACGGTGAAGGCGGGCGAGCACTACGGGCCGATCACCATGCCGGCGCAGCTCGACATCATCAAACGGCACATCGACGACGCGACCAAGTCAGGCCGCGCGGTCACGGGCGGTCCGGACTCGGTGCGGCCGCCGTACGTCGATCCGGTGGTCGTGGAGGACGTGCCGGAGGACTCCCCCTCGGTGCGCGAGGAGACGTTCGGGCCGACGATCACGGTGCGCCGCACCAAGGACGCGCAGGAGGCGCTGGAGCTGGCCAACGACACGTCGTACGGGCTGGCGGGCACGGTGTTCTCCGGTGACAGGCGCCGGGCGATGCGGCTGGCGCGCGCGATGCGCACCGGGATGGCGGCCGTGAACTCGGTCATCTCGTTCGCCG
The DNA here is from genome assembly GCF_027620315.1 of Nonomuraea corallina. Taxonomy (GTDB): domain Bacteria; phylum Actinomycetota; class Actinomycetes; order Streptosporangiales; family Streptosporangiaceae; genus Nonomuraea; species Nonomuraea corallina. Next base: position 21,150 of record NZ_JAPNNL010000074.1, on the reverse strand, counting down.
GTGTGGCCTCGCTGCCCTTCGGCGGTACGGGCGACTCCGGCTTCGGGCGGATCCACGGCGCCGACGGGCTGCGGGAGTTCGCCCGCGCCAAGTCCATCGCGCGGCAGCGCTTCGCGGTGCCCGGAATGCGGCTGACCTCGTTCTCCCGGCAGCCGGAGGAGCTTGAGCGGCTGATCAAAGTTGTCACGTTCTTGCACGGACGACGTAAGAGGTAATCTGTCTGCCCTTTCCACAATCCGATCATCCATCCATAATTGTGTGCTCGGGGGCCACGATCATGTTGGACGGGTGGAATGTGAACCGGTCTTACCGGGGAATGTCAGCGGAACAAAGGCTGGCCGACAGACGCGAGCGGCTGATGACAGCCGCCTACACGCTCTACGCGAAACCAGGTTTCGCGGCCACGACGATCGAAAGGCTGTGCTCGGAGGCGCGGATCTCCAACCGCGCCTTCTATGAATGTTTCGGGGGCCGCGAGGAACTCTTACAGGCGCTGCACGAGCGCTGCGTCGAGGAAAGCCTGGCGGCGGTGTCCAAGGCCGTGCAGGACGCGCCCAACACGCTCGACGGCCGGATCAGGGCGGGGATCCGGGCCTATGTCGAGTTCGCCACGGCCGACTGGCGCAGGGCCCGGATCATGCATGTGGAGGTGCGCAGATCAGGCGATGTGCTGATGATGTCGCGGCAGCGGGCGATCGACTCCTTCGCGCGGCTCGTGGAGGAAGCCTGGGCCGATTTCCCGCAGGCGCCGGGGATGAATCGGCGGCTGGTCGCGCTGGGCGTAATAGGCGGGCTCCAGGAGCTTCTCATCGAATGGCTGCTGGCCGGGGAACCGCCGGAGCTCGACGAACTCGTGGGCGTCGCCGTACATCTCTTCCTCAGAGCGCTGGCGCCATAACGGCCGCCCGCAATTATTGATAAATGCCGCTGGAATGGAAATTCACGCCACCGCTGCGGCCGGCGCCTCGACGTGGAGAACGCGGTTCAGCCGGGTCACCGCCAGGATCCGCATGATCCGCGGGGGCACGGCGCGCAGCACCACGCGGCGTCCGGCGTCGAGCGCGAGCCGGTGCGTGCCCACCAGCACGCCGAGACCCGTCGCGTCGATCATCTCCAGGTCGGACAGGTCGAGGATCAGATCGCCGGCGCCGGACTGCACCGCCTCGTGCAGGCGCGACCGCACTCCCGCCGACGTGCCCGCGTCGAGCCGGTTGCCGAGCCGTACCACCTGACCCTTCAGATTGCCCTGGACGCGCATGCCACCTCCTTCAACAGGGGATATGACCCCGACCCATATCCCCTACCCACGTACGGGCAGGGACACGACCGCCGTGAGCAGAAACTCCCCGTCGCCCACGGGCCCCGCGGTGAGCTCGCCGTCGAGGGCCGCCACCCGCTCCCTCAGCCCCGGCAGCCCGCTGCCGGGGTCGCCGCCGTCACGCGGCCCGGCCCCGTCGTTGCGTACCCGCAGCTCGGCCCGGTCGTCGGTGAACCGTACCAGGATGTCGCAGTAGGTGGCCGCGCTGTGCTTCAGCACGTTGGTCACGGCCTCCCGGATCACGTAGGCGAACACCGGGGCCACATCGCCGGGCAGGTCGCGATAGGGCAGATGGCAGCGGCAGTCGATGCCGGCCGCTTCGAGCACGTCCTTGACGCTGTTCAGCTCGGCGGTCAGGTCGAGCTCCCGGTAGCCGCGCACAGCCTGCCGCAGCTCGCGCAGGGCCTGGCGGGTGAGGTCGTTGACCTCCGCCATCTGCGCCCTGGCCGCGTCAGCGTCCGCGTCCGACAGCCGCACGGCCAGCCCGGCCTTGACCGCGATCGTGGACAGCCGGTGCCCGACGAGGTCGTGCAGGTCCCTGGAGAAGCGCAGCCGCTCCTCGGCCAGCGCGAGCCGGGTGTGCGCCTCCCTGCCCTGGTGCGCCTGGATGGTGAGCTCCAGCATCCACATCCACATTCGGTTGGCCGGCGGGAAGGCCGCGCACACGAGGCCGTAGGTGACGCCGAGGAACAGCAGGGTCCTGCCCTCGCTCCAGTCGCCGGTCACGAGCAGGTCCGGATCGATCAGGTAGTTCAGGTGACCCAGGGCGACGCCCGCGCCCGCCGTGCCCACCGCCATGAGGACGGCGGCCCAGGCCGGCACCCCGAGCGAGGCCACCGACAGCCACGCGACCAGCGCCATGCCGAAGGACGCCGGGTCCGCGCCGCCGACCGCCGCCGCGGCGACGACCAGCCCGCCGGCTCCCACCACCTCACGGGTGGGATACCGGTGTTCGACCACCGCCGTGCAGATCCGCAGGTAGAGCCAGGTGAAGCCGGCGAGCAGAACCAGCGCGACCGCGGTGCGCGCCCACGGCAGCGGGTCTCCCCTGACCGCCGACAGGACCAGGCGGACGCCGACGAAGAGCCACACGAAGGGCCCGAACAACGCCAGCATCCACCACGTCCTGCGGCGCGCCCGCTCGATCGCGTCCATCACTTCGCGCGGAGGACTTCACCGAGCTTCACCCTGGCACCGGTGCGCAGCACCGCGCGCTCGTACACCTTGGCCCCGAAGGACAGGGTGGCGAGCACGGCCAGCACCATGAGCCCGACCGACGCCGCGACCTCCCACAGGGGCACCTCGGTGGCCGCCATCCGCACCGGCATCACCATGGAGGAGAACGGCGGCACGAAGGAGACGATCGTCGCGACGGGCCCGGTGGGGTCGTTGACGGCGTAGAAGGCCACGAAGTAGGCCGCCATGATGACCATGGATATCGGCGACATCACGTTGCCCACCTCCTCCTGGCGGGACACCAGAGCGGACAGCGCGGCGCCCAGCGTGGCGAAGAACGCGTAGCCGAGCACGAACCAGAGGATCACGCCGGCCATGATGCCGGTCATACCGGGCGGGAAGTCGGCGGCGAACCCGGAGACGTAGGAGGCCACCAGACCGACCGCGAGGATCGAGCCGAGGTTGATCAGGCCGAGCACACCGAGCCCGATGATCTTGCCGCCGAGGAGCTGCCACGGACGCACCGAGCTGAGCAGGATCTCCACGATCCGGCTGCCCTTCTCCTCCACCACGCCCATGGCCACCGTCATGACCTGCCCGATGATGAGCATGAAGAGCACCAGGACCAGCACCAGCGCGATGCCCGTCCGGGCGGCCTCGTAACGGGTGTCCGCGCCGACGGACTCCACCTGCAGCGGGGCGATGTTCACTCCCGCGGGGCCCAGCTTCACCTCCCGGTGCGTGCTCTGCAACAGCACGCCCAGCTCGGTGTCGATCTCCCCGTCGGTGAGCACCTTGCTGCCGTCGACCAGGGCCGCGTCCACGTCCCCGTCGAGCACCGCCCGCGTCGCCGCCGCCTCGTCGGGGTAGGCGCGCCACTCGAACTCCATGTCCGGCGCCGCCGCCTCCAGCGGCAGCTGCTGCGAGTTGACGGTCCCGAGCGTGTACGCGTCGGGGCCGTCGAACAGCTTGGGCGCGAACGCGAGGGCTCCCACGATCACCACGGTGATCAGCAGGCTGAAGATGAACGACCGGGTACGGATCTGCGTGACGATCTCCCGCCGCGCGACCAGCATCATCCCGTTCACGCCACGGCCTCCTTGAAGATCTCGGTGAGGGTCGGCTGCTCGACCCCGAAGTGCTCGACATGTCCCGCCTTGACGGCCCGGCGCAGGATCTCCTGGTCGTCGCCGTCCTCGGTGACCAGCACGTGGCGATCACCCTGCACGCTCACCAGGCCCGGCAGGCCGTCGGCCCATCCGGGGGCCGGGTTGCGGACCACGACCCGCAGCGTGCCGCCCTCGGCGGCGCGCAGCTCGTCGACCGGGCCGCTGGCCACCATCCGGCCCGCGGAGACGATCCCCACGGAGTCGCAGAGGCGCTCCACCAGTTCGAGCTGGTGGCTGGAGAAGATCACCGGCACGCCCCCGCGGCACCGCTCCTGCAGCACCGTGGCCAGCGCCTCCACCGCGATCGGGTCGAGGCCGGAGAACGGCTCGTCCAGGATCAGCAGCTCCGGGTCGTGCACCAGCGCCACGGCGAGCTGCACGCGCTGCTGGTTGCCCAGGGAGAGCGACTCCACGCTGGAGTTCCTGCGCTCGGTCAGTCCGAGCCGCTCCAGCAGGTCCTCGGTCGCCTTCTTCGCCCGGTCCGGGCTCATCCCGTGCAGCCGGCCGAAGTACTCGATCTGCTCACTGGCGCGCATCTTCTGGTAGAGCCCGCGCTCCTCCGGCATGTAGCCGAAGCGCTGGCGGTCGGCGTACGTCACGGGCTCGCCGCGCCAGGTCACGGTGCCGGCGTCGGCCTTGAGCACGCCCATCACGATCCGCATGGTCGTCGACTTGCCCGCGCCGTTGGCGCCCACGAAGCCGAACATCTCCCCCGGCCGGACGGTGAAGCCGATCCCGTCCAGTGCCTGCTTGCCTTCGGGCGTCCCGGGGGAGCCGGCGAAGCGCTTGCGCAGTCCGCTGATCTCGAGCATCAGGTCCTCTCCTTCATCATGTCCCGATAGTGACGTATTCGGCATTCGACCTGGTAGTTGCGGAAATCAGGGGCCTGGGGTGCGGTACGCGTCCGATCCGGATGACATTTGTCATTACGCTGAAGGCATGACGCGCCCAGACAACGACAAACCGGTCGTTCTATCCCGGATCTACACCCGGACCGGGGACGACGGCACGACCACGCTCGGCGACATGAGCCGGACGTCGAAGACCGACCTGCGGCTCGCCGCCTACGCCGACGTGGAGGAGGCCAACGCCCACCTCGGGCTGGCCCTGTCGCACGGCACCCTGGCCGACGACCTGGTGACGGTGCTGCGGCGCGTTCAGAACGAGCTGTTCGACCTCGGCGCCGACCTGTCCAGCCCGGTGACCGCGAACCCCGAGTTCCCGCCGCTAAGGGTCGAGCAGTCCTACGTCGACTGGCTGGAGGAGCGGTGTGACCACTTCAACGAGCGGCTCAAGCCGCTGCGCAGCTTCATCCTGCCGGGCGGCGACCCCGCCACCGCCGCGCTCCACCTGGCCCGCGTCACCGTCCGCCGCGCCGAAAGGACCACCTGGGCGGCCCTGGGCGAGCACGACGACATGAACCCGCTGACGGCCACCTACCTCAACCGGCTGTCGGACCTGCTCTTCATCCTGTGCCGGATCGCCCACGACGGCGACGAGATCCTCTGGAAGCCCGGCGGCACCCGCTAGAGCCGCCTGACCGGCCCCGCCGGCCCCGCCGACGCCGGTCAGGCGACGCCGAGATGGGCGCTCGGCGGCGCGGACTCCAGCCAGGCCAGGAAACCTGTCAGCGCGTCGGCGCTCATCGCCAGCGAGATGTCGCGGGTCGAGCCCGAGCAGTCGACCGCGTACAGACCGTTGTCGAGCTCCCTGCGCCCGGAAACGACGAGGCCGCGCCTCGCGATCGCGTGGCGCGGCCTCAGTCGCACATCCCAGAGGGGAATCCAGTGGAGCTCCCCGTCGGCGTAACGTGCCACTCCGGCACGCCAGCCCCCGTCGCCCGCTTTCAGGCGGCAGGGTACGTTGCCGCGGCGGGCAACCAGAAACACCCGGGCACTCAGGGCGACGGCCAGCAGCGCGCAGATCACCAACGTTGCCACCATGCCGCCCCCCAAGGCTCGTGAAAGTCAGACCTCTTCGCCCGCCGCCCGCAGCCGTGCCCGAGCCCGCTTGGCCTCGAGCGCCGCGTCGGCATCGTCCTGGTTGGCCTCGACCGAGGCCTGGGCGCGGTCGAGAGCGTCACGGGCCGCCGCGACGTCGACCTCGGAGCCGAGCTCGGCCGCCTCGGCGAGCACCGACACCTCGTCGTCCGCCACGGAGATGAAACCCCCGTGAACGGCGGCGACCAGGTCGCTCTCGCCCTCCCGCTTCACACGGAGCACACCGCCCTCGACGAGAACGCCGAGAACAGGTGCGTGTTGCGGCATGATACCGATCTCGCCGTCCACGGTCTTGGCAATCACCATGTCGGCCTCGCCCGACCAGATCTCACGCTCGGGTGAGACAACCCCTACGCGTAGCTTGGCCACTTGTGTAGGTTCCTTTCCGATCAGGTGGTGGCACGGCCGGCCGCCGCGCCACCACCGTAAGAGGGCGATTTAGCGGCGCTCGAGTTCCTTGGCCTTGGCCACGGCCTGGTCGATGCCACCGACCATGAAGAACGCCTGCTCGGGCAGGTGGTCGTACTCACCCGCGCACAGCCCCTTGAACGAGGCGATGGTCTCGTCCAGCGGCACGGTCTCGCCCGGCTGGCCGGTGAAGGCCTCGGCCGCGTACATCGGGTGCGACAGGAAGCGCTCGATGCGGCGGGCCCGCTGGACGGTGACCTTGTCCTCCTCGGAGAGCTCGTCGATGCCGAGGATGGCGATGATGTCCTGGAGCTCGCGGTACTTCTGCAGGATCCGCTTGGTCTCCTGGGCCACCCGGTAGTGCTCCTCGCCCACGATCTGCGGGTCGAGGATCCGGGAGGAGGAGTCGAGCGGGTCCACCGCGGGGTAGATGCCCTTCTCCGAGATCGGCCGCGACAGCACGGTCTGCGCGTCGAGGTGCGCGAACGCGTTGTGCGGGGCCGGGTCGGTGATGTCGTCGGCGGGCACGTAGATCGCCTGCATGGAGGTGATCGAGTGACCGCGCGTCGAGGTGATGCGCTCCTGGAGCACGCCCATCTCGTCGGCCAGCGTCGGCTGGTAACCCACCGCTGACGGCATACGGCCGAGCAGGGTGGAGACCTCCGAACCGGCCTGCGTGAAGCGGAAGATGTTGTCGATGAACAGCAGCACGTCCTGCTTCTGGACATCACGGAAGTACTCCGCCATGGTCAGCGCCGACAGCGCGACCCGCAGCCGGGTGCCCGGCGGCTCGTCCATCTGGCCGAAGACGAGCGCGGTGTCCTTGAGGACGTCCGCCTCCTCCATCTCCAGCCAGAGGTCGTTGCCCTCACGGGTACGCTCGCCCACACCGGCGAAGCAGGAGGTGCCGCCGAAGTTACGGGCGACCCGGCGGATCATCTCCTGGATCAGAACCGTCTTGCCGACGCCGGCGCCGCCGAACAGACCGATCTTGCCGCCCTGCACGTACGGGGTGAGCAGGTCGATGACCTTGATGCCGGTGACCAGCAGCTCGGTGCGCGACTCGAGCTGGTCGAAGGGCGGGGACGGACGGTGGATGCCCCACCGCTCCTCGATCTTCAGGGACGAGGTGGGCACGTCGAGCGTCTCGCCCAGCGCGTTCCACACGTGGCCCTTGACGACGTCGCCGACGGGCACCGAGATCGGGCCGCCGGTGTCGAGCACGGCCTGGCCGCGGACCAGGCCGTCGGTGGGCTGCATGGAGATGGCCCGGACGAGGTTGTCACCCAGGTGCTGGGCGACCTCGAGGGTCAGGGTCCTGGTCTCGCCGCCCAGGGTCACGTCGACCTTGAGCGCGTTATAGATGTCCGGCATCGAGTCGATGGAGAACTCCACGTCGACGACGGCGCCGGTGACACGTGCCACGCGGCCAGTGCCGGCCGCGGGGGTTTCTACAGTTTCAACAGCCTCTGCAGTCATTTCACTCTTTCCCCGCTGCGGCGTCAGCGAGCGCGTTGGCGCCACCGACGATCTCGCTGATTTCCTGGGTGATCTCCGCCTGGCGAGCCTGGTTCATCTGCTGCGTGAGAATCCGCATCAGCTCGTTGGCGTTGTCGGTCGCGGACTTCATCGCGCGCCGCCGCGCGGCCTCCTCGGAGGCCGCCGACTGCAGCAGCGCGGTGAAGATGCGGGACTCCACGTAGCGCGGCAGCAGCGACTCCAGCACGTCGCCCGCGGTCGGCTCGAACTCGAAGTACGGAGGGATCGCGGTGGACTCCGTCGCCTCGGTCTCCTCGACCTCCAGCGGCAGGATCCGCCTGACCACGACGTTCTGCGTGAGCATCGAGACGAACTGGGTCGAGACGATGTGGATCTCGTCGATGCCGTTGTCGTCCTTGAAGGAGTCGATCAGCGTGTTCGCGATCTCCTTGGCGTCGGCGTAGGACGGGTTCCGGGAGAAACCGGTCCACTGCCCGCCCATCTCGCGCTGGCGGAAGGTGTGCCAGGTGACACCCTTGGTTCCGCTGACGAACGGGACGTACTGCATCCCGCGTCCCTCGATGAGCCCGCGCAGGGCCTCGGCCTCGCGCAGCACGTTGGCGTTGAAGCCGCCGCAGAACCCGCTGTCACTGGTGACGATGAGGACGCCCGCCTTGGCGGGGTTCTCCTTCGCCACGGTCAACGGATGGTCGACGCTGGCCGCGTTGCTGACGACGCCGGTGACGGCGCGAGTGATCTCACGCTCGTACGGCAGCGCCGCCTGCATCCGTTGCTGCGCCCGCACGATCCGTGAGGAGGCGATGAGCTCCTGGGCGCGCGTGATCTTCGCGGTCGACTTGACCGAGTTGATCCGCCGCCGCAGCAGCCTTAGCTGGGCACCCATGTCCTACTTCTTCTCCGCCGGCCGGACGACCTTCTTGATCTTCTCCTGGCCGACCTCGTCGGCGCCGAGCGGCGCCACCGGCTCGTCCTTCACCAGCAGCTCACCCGAGGAGGTGGTGAAGCCCTTCTTGAACTCCGTGATGGCGTCCTTGAGAGCGGTCACCGCGTCGTCGGGCAGCTCCTTGGTCTCACGGATGCCGTCGAAGATGCCCTTGTGCGAGGAGGCCAGGTAGTCGAGGAACTCCGTCTCGAAGCGGCGGACGTCCTCGACCGGCACCTCGTCGAGCTCACCGGTGGTGCCGGCCCACACCGACACGACCTGACGCTCGACCGGGAACGGTGAGTACTGGGGCTGCTTGAGCAGCTCGACCAGCCGCTGACCGCGGTCCAGCTGAGCCCGGGAGGCGGCGTCGAGGTCGGAGGCGAAGGCCGCGAACGCCTCCAGGTCGCGGTACTGCGACAGGGAGAGCTTGAGCGTGCCGGCCACCTTCCGCATGGCCTTGACCTGGGCGGAGCCGCCGACTCGGGAGACGGAGATACCGACGTTGATCGCGGGGCGGACGCCCGCGTTGAACAGGTCGGTCTCCAGGAAGCACTGGCCGTCGGTGATGGAGATGACGTTGGTCGGGATGAACGCCGACACGTCGTTGCCCTTGGTCTCGATGATCGGCAGACCGGTCATCGAGCCGGCGCCCATGTCGTTGGAGAGCTTGGCGCAGCGCTCCAGGAGACGGGAGTGGAGGTAGAAGACGTCACCGGGGAACGCTTCGCGGCCCGGCGGGCGGCGCAGCAGCAGGGAGACGGCGCGGTAGGCGTCGGCCTGCTTGGTGAGGTCGTCGAAGATGATGAGAACGTGCTTGCCCTGGTACATCCAGTGCTGGCCGATGGCCGAACCGGCGTAGGGGGCGATGTACTTGTAACCCGCGGGGTCGGAGGCCGGGGCCGCGACGATGGTCGTGTACTCCATCGCGCCCGCCTCCTCGAGGCGGGACCGCACCTGCGCGATCGTCGAGCCCTTCTGGCCGACGGCGACGTAGACGCAGCGCACCTGGCGGGCCGGGTCGCCCGACAGCCAGCCCTCGCGCTGGTTGAGGATCGTGTCGACGGCGATCGCGGTCTTGCCGGTGCCGCGGTCGCCGATGATCAGCTGACGCTGGCCGCGGCCGATCGGGGTCATGGCGTCGATCGCCTTGATGCCGGTCTGCAGCGGCTCCTTCACGGGCTGCCGCTGGACGACCGACGGGGCCTGCAGTTCCAGGGCCCGCAGCGCCTCGTGCTCGATCGCGCCCTTGCCGTCGAGCGGCTTGCCCAGGGGGTCGACGACGCGGCCGAGGAAGTTGTCGCCGACGGGCACGGACAGGACCTCGCCCGTCCGGCGGACCGTCTGGCCCTCCTCGATGCCGGCGAACTCGCCGAGGATAACGACACCGATCTCACGGGGGTCGAGGTTCAGTGCCAGGCCGCGCGTGCCGTTCTCGAACTCGAGCAGCTCGTTCGCCATCGCCGAGGGAAGGCCGGAGACATGGGCGATTCCGTCGCCGGCGTCGACGACGGTCCCGATCTCCTCGCGCGCGGCGCCTTCCGGTTCGTACGCCTGGACGAAGCGCTCAAGCGCGTCCCGGATCTCGTCCGGCCGGATCGTAAGCTCCGCCATCTCTACTCTGTCTCCCTCTTCGCCTAGCCGGCCAACCGGCGGCGGACTTCTTCGATTCGTCCCACAATGGTGGTGTCGATGATCTCGTCGCCAATGCGGACCGAGAATCCACCGAGCACCTGCTTGTCCACCTCGACGTTCAGGTGCACGTCACGTCCGTAGGAGGCGCGCAGCCACGCCACGAGGCGCCGCTTCTGCTCCTCGCTCAGCTCGACCGCGCTGCGGACCACGGCGACCAGACGCCGGCTCTGCTGAGCCACCAGGCGGCCGAACTCCTCCAGCCCTGCTTCCAGGCTACGTCCTCGCGGATGTGCGACGGCCTGCGTGATGAGCCGCAACGTGCTCGGCGCCACCTTGCCGCCGAGCAGCGACCGCAGCAGCTCGCGCTTGCCTTCCTGAGGAGCCGCCGCGTCGCTGAGCGCACGGCGCAGCTCCGGGTTGGCGGCCACGATGCGGCCGAAGCGGAAGAGCTCGTCCTCCACGTCGTCGAGCCGGCTCAGGCTCTCCGCCTCGGCGGCCGCCGCGACGACGCCGAGCCGCTCCAGCACGTCGGCCAGGTCACCGACGCGCGACCACCGGGCCGAGACCGCCGCCTCGGTGGTGGCCACCGCGGCCTCGCTGACCTTGCCCTCCAGCAGCACGCGCACGGTCTGCGCCTTCTGCTCGGCGGGCTTGGCCGGGTCGGACAGCGCCCGGCGCAGGCCGTGCTCCCGGTCGAGCAGATCCGCGACCGCGAACAGCTCGTCGGAGAGCGCGCCGAGGTCGGCGCTGCCCGCGACCGCGTTGAAGCGCTCCTCGACCTCTGCCAGCGACGTCCTGCTCATGCCGCGCATTAGCGCACCGCCTGCGCGTTGGAGCTCTCCAGCTCGTCAAGGAACCGGTCGACGATGCGGCTCTGCCGGGCCTCGTCCTCCAGCGACTCGCCGACGATGCGGCCGGCCAGGTCCGTGGACAGGCGGCCGATCTCGGTGCGGAGCTGGGCGAACGCCGCCTGGCGGTCGGCCTCGATCTGGGCGTGCGCGGCCTCGACGAGGCGACGGGCCTCGGCCTGCGCCTCCTCGCGGAGCTCGGCCTTGATCTGCGCGGCCTGCTCGCGAGCCTCCTCGCGGAGCCGGGCCGCCTCTCGCCGGGCCTCTTCGAGCCGCTCGGCGTACTGCTGCTGCAGGGCCTGGGCCTGGGCCTGGGCCTCTTCCGCCCTCTTGATGCCGCCCTCGATGGCGTCGGTCCGCTCGGCCAGCGTCTTCTGGACGCGCGGGACGAGGATCTTGCCGACGACGAGGACGACGACCAGGAACGCGAAGATACCGACGACGAGCTCATAGGTATGCGGAAGAAGAGGGTTGGCGCCCTCTTCCGCCACCACCGCGTGGAGCGTAGCTGCCATGATCATGGGTGCAGCCTTTCGTCAGGGGATTCTTCTGGTCGTCAGAGCGCCTGGAAGATGAACGGCGCGACCAGACCGATCAGGGCGAGGGCCTCGGTGAGAACGAAGCCGAGGAGCATGTTCTGGCGGATCAGGCCGTAGGCCTCGGGCTGACGCGCGATGGCCTGCACGCCCTGACCGAAGATGATGCCGACGCCGATGCCGGGGCCGATGGCGGCGAGACCGTAACCGATGGCGGTGACGTTGCCGGAGACCTCAGCGAGAAGACCCATTGCTCTATTTCCTTTACTGGGACGGCCGGTGAAGTGGAGTCTCACCGGTCATGGATATTCCGGTATGTGGTTCTCAGTGCTCCGCGTGCAGAGCGCCACCGATGTACATCGCGGCCAGCATCGCGAAGAGGAAAGCCTGCAGGAACTGGATGAACATCTCGAAGCCGGTGAGGATGATGGTCATCACCACGCCGAGGAGGCCGATGGTGGAGCCCGGCAGGGTCAGCTTCTCGAAGAGGAACCAGAAGCCCACCATGCTGAAGAAGGCGAGCAGCATGTGACCCGCGAACATGTTCGCGAACAGTCGCACCGCGTGCGTGAACGGCGCGATGATCATGTTCGACAGGAACTCGATCGGGGCCAGCAGCAGGTAGATCGGCTTCGGCAGTCCCGGCGGGAACATCATGTTCTTGAAGTAGCCGATGCCGCCCTGGTGCTTCACGCCCAGGTAGATCTTCAGAGCGTAGATCGAGAGGGCGAGCACGAACGGGAAGGCGATGTGCGAGGCGACCGGGAACTGGATGAACGGGATGACACCCATGATGTTCCAGACCAGGACCAGGAAGAAGACGCTGACGAGCAGGCCCATCCACCGGTCGGCGTCCTTGCCCAGGAAGGGCCGGGCGACCTGGTCGCGGACGAACATGTAGCCGTACTCGGCGACGTTCTGGACTCCCCTCGGCACCAGCTTGGGCTTGGCGAAGGCCGCCCAGCAGAAGCCGATCACGAGGATCGAGCTCAGGATGGCGAGCAGCACCGGCTTCGTCAGCCAGGCGATGCCGGCGATGGGACCCAGGTTGAACAGTTCGTCGGGCGTCGGCGCCCGGAACTCTCCGCCCGGTGGTGCTAGGACCGTCAGCGCACTCACGCGGCGTTCCCTTCAACGTCGTAGTGGATCACAGGAGTTTCCTCGGCGAAGTGGTCGCGGCGCGGGGCTAGCGACCGTGCCGTCGGTAGACCGCGTAGCCGGCCAGCACCAGCCCCAGGACGATGCCTATGGGGAAGAACGCGGACATGTCGAGCCAGCGGTCCAGCAACCACCCGATGCCGCCGTAGACCGCCATCCCGGCGAGAAGATAGCTGGGGACTGACCACATGGCGTCGGCGAAGTCGCGACCGTCTGTCTCCGGTCGGCGTTCCTGTTCGCTCATCGCGGCCCTGACGATAGCAGGCGGGCAGAGGACTAGTCATATCGGACCCCGTCTTTTACCAGGCTCATCGGTCGCCCTGTCCGGGGACTTTGGCGTCGGGGTCGACGTACAGCATCTTGGTCTTGAGGAAGGCGCGGACCTCGAAGCCCGTCCACACGATGGTGCAGACCACCACGGTCCAGGCGAACGCCTGCGGATTCCACAGCGTGGTGTCGCCGAAGGTGGCCAGCATCAGCATGATGACGATGACCTTCACGAGGTAGCTGCCCATCGCGGCGATGGCCATCAGCTGGGGCGAGACGCGGGCGGCGTACGACACGGCGACCACGCTGACGCTGAAGAAGACGCACACGAGGAGCACGCCGATCGCGGCGCCCAGCGCTCCCTTGGCACCGGCGAGGACGAAGGCCGCGACCAGCGCGATCGCCCCGACCCCGAGGGTGGGAAGCGCGGCGCTCTTCAGTACGCGCACGTCGTTGGCCTGCATCGGTGCTCCATCAGCCAGTTATCAAGCGAGCGTTTGCTACCCCCATGACACGAGCGTCTGGGGGCCCTGCTCGTGAAAGATATCACAAGCTCACAGAAGACCGCTTTTACCTGCCGTTTCTAGTGCGCGATCACGGACGGCCCGGATGGAGCGGAATGACCGAGTGGGGATCCGTGCTGGTCCGCTCCTGCGGCCCGCCCGGCGGCGGAACCCGCCGGCCGAACTCCGTCTCCGGCCTCAACGGCGGCATCGGACCGGTGGGCGGGCCGTCGTCGTCGCTCGACGGCTTGCCCCGCGAGGCGTGCGCGCCGCCCCGGCCGCGCCAGCGCGGCAGGGCCATCAGCACCAGCACGCCGAGTGCGAGCAGAATCACCACCGGGAAGGCCAGCACCGGCACGCTGACCACCGACATCGCGAAGATGCCGAACGCGAAGAGGAACGCCCACGCGTACATGATGAGGACGGACTGCCGGTGGGAGTGGCCGATGTCCATCAGCCGGTGGTGCAGGTGGCCGCGGTCGGGCGCGAACGGCGACATCCCGTAGGAGGTGCGGCGGACCACGGCCGTTATCAGATCGATGAGCGGGAGCACCAGCACCGCGGCGGGCACCAGCAGCGGCAGCAGCACGCCGAACCGGTTGATGCCCTCGATGACCGACGGGTCCACCGGCATCACCGTGACGAGCGACGAGGCCAGCACCAGCCCGATCAGCATGGCGCCGGTGTCGCCCATGAAGATCTTGGCCGGGTGGAAGTTGTGCGGCAGGAACCCGACGCAGGCGCCGATGAGCACGGCGGAGATGGCGGCGGTGGTGGTGATGCGGTCACCGCTGACGTTCTGGCCGAGGTAGATGGAGTAGGCCCAGGTCGCCATGCCGGCGATGCACACGATGCCCGCCGCGAGCCCGTCCAGCCCGTCGACGAAGTTGACCGCGTTGATCGCCACCACCACGACGAGGATCGTGATGATCGTGCTCAGGGTGTAGTCGAGGCTGGTGGAGCCGCCCCAGTCCTTCGGCAGCGGGATGTAGGTCAGCCGAAGCCCGAAGTGGACCAGCACCCCGGCGGCGGCGATCTGCCCGGCCAGCTTGATGAAGGGGTCCATGCCCCACCAGTCGTCGAGGAAGCCGGTCAGCGTGATCAGGCCGCCCGCCACGATCAGGGCCAGCACCGGCTCGCCGTCGGAGGCGGCCAGCGCCTCGCCGGTGTTGGCCAGCTGGCCGGCCACCAGCAGCCCGACGACCAGACCCCCGTACATCGCCAGGCCGCCCAGCCGGGGCGTGGGCGTGGTGTGCACGTCGCGTTCGCGGATCTCGGGGGCGGCGCCGATGCGGATCGCGAAACGGCGCACCAGCGGGACCAGCAGATACGTCACCGCCGCCGCGATGAGTGCCATGAACAGGTATTCGCGCACGGACCTAGTTTCCCGGATGCTCCGGCCGCCTGTGACCGGAAAACGACACAGACCAGCTTATTATTAGGGCAGATAAGGCTGATGTATGGCCAACAACGCCACCACCTTGTCCCGGATGTCCGCCGCCGCCTCCGGCTCACGCACCGCCCGGGCGACCAGCGTCCCCACCTCCTCCAGCTCGCGCGATCCCAGACCCTGCGTGGTGACGCACGGCGTGCCCACGCGGACGCCCGAGGTCACCCGCGCGGGTTCGGGATCGTACGGGATCGCGTTCCGGTTGAGGGTGATGCCCGCCACCGCGCACCTGCGCTCGGCCTCGGCGCCGGTCACCCCGAGCGCCCGCACGTCGATCAGCGCCAGGTGGGTGTCGGTGCCGCCGGCGACCGGCCGCATCCCCGCCTCGGCCAGCGCCGCGCACAGCGCCCGCGCGTTGGCGATCACCTGCCGGGCGTACGCGGCGAACTCCGGCCGCATCGCCTCCCCGAACGCCGCCGCCTTGGCCGCCACCGCGTGCATCATCGGCCCGCCCTGCGTGAACGGGAACACCGCCCGGTCCACGCGCGCGGCCAGCTCGTCCGTGCACAGGATGCCGCCGCCGCGCGGGCCGCGCAGCGTCTTGTGGGTGGTGAAGGTGACGACGTCCGCGTACGGCACCGGGGACGGGACCGCCCGGCCCGCGATCAGCCCCATCGGGTGCGCCACGTCCGCCATCAGCCACGCCCCCACCTCGTCGGCGATCCCCCGGAACACCCCGTAGTCGATCAGCCGAGGATAGGCCGTGGCCCCGCACACGATCACCTTGGGCCGGTGACGCACCGCCAGGTCCCTGACCTCGTCGTAGTCGATCAGCTCCGTGTCCCGCCGCACGCCGTACGAGGCCACCTCGAACCACCGGCCGGAGAAGTTCGCCCGCGAGCCGTGCGTGAGATGGCCGCCGTGCGGCAGCGCCATGGCGAGCATCCGGTCGCCCGGCTGCAGCAGCGCCGCGTACGCGGCGAGGTTGGCGGACGAGCCCGAGTGCGGCTGCACGTTGGCGTGGTCCGCGCCGAACAGCTCGCGCGCCCGCCGCACCGCCAGCCTCTCGGCGCGGTCGACGACCTCGCAGCCGCCGTAGTAGCGGCTGCCCGGATAGCCCTCCGCGTACTTGTTGCTCAGCGTGGAGCCCAGGGCGGCCAGCACGGCGGGCGAGGCGAAGTTCTCACTGGCGATGAGCTGGATGCCGCCGCGCACCCGCTCGACCTCGTCGAGCAGCACGCCGGCCAGCTCCGGGTCCCGCTCCTCCAGAAGCCCGAAGTCCGGGCCGTAGAAGGGTCCTGCGCCCATGACCCCCACTGTACGGCGGCGTACCTGTTTGTCCTAGTTTGGCCGCCTCCGTCAGGAGAAGGCGTGCGGCGCGCCGGCAGGAGCGGGGATCCACCTCGGCGTGTCGGCCGCCTCGTCGCTGATGGCCGTCAGCACGGCCTGACGGTAGAGGGCCACCCTGTTCCGCCACTGGCCGATGTCCTCGACATAGCGCGAGCCCACCGGGGCGTCCCACGTCTGCGGGCTCCTGGTCCTGGCGTAGACCTTGTCCACGGCGGTCGCGAGCTGCTCCAGCAGGGGCAGAGCCTCCTGCCAGGCCGTGACCAGCCGCTGGTACTCGGGGTTGAACTCCCACACCCTGGGCTGATCGTCCAGCGGACCGGTCGCGGTGGCGGGCGGCATCTCGCCGAGCTCGCGGGGACGCGGCGCGGGCGGATCCACGTACATCAAGCGCTCCTCCCATCGTCACTCCGGCGTGGCCCACCGGGCTCGATCTGCCCGGGCGGACCGTCGGCCCCCGGCCCCCAGTCCAGGACCTCGACGCCCGGCCTCTCCATCGGCGGGCCCTCCGCGGCGTTCTCGATCAGCGCACGCAACTCCTCCGCGGTGACCGCCGGATCACCCTCCGCGGACCGCGACGTCGCGCCGGCGTCGACGCTCACGCCGACCGCGTCACCGTCCGGCGACGCGTCGACGACGACGGCCGTGACCCCGTGGTCAGGAAGCGGGGCTCCGACGCTGACGACGGCCGTGGCGCCATCGTCAGGCGGCGACGCGTCGACGGTGACCGCGGCCCCGTTGCCAGGAAGCGTGGCGTCGATGCTCACGACGGCCGTGGCGCCGCCATCAGGGGCCGGGGTGGGCGGAACCACCAGGCCGGTGCCGCCGTCGCGCGAGGGGGCATTCTGGCCGTTCCCGGCCCCACGCCCCTCACCAGACGAACCGTCCCGGCCGTTCTCCGGCGCCCTCTCACCAGGCGAACCGTCGCGGCCGTTCTCCGGAACGGAGCGTCCCTCGCCGGGCGCGGCGTCCCGGGAGGCGCCGTCGTCGCAGGGGCCGCCCACGGTGGGCATGTCGGCCGGCTGGGCACGGTCGAGGTTGTCGAGCAGGCTCTCCAGTTCCCTCGCGGTGGGTGGATCGAGAGGCACCTGGATGACCTTGACCCCGTCGACCTCGACCACCCGTGGCCTGGTGGTCTCGATGTCGTCCGGATGATCCTTGGCCTGGGTGTCGGCGATGTTCTGGCTGGATCCGTCTCTGGGCTCGCCGACGTCGGGCTTCTCGGTCCCCGGCCGGTTGTCGCACACCCCGTCCCGCCGACCGTCGTCCTCCGGCCTGGCGCCG
The DNA here is from genome assembly GCF_027620315.1 of Nonomuraea corallina. Lineage (GTDB taxonomy): Bacteria > Actinomycetota > Actinomycetes > Streptosporangiales > Streptosporangiaceae > Nonomuraea > Nonomuraea corallina. The sequence continues at coordinate 3,689 of NZ_JAPNNL010000074.1, read as the reverse complement.
GACCGATCCTCTTCCGGCGTCCCCCGGTCTCCTACGTCCGGCTTCTCTTGATCCCTCGCATCGGGCTTCTCCCCGATGTCCGGGTACGGCTCCCTCCGCTCGGCGTCCGGCGCCCCCTGATCCACGTCCGGCTTGCCCCGGTCCGGGTCTGGCCTTCCCTGATCCGCGTCCGGCTTGCCCTGATCGGGCCTGTCATCGCGCGCCCCGGTGTCGTCGCACTTCCCGTCCCGCTCGCCATCCCCATCGGGCCTGGCGTCCGGCTTCTCCTCCCGGCCGTCAGCGTCAGGCTTCTCGCCCCGCCCATCCGCGTCGGGCTTCTCCCCCCGGCCGTCGGCATCCGGCTTGCCGTCCCGGCCGTCCGGCTGACCCCGATCCGGCTTCTCATCCCGCCCATCCGCGTCAGGCTTCTCCCCCCGGCCGTCAGCATCCGGCTTGCCGTCCCGGCCGTCCGGCTGACCCCGATCCGGCTTCTCATCCCGCCCATCCGCGTCCGGCTTCTCCCCCCGGCCGTCAGCATCCGGTTTGCCGGTGTCCGGCTTGCCATCGCGGGCGTCTGGGTCCGGCTTGCTCCCGTCGGGCTTGGCGTCGGAGTCCGGTTTGCCGGTGTCCGGTTTGGTGTCGCGGGCGTCGGGTGGGGTCTTCTCGCCGGTGTCGGTGGGAGGGTCGGTGCGGCGGTTCTCGCCGGCGGCGCGCTTCTCCAGCAGGTCCAGGCGGGCGGAGACGTCCTTGACCATCCGGTCCGCCTCATCCGCGACCTGCACGGGCCGATGCGTGGTCTGGAGGGAGAGGCCCGCCCTGGACATGATCCGCGAGACGCGCCCCTCGGTCTCCCGCAGGTCGACGGCCACCCGTTTGGTCTCCGCCAGCAGCTCGCGGACGAGCTGGGGATCCATGCCGTCGAACTTGCCCATGGGCCACTCCCGGACGTCGCTGCTCCCGGGTCTCACCGTATGCGGGCCGCCGCCCACCCCGCAGGCGGGATAAGCAGACGGTATCGGTCAGGCGTCGGTGGCGACGTACCCGATGATGCCGCGCAGTTTCTCCACCGGGATGGCGCCGCGGCGCAGGAGCCTCGGCACGGCGGTGGTCAGGTCGAGGATCGACGACGGGGTGTTGTCGCCGGACTTGCCGCCGTCGAGGTAGACCGCGACGGAGTCGCCGAGCTGCTGCTCCGCCTCCTCAGCGGTGGCCGCGGCCGGGGACCCCGAGCGGTTGGCGCTGGAGACGGCCATCGGGCCGGTCTCCTTGAGCAGGTCGAGCGCCACCGGGTGGAGCGGCATGCGCAGGGCGACGGTGCCCTTGGTGTCGCCGAGGTCCCACGACAGGGCGCGGTTGGCCTTGCAGACGAGGGTCAGCGGGCCGGGCCAGAAGGCGTCGATCAGATCCTGCCCGTAGGGGCCGAGGTCCTCGACGAGGGCGTTCGCGGCGCGTACGGTGCCGACGAGCACGGGCGGCGGCATGTCGCGGCCACGGCCCTTGGCCGTCAGGAGTGCGGTGACGGCCGCGGCGGTGAAGGCGTCGGCGCCGATCCCGTACACCGTGTCGGTCGGCAGCACGACGAGGTCGCCGCGCCGGACGGCTTCGGCGGCCTCCCGGAGGCCCTCCGCCCGCTGGTCGAGGTCGCTGCAGTCAAAGCGCTTGGTCACGGTCTCGTTGCCTCACTCCGCTCACGAGCGGTGTCGTGCGAGGCCGCCTCCCTTCCCCTCGTTCGGCGTCGTCCGTGAGAGGGCCGCGCCGCTGGCGTGCATCCTAGTCCTGGCCGAGCCGTGCGGTGACGAATCGATCCCTGCGGGTGAGATCCTGGCGCAGCCGCACGTCCCGCCAGCCGTTGTCTTCGGAGAACTGCAGGTAGACGGCCCTGCCCTGCTCGTCGGCGTGCTCGACGGCGACCCAGCCGCCGGGGCGCAGCAGGCGGCGCGCGGTGCGCTCGACCGCCCGCACCTCGCCGAGACCGTCGTCGCCGGTGCCGTAGAGGGCCCGGACCGGGTCGTAGTCGCGCACCTCGGGGTCGCGCGGCACGGCGCCGGGCGGGATGTAGGGCGGGTTGGAGATGACCAGGTCGACCTTGCCGTTGAGCTCGGGCAGGGCCTCGGCCAGGTCCTCCGGGTGCAGGTGGGTGCGGCCCTGACCGTGTTCGGAGATGTTGCGCTTGGCCCAGGTGTAGGCGTCGGGGTCCACCTCGACGGCGTGCACCTCGGCCAGCGCCACCTCCTGCGCGATGGACAGCGCGATCGCGCCGGAGCCGGTGCCGAGGTCGACGACGAGCGGCGCGGTCACGTCCATCGCGCGCAGCGTCTCGATGGCCCAGCCGGCCATCACCTCGGTCTCGGGGCGGGGCACGAAGACCCCGGGGCCGACGGCCAGGTCGAGGTAGCGGAAGTAGGCGTGGCCGGTGATGTGCTGGAGCGGCTCGCGGGCCTCACGCCGCGCGACGCCCTCCCAGAACAGCGCGTCGAAGTCGGCGTCCTTGACGGTGTGGAGCTCGCTCCTGCGCACACCGTGGACGAACGCCGCGATCTCCTCGGCGTCGGTGCGAGGTGACGGCACACCCGCCTCCGCCAGCCGGGCGGTGGCGAGGGCGATCTCGTCCAGCAGAAATGTCATGAGTGTTGTGCGAGCTTCTCCGCCATCTCGGCGTCGATGAGGGACTGGGTGACGGCGTTGAGCTCTCCGTCGAGAACCTGGTCGAGGTTATACGCCTTGAAGCCGACGCGGTGGTCGGAGATGCGGTTCTCGGGGAAGTTGTAGGTGCGGATCCGCTCGGAACGGTCGACGGTGCGCACCTGCGACTTGCGCTCCGCCTGGGCGGCGGCGTCGGCCTCCTCCTGCGCCACGGCCAGCAGCCGGGCGCGCAGGATGCGCAGCGCCGACTCCTTGTTCTGCAGCTGGCTCTTCTCGTTCTGGCAGGAGACGACCACGCCGGTCGGCAGGTGGGTGATGCGGACCGCCGAGTCGGTGGTGTTGACGCTCTGCCCGCCGGGGCCGCTGGAGCGGTAGACGTCGATGCGCAGATCGTTGGGGTCGATCTGGACGTCGACCTCCTCGGCCTCCGGGTAGACGAGCACGCCGGCGGCGCTGGTGTGGATGCGGCCCTGCGACTCGGTGACGGGCACCCGCTGCACGCGGTGGACGCCGCCCTCGTACTTGAGCCTGGACCACACGCCCTCGTCGCCCTTGGCCTTGATCGCGACGGTGACGTCCTTGTAGCCGCCCAGGTCGGACGGCTGGCTGTCGATGATCTCGGCCTTCCAGCCGATCCGCTCGGCGTAGCGGAGATACATGCGCAGCAGGTCGCCGGCGAACAGCGCGGACTCCTCGCCGCCCTCGCCCGCCTTGATCTCCATGATGATGTCCTTGTCATCGTTGGGATCACGCGGGATGAGCAGGTGCTTGAGCCGCTCTTCGAGCTTGGGCAGGCGCTCCTCGATCTCCTTCGCCTCGGCCGCGAACCCCTCGTCCTCGCCGGCCAGCTCCTTGGCCGCGACGAGGTCGTCGCGGGCGGACTCCAGCTCCCGGTAGGTGGCGACGATGGGGGTGAGCTGGGCGTAGCGCTTGCCGAGCGTGCGGGCCCTGGACTGGTCGGCGTGCACGGCGGGGTCGGCGAGCTGCAGCTCCAGCTCGGAGTATTCCTTGAGCAACTCGTCGAGGTTCACCGTCGGGTCCTTCGTCGTGTGGGCTGAGTTCAACCA
>NZ_JAPNNL010000073.1 GCF_027620315.1 Nonomuraea corallina | reverse complement strand
GGTGCGCGCCGGACGAGCCGCGCGCGCTGCTGCACGGCGCCCCAAGCCTCGGCTCGCTCCTGCCCGTGACCGCCGAACGCCCCGGAGCCCTGCTGACCGGCGACGACCTGAGCGCCGGCACGCCCGAAGGCGACGTCGGCTGGCTCGCCGGGGAACTGGTGGAGTTCCGGGCGCTGGCGGACCGGCTCCCCGCCGGCAGCCCGTTCGACTACGACGCCCTCATCCGCGCCCTGCTCGACGGCTACGACGCCCCTCTGGACCTCGCCGCCGTGGGAAGGGCCGCCGCCGTGCGCTTCCTGTGCCACGTGCACGACTTCGCCGCGTACGTGAAATGGCACGAGCTGCTCGGCGACTACCTGAAACTCGTCGCCGACACGATCGACGCGGCGGCGGACGGACGGCTGATCACCCGATGAAGCGCGTGACACTGGGCAACGGGCTGCGGGTCGTCGTCGAGGAGGAGCACTCCGCGCCCGTGGCCGCCGTCGCCGTCCACTACGGCGTCGGCTTCCGCGGCGAAGGCCGCCCGGGGCTGGCCCACCTGTTCGAGCATCTGATGTTCGACGGGCACTTCCAGTACGTCGAGGGCGTCGGCGGCTTCTGCAACGCCTCCACCCGGCAGGACTACACCGACTTCTACACCGTCGTCCCCGCCGGAGCCGTCGCCCGCGTGCTGAACCTGGAGGCCGCCCGGATGCGCGGCCCCCGGATCACCGCGCGCGCGATCCGGGCGCAGACCTCGGTCGTGCGGGAGGAGATCCTCGGCAAGACACGCAAACCGTACGGCGGCTTCCCCTGGCCCCGGCTGTCGCCCGTGCTGTTCCGCGACGCCGCCAACGCCCACGACGGCTACGGCGACCACGCCTCGCTCCGGCACATCACCCCGCAGGACTGCGAGGAGTTCTTCGAGCGGCACTACAGCCCGGCCAACGCGGTGCTGACGGTGTCCGGCGACGTCCGGGCGGACGCGGTGCTGGAGATCGCCGCGCACGCCTTCGGGGACATCCCGGCCCGGCCCGCGCCACCGCCCGTCAGCTACCACGAGCCGCTGCCTTCGGCGGCGCGCGAGGCCGAGTACGCCGACCCGCTCGCCCCGATGCCCGCCCTCGCCGCCGGCCACCGCGTGCCCGACCCGGCCACCGGCGCCCACTTCGCGCTGTCCGCGCTGGCGGGGCTGCTCACCGGCGGCGGCAGGCCGCGGCTGCGCGAACGGCTGCGGCGCGAGAGCGGTCACACCGTCACCTTCTCGGCCCGGGTCGGACTGTTCGACTTCCTCGACGCCCGCGACCCCGACCTGTGGGTGCTCACCGCCGTCCACCCCGGGGAACTGCCCGCCGGGCGGGTGCTGGAGGCCGTGGACGCCGAGCTGCGCGCGCTCGCCGCCGACGGGCCGGGGGAGGAGGAGCTGCGGCGCTGCCGGACCGCGTGGCTGACCGCCCACCACCGGTCCATGGACAGGGTCGCCAACCGGGTGCGCCTGCTCGGGCGCTTCGAGCTGCTGTTCGGCGATCCCTGGCGGGTGGCCGGCCTGCCGGACGCGTACGCCGCGGTGACCGCCGCGGACGTGGCGGAGGCGGCGAGCCTCCTGCGGCCCGACTCCCGCGCACTGCTCAGGGTCGCCCCCCGGAAAGGCTGACATGATCCGTACGCTGCCCAACGGCCTGCGCGTCCTGCCGCTGCGGCACGGCGCCACGCCGCTGGTCGAGGCGCGCCTCCACCTGCCGCGGCCGTGCCGGGACCGGGCCGGCCTGGCGGCGTCCACGCTGCTGGCGACCTGCCTGTCGCAGCGGGACGACGACGTGGAGATGAGCGCGGCCGCCGACGTCCACCAGATCACCGTCACCGCGTACGGCCCCGGCCTCGCGGCGGTGACGTCGGCGCTGGCGCAGGCGGCGCGGGGCACGGCGCCCGCCGAGCCGGGCCCGGCCCGCGCCCAGCTGGCCGCCCAGCTCACGATGGTGCGGGCGCATCCGGACGTCATGGTGAGGGAGTGGCTGGCCCGGCACCTGTTCGGCGACCACCCGGCGACCCTCCAGGTCCGCCCCGAAGACCTGGGGCCGCTGCCGTCGCGCCCCTTCGACCCGCGCGGCGCCACGCTCGTGATCGCCGGCCGCGACGACCCCGCCGCGTTGGCCGACGCCGCCGGCGCGGCCTTCGCCGCCTGGCACCCATCCGCTTCCTCCCGGACACCGCCCGCGCCGCTGCCGGCCCTGCCTGCGGTGGACGGCGGCCGGATCGCGGCGCTGCCGCTGCCCGGCGCGCCGCAGTCGCGCATCCGCCTGCGCGCCCCCGCGGTGCCCCCGGAACATCCCCGCTATCCGGCGCTGTTCCTGGCGCTGAACGTCCTGGGCGGCTACCTGTCCTCGCGCCTGTCGGCGAGCCTGCGGGAGGACAAAGGTTACGTGTACGGCGTCACGACGTTCTTCGACACCGCGCACGGCGGCGCCCTGCTGGCCGTCGAGGCCGACACGGCGGCGGCCACCACCGGCGCCGCCCTCGCCGCCCTGGCCGCCGAACTGCGCCGCATGCGGACGCACCCGCCCACCGTGGAGGAGATCCGCTCGGCCAGGGCGTACGCGCTCGGCTCGATGGCCACCCGCCTGGCGCCGCGCGCGGCCATCGCCTCGGCTCTGATCGACATGGCGGCCAAGGGCCGGGATCCGCTGCTCGTACTGGACTTCCCCCGCCGCCTGGAAGCCGTCCCCGCGCCGCAGGTGGTGGCCGCGGCGCAGGAGTTCTTCGCGCCCGAGCGCTTCTCCGGCCTGCTCGCCGCGGACCCGGCGGCCCTGCCCCACCACCTTGCCCTGTGACGCGTGCCGCGACGTGTCAGCGCCTCAGGTCGCGCCCCGAGGCGATCATCGGTTTCAGATGCGGGGCCGAAGGGCGCGCCGGACGGCGACACCGCCCAACGAGAGAGCGGGGATGAGCAGGATTCCCGCCTCGGTCCATTGGAACTGCCAGAACCTGTCCGCGGGGTGAAATTCGACCACCTGCCGATAGCCGTGGCTGAATGTGCACTGGGCGTACTTCTTGGTCGTCTCATCCGTCCCGCATGGGCCGGCGAGCGCGAGATGTCTCTCCTGAGAGGTGAACTTCGCGCCGCTGCTGTCAATCCAGTAGCTGGTCACATAGAGAGAGTCTTCCGGTTCGAGTTCGTCGATGACCTGGGCCTGCACGGCTCGTTCCGGCGGCGCGTAGGAGGACGGCGCCCTGAGGAGTCCGAAGAATGCCAACGCGCACACCCCCAGGGTCACCGCCATCGCCGGCAGGGTCCGCCGGAACAGCGCGCCCGTGGCCATGCCGAGCAGGAACGCGGACAGCCACCACGCCGCCGGCATGATGCCGACAACGCGGAACCAACTCATGTCGAAGCGGTCAACGTTGTAAGGGGGGACGTCGAAGGCGGCCAGCCACGGCTCCACGATGCCGGCCAGCACCAGCCCGCCGAGCGTGACCGCGGCGCCGAGCCCGACGATCTTGGCCGCCAACCAGCGGCGCCGCGTCACCGACTGGGTCCAGGTCAGCTGGTGCGTGCCGTGCTCGAACTCCCGGGCCAGCAGCGGAGCGCCCCAGAAAGCGCCGATCAACGCCGGGGCCAGCAGCGGAAGCCAGCCGAGGAGCTCACCCACCGAGTGAATGCGCTCGTTCATCTCCACGCGGTAAGCGCTGCACGCGGGCGTGTCCGCCACGCAGTCGGTCGCCGGAGCGTTCTGAGCGGCGAAGCCGGCCGCGCCCAGACCGCTGATGAGCAGAACCACGCCGAGGACGACCAGCAGCGCCGTGGTGACGAGCACCTGCATGCGATGCTGCCGCCAGGTAAGCCACAACACTTCCATGTCTCCTTAGCGATCAGGTAGTGGTCAGGGTCGGACGAGGCAGTGAGGTGGTGTCGGGGCGGCGCAGGTAGGCCAGCACCAGCTCCTCCAGGCTCACACCGGACGCACTCCATCGCGGGTCGTGCAACGACGTTCCCGGGCCGGTGTGGACCAGCAGGTCGGCCTGCCGTCCGCTGCGGCTGTCGTTGATCACCGGCATCCGGGCCGCCACCTCGTCCGCGAGTTCCGCCGGACCGGACAGCATCCGGTGAGCGGCGAGCAACTCGTCGACCTCGCCGCTGATCTGGACCTGGCCGCGGTTGAGCACCATCAGCCAGTCGCAGGCGTTGGTCAGGTCGGACACCACATGGGAGGACAGCACGACGGTCATCTGCGTCTCGGCCACCGCTGCCATCAGGGAGCGCATGATGTCGTGCCGGGCCACCGGGTCGAGGTTGGCCAGAGGCCCGTCCATGACCAGCAGATCCGGCCGTTTGGCCACGGCGATGGTCAACGCGACCTGTGCCTGCTGACCTCCGGAAAGCTTGCCGACCTTGCGGTTCAGCGGGATGTCCAGTTCCGCCAGCCGTTGCCGGGCGAGGGCGTCGTCCCACCCTGGATTGAGATGGTGTCCGAAGCGGAGCATCTCAGCGACGGTGAAGCCGTCGTAGAGGGGTTTGTCCTGGGCCAGGAACGCCACCCGCGCGAGGGCCTCCGCCCGCTGACCGACCGGTTCGCCGAAGACACGCACGCTGCCCCGGGTGGGGGCGATCAGCCCGGCGACCAGGCGCAGGAACGTGGACTTTCCCGCGCCGTTCGGTCCGACGAACGCGACCACCCGGCCGGCGGGGACCGACAGCGTGCAGTCGCGTAACGCCCACGTGCCCCGATACCGCTTGGCGAGCCTCACGGCCTCCAGAGCCGTCGCGCTCTGTGCGGGAGGGGTGAGCTCCCCACATCCGCCGCCGAACATCCTCACTGTCCGATCCGCTGTCATGCGATCCCCTCCTGGGCGGAGTCGGCGAGCACCATGGCGACCAGCGCCTCGATATCTCCGTGGTCGAGCCCCGCTTCGCGGCAGTCGTGCACCCACCGGGCGAGGTCGCGGCGGAGCCGGGTGTGATCGGCCGTGGCTCCGCCACCCAGGGAACGCCGCACGAACGTGCCCATCCCGGGCCGGCCGACGACGAACCCCTCGTGTTCCAGTTCGCGGTAGGCCTTGGCCACGGTGTTCGGGTTGATCGCGAGGTCGCTGACGACCTCTTTGATCGTCGGCAGCCGATCGCCCGGCATGAGCACACCGAGCCGCAAGGCGTGTTTGACCTGATGCACCAGTTGCAGATATGTCGCCACACCGGAGCTTGGATCGAGGCGAAACTTGAGCACCGCAATACCCTTTTCCTATTAGATTAGTAAAAGGGTAATTACCGCCATGATCTTCGTCAACTCGGCCTCCTGTCAACCCGCCGAGCGACGTCCTCGGCGTGTGCTCGACCGGCATGCCTAGCGGGTGTCCCTGCGCGCGTTCGGCGGCGAGCTGGAACATCTTCGGGCCCAGCGCGGCCAAGACCCGGGGCCGCAGGAGCCGGCGGCCTCCATCGCGTCCTAGATGCCGACCCGTCCGAGGCCGAGTGCGTTCACCGGTCCTGCGCGGCGGTGTCCTGGGCGGCCAGGAAGCCGGCGATCTGGGCTGCGCCGGTGCGTTGCAGCCAGGTGCGCAGGTCCATCAGGTCGAGGTGCAGGGCGCGGGTGAAGGTGACGTCGGCGCGGTAGCCGCGGTCGTTGAGCCAGGTGTAGGCGTAGGCGAATTCCGCGCCGAACTGGGCGATCACTTCCAGCGGGATCTGGACGTACGGCAGCGACCGGCCGACGGCTTCGGAGATGGCCGCGGCGATCTGGCGTGGGGTCAGTTCGTCCCCGGCCAGGTCGACGGCGCGGCCGATCCACTCGCCCGGCTGGGCGAAGGCCAGTGCGGCGAAGGCGCCGACGTCGTCGACGGCCATGATCTGCTGCGGTACGTCGGCGGCGAACGCGGTGGCCACGGCGCCGTCGCGCAGGTGGTAGGCGCCGGTGTAGTTCTCCATGAAGGAGACCGGGCGCAGGAAGGTCGCGGGCAGACCCAGCCGGGTGATGTGCTGTTCGATCCGCCACTTGTTGACCGTGTTGCTCGGCAGCTTCTCGATGTTGTGGCGGCCCGCGCCGGCGAGCGAGGCGTAGACCATGTGCCGTACCCCGGCGGCGTGTGCCGCGTCGGCGACGTTGCGGCCCCAGCGGACCTCGTCCTCGGCCGAGAAGCCCGCCGGGGTGCCCGGGGAGCCGACCGTGGGCTGCACGCTGAACAGGCCGTAGGCGCCTTCGGCAGCGGCGACGAGCGAGGCGACGTCGTCCATCTCGGCGCGGACGAACTCGGCGCCCGCCTGCGCCAGAGCCCGGGCCGGCGCGGCGTCCGGATCGCGCGTCATTGCCCGTACGTGCCAGCCGTCGGCGAGCAGTTGTGCTGTCACGGCCCGGCCCTGCAGGCCGGTCGCCCCCACCACCACGATGGTCTTCACGATGTGTCTCCAGACGGTAGGCATGCGGCGGCCGCCCGCCTAACTGGGGTGGCCCTCCGGTTCTGGTTGGGTACGATATGGAGGGCCACCCCGTTTTTGCAAGCCCGCCGGAGAACACATGCCGTCCGACAGTCGTACGAACTCGCCCACGCGTCCGATGCGCGCGGACGCACGCCGCAACTACGACCGCATCCTGGCCGTGGCAGCCGAGGCCATCGCCGAGCACGGAGCCGAGGCGTCCCTGGAGGAGATCGCCCGGCGCGCCGGCGTCGGCTCGGCCACGCTGCACCGCCACTTCCCCTCCCGGCAGCGACTGCTGGAGGCCGTCTTCGGCGACAAGGTCGAGGCCCTGTGCGCCGCTGCCACCGACCTGGCCGTCGACCCCGACCCCGGACAGGCGCTGGCGACCTGGCTCGGAGCCGTCGCCAGGCACGCCGTGTCCAACCGGGGCCTGGCCGCCTCGCTGATGCGGGGAGCCCACGACGGCGATCCCACCCTGGGCGCCACCTGCCACAGCATGATCACCAACGCGGGAGCAGACCTGCTGGCCCGCGCCCGCCGCGCGAACGCCGCACGGCCCGACGTCTCGATCACGGATCTGCTCACACTCGTCAACGCCATCTGCCTGGCCGTTGAGCAGGAACCCGACGGCGCGGCCCAGGCCGACCGGCTGCTCACCCTCGCGCTGACCGGTGCCATAGGAAGCGAACGGCCAGGCTCGGGCGCGGCGTGATCTCGTGCCCACCCGCGCGTTGGAGTGGCCGCTGCCGGCCGATTGATTTCTTACAAGAGCGACAGCCCACGACACGCTAACTTGGGGCACCCCAAGGCAGAGGAGAGCCCCGTGGGCAAGGTGGTCATGTACAGCTCGGTGTCGGTGGACGGCTTCGTCGCGGACGAGAGTGACCAGCCCGGACCGCTGTTCGACTGGTTGTCCAGCGGTGACGTCCCGTTGGACGAGAGCGGCGAGCTGAAGGTGTCGCGGCCGTCCTACGACTACACCCGGACGTACTGGGACCGGATCGGAGTCACGATCGTCGGCCGCCACGTCTTCGACCTGACGGACGGCTGGGGCGGCAAGCCGCCGAGCGGCATCGACCACGTGGTCGTCGTGTCGCACCGGCCGATGCCCGAGGGCTGGGACCCCGAGGCGCCGTTTCACTTCGTCGACGGCGTCGAGGCAGCCGTGGCCAAGGCGCAGGAGCTTGCGGGTGACCGCATGGTCGAGGTCGCCGCCGGCGACGTCGGTGGCCAGGTGCTTGCCGCGGGCCTGGTCGACGAGGTGCGCATGGACGTCGTACCCGTCGTGTTCGGGTCCGGCAAGCGCTACTTCGGGTCGGTTCACGCGCAGCACCTGCTGGAGGATCCTGACATGGTGATTCAGGGCAACCGGGTGCTTCACCTGCGCTATCGGGTGCGCCGTTGACCGATCTGAGCGGGTACGCGAAGAAGTCCGCTGCGATCGGTGACACAAGATCGGGCCGGCGCCGACTCAGCGCTCCCCATCCGCGCTTGATCGTCAATCGCTTCGCGTCGGGGAACCGGATGGGCAGAACACGGCCTGGATCACAGTCTTGGCCATGTCGAGCGAGTTGTACCGGCCATAGCGGTCGATGTTCATGTGGGTGGCGATCACGCGCTCGGCATCCCGGGTGCCCATCGCGAAGGAGAACCCACCGGTGATGGCGCCGCCGATGCCCCAGACCCTCACACCGCACGACAGCTCCCACGACCAGACGCCGGTGCCGTACGTGGTGCCGGGGATCCACGTGTCCGTCCAGGTGCCGTCCGGCAGCTTGACCCCGGTCTTGACCATGGTGAACATCTCCCGCCGCTGGGCGAGCGGGAGCAGCTCGCCGCGCAGCAGCGCGCCGGTGAATCGGTGGAGGTCGCCGACCGTGGAGACCACGCCACCGGCCGCCCAGCCGGTGGTGGCACTCTGGTCGGTCACGTCGTAGACCTCGGCGTCGGTTCCGGTGGCGAACAACGTCGAGTAGTGGCGTGGGTGCGGGCCGCGTATCCGCGTTTCCGCGGCCGGCAGGTATGTCCCGGTCAGACCCAGCGGGCGGACGATCCGCCGTGCGATCTCGCCGGCGAGCGTCTTGCCGGTCACCTTCTCGACGATCAGCCCGGCGAGGATGTAGCCGGTGTTGGAGTACACGAAGCCGTCACCCGGCGCCTCGAAGGAGCGCGGATTGCGCAGGCCGATCTTCACGAGGTGCTCGGGCGTGTAGGTGTCGTAGCGGTGCTCGAGCCACGCGGGGCCGGAGAACTTGGCGAACTCCTCCTCGTCGTTGCCGTAGTTGAAGATCCCGCTGGTGTGGTTGAGCAGGTGTCTGACGGTGATCGTGCCGCCGTCGTCGTCGTTGCCCTTGACCAGGCCGGGCAGCCACGTGTCCACAGTGTCGTCGAGGCTCAGCTTCCCTTCGGCCGCCAGCTGCAGGACCACGGTGGCGGTGAACGGCTTGGCGGCGCTGCCGATACGGAACCGCTCGTTCGGCTGACGCTCGCGGCCGGTCCGGGTGTCGGCCACCCCCGCCGAGCCGAACCACCGCCCCCGAGGGTCGCGAACCTCGGCGACCATGCCGGGCACACCGCCGTCGGCCACGGCCTGGTCGAGCGCTCTCTGGACCTGGGCGTGGAGCGGCCCTGCCGGTGAGGGGGGAGATGTGGTCATGGCGATTCCTTTCCGGGCGATGGACATCAGCGCAGCCGCGCTCGCGATAGTACGCATTCAGTACGGACGAAAAGCTATCTTGCATTTACAAAACGAGCAACATAAATAGCAGGAATCCAGCAGGTCGAGCCATCAAACTTGCAATGAGTATGTGAACGAACGCAAGACGAATGAACGGTACTTGCAATGAGATGTCGACAAACGCGATACTGTCCATCCGCGCCCGAGGACACATCAAGCGGGCTGGGCATGGCACGGCAACAGGAGGCACGCCCGATGCCGGGAGGCAGACTGACTCACCAGGACCGCCGGCACATCGCCGCGGGGCTGACCGAAGGGCTCACCTACACCGAGATCGCCAAGCGTCTGCAACGGCCGATCTCCACTATCACCCGGGAGGTGACCCGCAACGGTGGAGCCGACGGCTACCAGGCCGACCGGGCACATCACGCGACCGAAGTGCGAGCCCGCCGGCGCAAGCAGGCCCCCACCCTGGCCCCCGCGCCACCGGCCGCCACCGGCGCACCCGGGCGTGACCCCCAAGCGGTCCACGCTCTGGAGGAACGATTCACCGCGGCGATGACCACGACAGGGCTGCCGCGCATGACCGCCCGGGTACTCGCCTGCCTGTACACCATCGACAGCGGGAGCCTCACCGCCGCCGAACTCGTCCAGCGTCTCCGGGTCAGCCCGGCATCCATCTCGAAGGCCATCGGCGAACTCGAAAGACACGAACTGATCCGGCGTGAACGCGACCCCCGCCGGCGGCGCGACCGGTACGTCATCGACCCCGACGTCTGGTACCGGGCCTGGCTCGTCAGCGCCCGGCAGAACGCCGTCATGGCCGATCTCGCCCGTGACGGAGCCGAAGTCCTCGACTCCACCACTCCCGCCGGTGTCCGGCTACAGGACATGAGCGAGTTCTTCGAGCACGTCAGCCGAAGCTTGGTCCACGCTGCCGAGCAGTGGCGGCAGGATTTCCTGTCGAGGCGAACGAAAGAACGTTCAGGGCTCAGCCCTCATACTCCCGAGTAGAGTCCCGCCGTCCTGACGCCGTCATCCGGCACCGCCCCACAGCACGCACGCTGACGCCCTTTCTTCCGTGTCACGGCGCCGGGGAACTCGTTGACGTCCTTCGGGAGACACCACGGTGAAATACCGACTCACGAAGGAGAGGCGTTGAGTGCTGGGATGGTCGAGATCGACGACGGAGAACTGATCCGTCGTTCGGCGCACGACCCGGAGCAGTTCGCGGCGCTGTTCGACCGCTACGCGAAGCAGATCCACCTGTACGCGGCGCGACGGCTCGGCACGCAGGTTGCCGACGACATCGTGGCCGAGACGTTCCTGACCGCCTTCCGCAGGCGCGGGACGTACGACACGTCGTTCGGTCTGGCCAGGCCCTGGCTGTACGGCATCGCCACCACGTTGATCGCCAGACATCGGCGGCAGGAGGGGCGACTGCTGCGGGCGCTGAGCCGTACCGGCGTGGACCCGCTGCCCGAGGCGCTGGCCGACACCGTGACACGCCGGGTGACGGCACAGCGCAGGGATCGTGAGCTGGCGGGGGTGCTGGCGTCGTTGCCCCGTGGACATCGGGACGTGCTGCTGCTGGTGGCGTGGGAGGACATGTCGTACGAGGAAGTGGCGCGAGCGCTGGACATCTCGGTGGGGACCGTACGGTCACGGCTGCACCGCGCGCGGAAGAAGGCCAGGAACGTGCTCGGGGACGAGGAGCGGTGATGAGGGCGATCAAGGAGTTTCGTGGAAGCACCCCGGAGATGACCGACGAGGCCGCGGCCGCGGCCAGGGCGCGGCTGATGACGGCCGTCCACGAGCCGGAGGTCGCGGAGAAGCCGGCCGCGACCCGCGCGAGAAGGCTCGGCCGGCGGATCGTGGTGGCGGCGGCGCTGGCCTTGGCCGTCGGCGGCGCCGCCGTGGTCTTCAGGGACCAGCCGGGCCTGGCGCCGGTGGCCGGCGTGGCCGAGCTGGGCGAGCGCGCCGCCCGAGCGGCCGAGGACGACCCCGCCCCCGCCCCCGGCCCCGGTCAGTGGCTCTACACCAAGGAACTGCAACTGGCCGGCGTCGAAGCCGACGTCGACAGGGACCGGCGCGAGACCTGGGAACGGTGGACCAGCGTGGACGGCAAGCGGTCGGCCTGGTACCAGGACGGCACGCTGATGTTCCAGGGCGGCGCGCTCTTCGACCCGGCTGAGCTCGCCGAACCGCCGGTCACCCCGGCCGGGACGATCGCCAGGATCGAGGCGGCCATCCTCGACGAGGACCGCCGGGGGCCGCAGGAGCTGGACGGCCACGTCCCACCGGAGATCCTTTTCCGGCAGATCAACCAGTTCGTCTCCGATCAGTGGCTCGCCCCGCACGTGCGGGCCGCGATCTTCCGTGCGTTGCCTGCGATCAAGGGGATCGAGGTGAGGCCGGACGTGCCCGTCGCCGACGGACGGCGAGGCGTGGCGTTCAGCCTCATCGACACCGGGGCACGGGTGTCGCTCGTCCTGGACCCGCGGACCTTCCGGTATCTGGGCACCAACGCGACGCGGCTGCGGGACTGGACGTACGAGGACACCAATGGCGAGAAGGTGACGTACAGAGCGGGCGGGGTGAGCATGACAGCGCACCTGGAGGCCAAGATCGTGAACGGGCCCGGCCAACGTTCCTGACCGCGGCACGCGGCTCCGGCGGGTGGAGCAGCGTGGGTGAGGTTCAGGACGACGCCCCGTAGCGGGCGGCTATCGCGAGGGCGCGGTCGCGCAGGGAGTCGCGCAACCACTGCGGGGCCAGGGCCTCCGCGTCCGTGCCGAGCTGCCACAGCGCCCATCGGGCGTGTCGCGGATCCTGGAAGGTCACCTCCAGCCGCAGCCGGCCGTCCGGGTCGGCCTGTTCGGCGAGGACGGCCAGCGCGGTGCCCACCAGGTCCTCCCGCCGCGCCGGGTCCAGCCGTACCAGCACGGTGACCTGGTCGCCGCCCGTCCGGAACCGCGTGCCGCGTTCCTGCCAGGCCCGGTCCAGATCGACCCGGTCCGGCCGCCGCGCGGGTTCGGCGAGTCGCTCGGCGGCCACGATCCGGGACAGCCGGTAGGTGCGGTCCGCACCGGACCTGGTGGCCAGCAGGTAGCCCGTCTCCCGTACGGTGACCAGGCCGATCGGGTCCACCGTGCGCCACTTCGGGGCCTGGTCCACGGCCGCGTAGTGGATGCGCAGCCGGTGTCCGGAGAACACCGCCCGCAGGACCTCGGCCACCACGGCGTCCGGCGCCTCCTCCGCGACCAGCCGTCGGGAGAGGAGGTCGGTCTCCGGGTCGATGAGCAGTCGCTCGGCCGCGCCGGCGGCCGTCTCCCGATAGCTTTCGGGCAGCGCGTCGACCACCTTGAGCATCGCCGACGCGAGGGCCGAGCCGAGGCCGAACGCCTGCGCGCCGCGCCGCGACCCGGCGACCAGCAGGGCGAGCGCCTCGTCCTGGTTCAGCCCGGTGAGCTCGGTCCGGAAACCGGGCAACAGCGCGAAACCCCCGTACCGGCCGCGCTCGGCGTAGACCGGGACGCCGGCCGCCGACAGCGCCTCGATGTCGCGCAGCACGGTGCGGGTGGACACCTCCAGCTCGCGGGCCAGCGCGGTCGCGGACAGCCGGCCGTGCCGGCGTAGCAGCAGCACCAGCGAGACCAACCGGTCGGCGCGCATACGAGAACTGTAACGACATACACGACACAGGATGTCGTGATTCGCCGGGAGGCTGATCAACACGACGTCACCGAAGCCGGGTGACGTCCACGATGTCGACGAATCGAACGGAGCTGATGTGGCGATGGAGCGAACGGCGGTCAACCCGTGGGCCTGGTCGGTGGAGCTGGGATACAACCAGGGGGAGATCGTCTCCGGGCACACCCGGACCCTGTACTGCTCGGGCCAGACCGCGATGAGCTGCGACGGCAAGCCCCTGCATGCCGGTGACATGGCGGCGCAGCTGGCGTTGAGCCTCGACAACCTGGAGGCGGTGCTCGGCGAGGCCGGCATGTCCCTCGCCGACCTCGTCCGGCTCAACGTCTACACCATCGACGTCGATCGGCTCTTCGAGCACTACGGCGTGCTGGCGTCGCGGTTGGGCGCCGCCGGGGTGGCGCCGTCCACCACGATGCTCGGGGTGACGCGGCTGGCGATCCCCGGCCTGATGGTCGAGCTTGAGGGGACCGCCGTCGCGTGACGCGACCTCGCCGGCGGCGCGGTCCCTCACCTGGCCGGGCCGCCGGTGAGGTTCCGTCCGGGCCGTCCACGACGATGAGTTTCCGTCTCGCGATCAGTCAGCAGCTGAGGCAGAACAGCCCGCGGAAAGAAAGGAGAGCCTGCTGATGTCAAGCTCAAGGGCGCACGTCCGTCGCTCCGGTGTGATGAGGTCGAAGCCATGCTGATCTACTCGATGAGCGTCTCGGTGGACGGCTTCGTCACCGACCGCGACGGCTCGTTCGCGTGGACGACCCCGAGCGAGGAGACGTTTCGCTTTCACCTCGCGCAGGTGAGCGAGCTGGGCGCCTATCTGTGCGGCCGCCGGCTGTACGAGACCATGCTGCCGTGGGAGACGGATCCGTCGATGCGCGACGACGAGCTCAGGGCCGCGTTCGCCGACGTGTGGTGCGCTCTGCCGAAGGTCGTCTTCAGCCGCACGCTCGACAGCGTTCAGGGCAACGCCCGGCTCGCCAAGGGGTCCGTGGCCGAGGAGGTCGCCGCGGCGCTCGACGCGACCGGCAAGGACGTGTCCATCGGCGGCGCCGAGCTGGCCGCGGCGGCGATCGGGCTCGGCCTCCTCGACGAACTGCGCATGTTCCGCTATCCGATCGTCGTCGGCGGCGGCACGCCCTACCTGCCGCCGGTCACTGATCAGGTTCCCCTGGACCTGGTCGAGACCAGGACGCTCGGCTCGCGGGTGATCTTCGAGCGCTACCGGCGCTCCCGCCCCAGGTCGGATTGACGCCAGGACGGGGCGAGGACGTGCGGTCAGGCGCAGTCCTCGCCGCCGGGGGCGCAGTGCTCGGCCTCGGGGTGGCGTGACGACGGCCCGTCCAGCACGGGCTGCCGCCGTCCTTTCAGGTGCTGGTCGAGGAAGGCCGCGACGTACGTGCGGGTGAGCTCCGAGGCGCGCGCGGCCGGCAGGGCGTCGCCGGCCGCCTTCATGCCGAAGGCGTCCGTCAGCACCGGGAGGTCGGTGAAGGACTGGTGGTCCGCGCCGGTCATGACGATCCAGCGCTTCCACCCGGTCAGCAGCTTCCAGTCACGCTCCCACGTGGTGTCCCGTCCGCCGGGGACGTGCTGCGGCGAGCCGATGAACAGGAACGGCCGGGACAGGCCGGTCTTGGGGATCCGGGCGTAGGTGGTGCCGTCCAGGTCGATGCCGGCGCGTACCCGGGGGTCCCGCACCATGGCCGCCACCGCGCTCGCCCCGCCGATCGACTGGCCCGCCATCGCGATCCTGGAGCGGTCGATCAGGCGTGCGCCGTCCCACTGCGCCGGCAACCGGTCGAGCACGAAGGAGACGTCGGCCGCCCGCCCCTGGACCACCTCCGCGCCGAAGCCCGGGTCCGTGTCGCTGTCGCACGCCAGGCACTCGGCCACCCGGCCGCCGGTCAGGGTCGTGACGTGGCTCTCGTGGGTGTGGTCGATCCCGGCGACCACGTACCCTCGGCTGGCCAGGTCCTCGGCCAGCGACGTGAGCGTGCTCAGCGGCTTGGTGAAACCGGGGGACAGCACGACCAGCGGCAGCTTCCGCCCTGCGGGCTCGGCGTCCCTGACGGCGTGGGTGCGGGTCTCGCTGAGCGTGTCGTACGGCACGCCGGCGATTCTCGATCCCTTGAGGAAGAGCTCCGACTCCCGGGCCGTCATGTACGGCGCCCGCTCACCGTCGCGCTGTTCGGTCGGGTACCACAGGGTGACCTTCAGCTCCCTGGCGTCGGCGTCGAGGTCCCAGGGGTCGGGGCGGGAGGTGTCCTTCAGGTGCAGAACGGTGGTGCCGACCTGATGTGCGCCGGTGGGCGCGGGCAGGACGGCGGGGCCGGTCGGCGTCGGCGACGCGCCGGCGGAGCGCGGCGGCGCGGGCGCGGAGCAGGCGGCCGAGGCCAGGACGGCCAGGCTCGCGGCGACCGCCAGGAGGTGTCGCATCCGGGGCTCCCTTCACTTCCGCAGCAAGGTCAGGGCCTTGGCCAGGGCGGGGTCGCGCCCGTCGGCCGCGTCCTCGGGGGTCGGGGGCACGTGGTGGTCGGGCGGCACGCCGATGCGGTCGATCACCTCGCGGTCGGGGCCCAGGTGGTGTCTGGCGGGGAAGGACAGCAGGGTGTTGTCGGCGAGCAGGTACGGCTGCGCCGGGCCGGAGATGACCCCTGCGGTCCTCGTGCCGACCAGCCGGCCGGCTCCCAGGTCTTTGATCGCGGAGGTGAAGTGCTCGCAGGCCGAGGCGCAGCCGCGGTCGGTGAGCACCACCAGCGGCAGGCCGATGAGTTCGACGGTGTCGTCGGTCCGCATGGCCTCGCAGACGCCGCGCACGGTGCACAGGTGGCCGGTGACCTTGCCGTGAGCGAAGGCGCTCACCAGCCGGATCGCCTCGACAGGGCTGCCGCCGCCGTTGCCGCGCAGGTCGAGCACGACGCCGGACAGGGTGCGGCCGGCCCGCAGCCGGGAGACCGCCGTGAAGACCCTGTTCGCGGCGTCGGAGCTGAATCCGCGCAGGCGCACGTAGGCGACGTCGCCGTCCAGCAGCTCCGACCGCACCGCCCGCAGGGTGGTCAGGTCCCGTTGGTAGAGGCCGGGCCTGAGCGTGACGCTCCAGCGGCGGCCGGTGCTCTGCCGCAGCAGCCGCAGCCGGACCGGGCGGGCCTGCGGATATCGCGGGTAGAGTGCGGCGATCACCGCGGTGGCCTTCCCGTCGTGGAAGGGAACGGACCCGTTGATCGATTCGATGACGTCGCCGGGGCGCAGCCCGGCGGCCCGCGCCGCGCCGCCCTCCACGGCGGTGACGAACAGCGGGGGCCGGGCGGTGCCGGGCTCCCCGTTCACCTGCGCATCGTGGACGCTCGCCGCCAGACCCAGGCCGTAGCCGTCGCCGTCGTAGTGGTCGGGGTGCCGCTTGACGTCGTGCGCCCAGCGGGCGTGGTTGTCGCCGAGGGACGCGACCATGGCCTCCAGGGTCACCACGGCGGGTCTGTCGCCCAGGTCCGGGATCTGGGCGACGATCCGGCGGTAGACGGTCTCGAAGGCGGCCCAGTCGGCCTTCCGGTCGCCGGTCAGCGCGGGCATGGTCGCGCCGGGCAGGTCGCGGCCCTCGCGGTCGAGCTCGCGCGTCAGGGCGGCGAACCCGGCGATCAGCAGCGAACGGGCGTCCATGGTGGCGCCGCCGTAGTAGTTGCCGAGGATGCAGAAGTACGCCTGCTCGACGACGTCGATCGTGGTGGCCTTCTCCGGTTCCGGGGCGTTCCGCGGTCGCGCGCAGACCGTGCCGCCAGGCGTGCCCGCCTGGCCGCGCGGCGGCTCCGGGGCGGTGCAGGCCGTCGCCAGGAGGAGGACGACCCCGGCGGCCGCGGCCCTGACGGCGGTCATGACACACGCCTTCTGATCCACCAGAAGCAGAGCCAGGTGAGGCAGGCGGTGAGCACGGCGTAGATGCCGGTCTCGATCCACTGGAAGGGCCAGAAACGGTCGAGAGGCTGGAAGGCGGCCCGCTGCCGGTAGCCGAGCCGGTTGACCTCGGCCAGGCACATCTCCATGCCGCCCGAGGGCGCGCAGGGCCCCGACGTGGTGGACATCGTGATCCCGCCGGGCTCGCCGTCGCCGCCGACCGCGCGGCCCGACGGGTCCACGAGCTCGCTGGACAGGACCCAGGCGCCGGGGTGACCGGGTACGGCCTGCTTCAACACGATGTGCAGGGTCTGACCCTCGTCCCGCTCCACGCCGATGCCGCCGACGTTCGCCTCGCCCAGCTCGAACGTCGAGGTGACCGGGGGCATCAGGTGCGGCCGGACGAGCAGCGGCATGGCGAGCTGGACCACGGCGAACAGCGCCAGGGTGAGGGCCATGGCGGGCAGCATGCGGCGCACCAGCATGCCCACGGTCACGCCGAGGACGAAGGCGAAGGCCGCGTACCCCATGGGGGCGATGCCGCGCGCCCCGAACACCAGCGGAGCCATCAGCGCGAATTCCGGCACGGCCGACTTGTCCAGAGGGCCGGACCACCAGGTCACCGCGAGGCCGCACAGGCAGGCGGCGACGACGGCGGCCAGGCCGACGAACGCGAGCTTGACGGCCAGCCAGCGGCGGCGGGTGATGCTCTGGTTCCACACCAGCAGGTGCGTACCCGCCTCCAGCTCGCGAGTGATCAACGGCGCTCCCCAGAAGAGCCCGGCGAGGGCCGGCAGGAGCAGCACGACGAGGGTCAGGGCCAGGAACGGGAGCTGGTGGTCGTCGAAGAAGCGGTCGTAGAAACGGCCGCAGGTGTCGTCCTGGACGCAGTCGGCGACACCGGCGGAGTAGCTGGACGCCAGTCCGGGCCCGGTCAGGCCCAGAGCGACGGCGAGGACGGCGAGGACGGCGGCTGTCATCACGGCCGAGCCGCGGAACTGGCGCCAGGTGAGCCAGATCATCACCGCACCTCCAGGGCGACAGGCCGGTCCTCGGCGATGCGCTTGTCCATGTAGGCCAGGACGAGGTCCTCCAGGCTGAGCCGGGTGACCGTCCAGGCGGGGTCGTGGATCGGGGCGTCGGTACGGATCACGTACGTGCTCTGCCGGTCGGTGTGGCGCGCGGAGATCACCTGCTGGCCGGCGGAGAGCCGGTCGGGATCGCGGCGCGGGCCGCTCAGCCGGTGATGGCAGGCGAGCAGCCGTTCGACCTCGCCCGCCACCCGCACGCGCGAGTCGGCGAGCACAATCAGGAAGTCGCAGATCCGTTCCAGGTCGGAGACCAGGTGGGAGGAGAGCACCACGCTGAACGCGTGCTCGACGGTGGCCTCCATCAGCCCCTGCAGGAACTCGCGGCGGGCCAGCGGGTCGAGCGAGGCGACCGGCTCGTCCAGGATCAGCAGCTCGGGCCGCTTGGCCAGGCCCAGGGTGAGGGCGAGCTGGGCGCGCTGGCCGCCGGACAGCCTGCCCGCGCGCTGATCGGGGGCGAGGCCGAGCCGCGCGATCCGCTCCCGCGCGAGGGCGTCGTCCCAGCGAGGGTTGAGCCGGGCGCCTAAGCGCAGGTGCTCGGCGACGGTCAGCCCGGCGTAGACAGGGGTGTCCTGGGCGACGAACCCGACCTTGGCCAGCTGCGCCGGACCTGCGGCGGGGCGGCCGCCCAGCACGGTGATACCGCCCGCCGTCGGTTCGAGCTGGCCGCCGGCCAGCTTCAGCAGCGTGGTCTTGCCCGCTCCGTTCGGCCCCACCAGGCCGACCACGTGCCCGGCCGGGATGTCGACGGTGCACTCGCGCAGCGCCCAGCGTCTGCCGTACTTCTTGCCCAGTGCCTGGGCCTGCAAGACAGAGGTCACGCTATGTCCTCCTGTGAGGCGGTCCGAAAGGTGGTCATGAACAGGGCCTCGATGCTCTCGTCGTCGAGCCCGGCCTTGCGGGCGCCGGCCAGCCAGCGCCGCAGGTCCCGCCGGAGCGGGCCGTGCGCGGCCAGCGAGTCCCCGGCCAGCGTCTTGGTCACGAACGTGCCGACTCCCTGCCGGGCGGCCACGAGGCCCTCGTGTTCCAGCTCCCGGTAGGCCTTGAGCACCGTGTTGGGGTTGATCGCCAGCCCCGCCACCACGTCCTTGACCGTCGGCAGCTGGTCACCCTCGTGCAGCAGGCCCAGCCGCAGGGCCTGCCGAACCTGCTGGACGAGCTGCAGGTAGGGCGAGACGCCGGACCGGCTGTCGAGGTAGAACTCGATCAAGGGATTACTCCATTCATCTAGTCTCCTAGTACTTTAGGAATATAGATGTCAGGTGGCCATAAAGGAATCCCCGGAGGAGCGGGATCGCGGGACGCTGCACGGCGACTCAGGGGCCGGAGGCGGAAGCGTGCCGGTCGGGTCCATTGCCCTGCCCGGCATGGCATTCCGCCGACGCCCGCGGACACGTAGGAGGTGAAAGCCCCGAGCTACGGAAGGTCTGACGAGGATGACGCGTGAGTGAACAAGACGACCGGTCCCGGTTCGAGGCGGTCTACCGGCGAACGTATGAACAGATCCTCGGATACGCCGTGCGGCGGTGTTCCTCGCCCGAGAACGCCGCCGACGTCGTCACCGAGACCTCCGTGATCGCCTGGCAGCGGATAGCGGAGTTCCCCGACGGCGAGGCCGGCAAGCTGTGGCTGTACGGCGTGGCCCGGCGGGTCCTGGCCAATCACCGTCGCAGCGAGCGGCGCAGGCTCACCCGGCACACCGAGCTCACCGAGGAGATCGAACACCTCTACGCCGCCCGCTCCCACGACAGTGAACAACCCGGGGTGGACGAAGCCATGAGCATGCTCGCCGACAGTGATCGTGAACTGCCGGCACTGGCTGCGAACGGGCGGCAGGCAGAGCTGCGGCTCTCCACCTCGTACCAGGCGATCGGCTGGACCGACGACCGACCGGAACTGCCCGGACGTCGGATGTGAGCGGCCTTGAAGACCGGCATGTCGAGCGACCCGCCGCTGGGCTGTGCCTTCAGCGGCGGGTCGCTCGGCTCCTGAGGGGCGGCACCGGCCAGCCGGTCACCACCCGCATCGCCGTGATCAACGCCGCCGGGCGGCGGCCGAGGTCGGCTGTGTCACAGGCGCCGGGGGGCGAGGGACGGTCTGGCCCTTGGGATCAGTGCCACCACGGTCGCCAGAACGGGCAACCCCACCACGACGGCGATCATGAACGGCCATGGTATGGCGAGCGTGGCGGGATCCCCGGCGCCGTGCGTCGTCATCGGCCGGCTCAGCGCCACGCCCGTCACCGTTCCCGCGACCATCCCCACCGACGCGCCGAGCCCGGAGATGTAGAGAGCCTGGCCTGCCACGATCATCCGCAACGTTCCCGGCGGAGCGCCGATGGCCGTCATCGTCGAGCGCTCAGGCCGCATGTCGGCGGACGCCAGACCGGTGGCGGCCAGCGTGCCGCCGACGACGAGGACAAGGGCACCCACCAGCCAGCTCCACAGGCCGGGACTGGGCACCTGGCGATAGCCCTCCTCGAAGGCGACCTTGACGCGGGGGGTCACCTCGGTGAGATCGTGCCACAGCGTGGAGTCGGCCGGCAGCCGATGCATGGCGTAGAGCTGACGCTCCGCGGTCGCGAAACCGGCCTGTTCGACCAGGGCACGCGGCAGCAGGGCCCCGCCCTGGTGCTCGTCGGCGGGTGTGGCCAGGACCGCCGGCACCTCGAGTTTGCGCGCGGGGCCGGACGTGGAGCCGGCCCGCAGCGTGAGCTTGCCGTCGCGCACCGCGGCCGCGTCGAACACCACGGCCTTGCCGCTCGCCAGCGCCGCGGCCGCCCGCGGATCGTGACGCCCTTGCAGGAGCCTGAGCAGAGCCTGGTCGCCGATGGCCGCGCTGCGACGCGTGCGTATCCCGTTCCATCGCACCGTGTACCGCAAGGCGTAGCGGCGGCCCTGGGTGTCCCGGGCCTGGTAGCCGGCGACCAGCGGCACTCCTGGCAACCGCCGGGCCGTCTCCGCGCGAAGGTCGCCCCAGGCGCCATCGGACATGGTGCCGCCCCAGATCGCCAGCATGCCGGTCGGGCGCGCCGAGGTGTAGGCGTTACGCCGGTCCAGGTATTCGCTCTGCGCGCCGATGCCCACCGCGACGACCGTGGCCGTGACCGCCATGACGGCCGCCACGGCGCTCGCCGTCCGGGATCGGTGGCGAACCGCGTCGCGGACGGACACCCGCAGCGGCAGTCGCAACCGGGTGGCCGCTCGCCCGGTGAAGCGGACCAGCCATGGTGTCAGCACCACCAGGCCGATCATGACCAGCACCGCGGCGGCCCACACCCAGAGGGTGCCCGGCTGGCGGCGCGCCACCACGGTCGCCGCCAGCCCGGCCAGCACCAGCGCGGCCCCGGCCAGGGGCCATCCGGGCCGATCGGCCGTGGCGGGCCCGCGGCCGGCCAGCACGCTCACGGTGTCCTGCCGAGCCGCCTGCACGGCGGGCACCAGCGCCGCCGCGATCCCGGCGATCAGGCCCAGCGCGGCCACGCCCAGCACCGGCGTCCACGGCACGTCCACCGGGCCGGCCTGTCCTCCCCAGCGCGCCGCGATCGGGGTGGCCAGAGCTCCGGCCCCGATGCCCAGCACGGTCGCCACGAGCGCGGCCGCACCGCCGAGGACCAGTCCGTCGGCCAGCACGATCATCCGCAGGTGCCCGGCCGAGCCGCCCTGCGCCGCGATCTCGGCCAGTTCCCTCCGCCGTCGCCGGAGCCCGACCGCGAAGGCCGGCCCGGCCAGCAGCACGATCTCCAGCACTACCATGATCACCATGGCGCCGAGCCCGACCGTGTTCTGGACCTCCGAAGGGAAGGAACGGACCGGAGCGCCTGGGGAGTCCAAGATCATGGCGCGGGACGTGACGTACAGACCGGCCGTGTTCAGCGCGGGAACGTCGGCCCAGGTCACCGGCTCGGGGGTGTCAGCGAGCCATCCGGTGCCGTACTCGCCAGGAGACCAGAATCCGTCCAACGGCAGCAAGGGGAGATCAGGACCGACGACCTGTCGGAGCGACGGCCGGTGCGGGTGCTCGACCACGCCCACCACCGTCAGCGGCGCCGCGCCGGGCGAGCGCAGGAGATCACCGGGCCGCAGGCCGGACGTGGGGGTCACCGCGACCTCGCCGACGGAGGGAAACCTGCCCTCGGTCAGCGTCAGCATCCCCCTGGTGAGGGGATCGCGCAGGTCGGTCTCCAGCGCGTCGACCCGTCCGGCGCCCAGCCGGAGCGCTCCGGCGTTGAAGGGGATCAACCGGGTGCCCGGTCCGAGTAGTGCCGCCACCTCGGCGACGTCGCGCTCGGGCGCGGCCGCTTCACCGCTCGTGTCCCAGCTCGCCCCGTTCGGCTCCTGGCGGAGCACCGTACCCGCGGGCGCCTGCATGAGGCGGGCGTCGGCCGCGCCGAGCTCGGCCACCAGTCCCTCCCGCCCGCTGACCGTCGCGGTCGCGATGAAGGTGAGAATCGCCGTGATCACCAAGACGGGCAAGCCGATCATCACCATGATGAGGGCGCTTCGCCCCCGGGAACGCCACGCGCTCCGGCGGGCGATGCGCAGCGCGGCGCGAGCGGCGCTCATCGGGCACTCTCCAGGGAGACGTTCGTGGAGTCCGCGATCATCCCGTCGCGGAGGAACACCACACGATCGGCCCAGCCGGCGTAGCGGGGCTCGTGGGTGACCAGCAGGACCGCAGCGCCCGCGTCACAGCGAGCCCGTAGTAATCGCAGGATCTCGTCGCCGGTGCGGGTGTCGAGCGCTCCGGTCGGTTCGTCGGCCAGCAGCAGGCGCCGCTCACCGACCAGGGCGCGGGCGATCGCGACCCGCTGACGCTGGCCACCGGACAGCTCCTCGGGGAAGCGGTCGGCCAGGTCCTCTCCGTCCACCTCCGCCAGCACGGCCATGGCCTCCTGCCGGGCCCGGTTCGAGCGCAGGCCGTCGAGCTCGCGCGGCAGCATCACGTTCTCCACCGCGGTCAGCGACGGGATCAGATTGAGGTCCTGGAAGACGTAGCCGACAGTGCGGCGCCGCAGCGCCGCCAGGTCGCGCACGGTGGCCAGGTCCTGCTCGCCGACGTGCACCGTCCCCGACGTGGGCCGGTCGAGCCCGCCCGCGAGGTTGAGCAGGGTCGACTTGCCGGACCCGGACGGGCCCATGACCGCGACCAGTTCCCCCACGCCGACCTCAAGGCTCACCCCCTTCAGCGCGTGCACGGCTGTCGCCCCTTCGCCGTGAACTCTGGCCACCTCGGCCAGCCGTACGAACGTCATCGTTCCTCCATCAGAACGGCCTCGCAGTGGTCCAGCCACCGTTGCTCGGCCTCGGCCTTGAAGATCATGGAATCGAGCACCAGCCGCTGGGCCGTGCCTTCGGCGGCGGCTCGCTTGGCTCTGGTCAGCTGCTGAAGGGCTTGCATGGTCGCCGTGCGTTGCGTGTGGATGACCTCGGTGACGTTCACCTTCTTGGCCGCGACGGCCATGGCCAGCTTGATGACCAGTTCGTCCCGCGGCCTGTCGGAGGGGACGACCGGGGTGCCGAACCATCGCTCCACTTCCTGCCGGCCGGCCGTGGTGATCGTGTAGACGACCCGGCCCTGGTCGTCCGACTCACCCGGCTCGACCAGGCCGTCGCGTTCCAGGCGCGACAACGTGGTGTAGACCTGCCCGATGTTGAGCGGCCAGGTCACCCCGGTGGACGCCTCGAACTCGACCCGCAGTTGGTAGCCATGCCGAGGTCCCGTGCTGAGCAGGGCGAGAAGCCCATGTCTGACCGGCATGAGTACTAAGTATGCATACGCAGTATGCCCCACTCAAGCGGTCCGGCGCGGGAACACGGCGTTCCGCGTACCCGGCGACCCGCTCGCCGTGGTCCACAGATCCGACCGCAGCGCCCTTATCGCCGCTCCATCCTCCGGCCCGGCCCTTGTGCGGGAGATCGCTCGTACACACGGAAGAGCAGGCAGCACAGGGCGAGCACGGCCGCGAACACCGGGAGCCAGGCCAGCCGCGCCGCCACCCAGCCGAGCCCGTCGGGAACGGTGTGCAGGCCGGGCAGGTGGCCGCCCAACCGCAGGCCGGCGAGGGTCACGGCGATCATCGCGGTCTGGTGCCAGAGGAAGACGGTCATCGCCGAGAGGTTGACCACGGCCACCGCCGCCCACGCGGCGGGCCTGGCCAGCAGTCGCCGCAGCGGCCCGGCCAGCAGCGCCGCCGCGCCGCACTGGGCGAGCCCGAAGGCGACGGCGGCGAGGGTGGGCGGGTCGAGGTTGGACACCGGCGCGCCCGGCACCCCGACCATGGCGGCCGGATATCCGCCCCACACCACCAGCCCGAGCGCCGCCAGCCCGCCACCGGCCAGCAGGGCCCACCCGGTGGAGCCGCGCGGCAGGCCGCGCCGGCCCCAGGCCAGGCCCAGGCAGTACGGCACCAGCCAGCCGGCCACCACGTTCGCCCAGCCCAGCCAGGACGGCCCGCCCAGCCCGTACCGGACGAGATCGGCGCTGGCCACGGCGGCCAGCGGCCACACAGGGTGCAGCCGGGACACCAGCGGTGTGGCGGCCGTCAGCAGCGCGAACACCAGCAGGAACCAGAGCGGCGACACGACCAGCTTGCCCAGCGTGCGCACGGTCTCCAGTTCCGCCCCCGACACGAACATCGCGCCCGCGGCCACCGCCCACACCGCCGCGAGCGCGCCCACCGGCCGGACCAGCCGCGTCAGCCGCGCCTTCACCCACGCGCCGTACGGACCGGTACGGCGGGCGTTCACCAGCCCGCCCACCAGGAAGAACACGGCCAGCGTCTGGAACACCCAGGACACCGGAGCCAACTCCGGCACGGCCCGCAGCGGGCTGCCGGCCCGCACCGTGTGACCGGTGACCACCAGCGCGGTCACCAGCCAGTGACCCAGCACCACGCCGGCGATGGCCAGCGCGCGCAGCCCGTCGAGAGCGCGGTCACGGTCCGGAGGCGTGGCGCCGTCGATCCGGTGGGCGAGGGCCAGCAGGGATGCCATGGGGCGAACCTAGGGACCGCCGGCCCTGGTCGGCGTCGCCCTGGAGAGCCATGCGCGGGTAGGTCTGAAGTACGGTCCCCGCTTCGGGGCGACGGGCTTGTCGGCCCCGACTACTTCGCCTGGAGTACCACAGGCTTGGACAGGCAGCGGATGCGCGCGCCGGGCCGGTGGAGGACTGTTGTCCGCAGGAGGCCCGCGGCCTTCGGGGGGCCACTGCGGAGCCGAGCGGACCGGGGACGAAGGGCAGGAAACGCCATGTCAGGAGGGACACAGGATCGGGCGCTGGGGGCGATGCTGCGGCGCTGGCGGGAGCGGGCGTTGCTCACCCAGGAGGACGTGGCCGAGCGCTCCGGGCTCAGTGTCCGCACCGTACGGCGGTTGGAGGGGGGCGGGCTGCCGCGCGCCCGCAGCACGTCGTTGCGGCTGTTGGGCGAGGCGCTGGGCCTGGACCATGCGGAACGGGAGAGGATGGCGGCCGTCGCTCATGGCGCGGCCCGGGTCACCGGGAAGGACCAGCCCTCCCCGGCGGCGCAGGCGCCGGAGAGGGGCGAGCGCGCGCGGACGCACGACGGGCTCGTCCGCGCGCACGAAGCGCTCGGTCAGGCCGAGCATGCCTGCCGGAACGGACGTGAGGTCCTGAAAGCCCTCCTCGCCGATTCCCTTCCTTCGACGCCGGAGAATCGGCGATGAGGTGCTCATGGGGTCCGGGGACGCCGGACGGATCGGTGAGCGGGGCGCCCGGGGGGGCTCAGCGGGTGATCACCTCGTCGGCGCTCAGCGCCCGGGCGCGTTCGGTCAGCAGGGTGCGGAGCCTTTCGGCCTCGGAGTCGACGGGGGCGGCGCCGTCGTTCAGCTCGTAGGAGCGGACGAGGGCGCCGAGCAGGCCGGTCAAGGTGCCGCCGGCCAGGAGCTCGCGGTAGAGGGCGGCGTACTGCTCCTCGTACAGCTTCTTGAAGGCGGGTGTCTCCAGGAAGCGCTCCTTCAGCTTGTGTCCGCCCATCATCCCGCCGCCGAAGCCGCCCACGCTGTCGTGCGGGCCGGTCGAGGCGTCGCCGTTGTACGCGAAGTTGAGGTCCCAGGTGATGACCCGGAACCTGCGGGTGCCCAGGTCATACCAGAGGTAGTAGTTCCGGCCCGGCCCGCTCATGTCGTCGAAGTTGAGCATGAGGTGCTGCAGCGCCGCGTAGCGGGCGAACGACTCCACGTCCAGGCGGGCGGACAGCCCTGCGGCGAACTCCTCGTCGGACGTTTCGTTCACCCATCGGACCAGGTTGATCACGGGCTGCAGGTCCGTGCCGCCGACCTGGTTCACCTGCTTGAAGTCGTCGCCGTACCGGGTCTGGTCCTCGCCCTTGTAGGTGAACGAACCGGTGGCCAGCGACTTGTACAGCACGCCGTCGCCCAGGTCCGCGGCGTAGCCCTCGTCCAGGTACTCGACCACGAGGCGGGGGGCGGAGGCGCGGCCGTTCACGGTGAACGCGCTGTAGGTGTAGCTCTGGGTGGGTTCGCCCGCGGCGCCGACGGTGGCGATGGCGAGCGCCTCGTTGAGCATGGCAGACGACTGGCCGGTGACGGGGCGGACGGCGATCTGCGAGTGGCCCTGGTAGCGGCGGCCGTCGACGAACTCGTCGAAGCTGATCAGCCAGGGCAGGCTCTCCGGCTCCTCGGCCTTGAGCTCGGCACCGAGACCGCCGAAGCCGCCGGGGCCGCCGGGGCCGCCACGCCGCCGGCCCTGGCGTCCGTCCTGCTGGTCGCCGGTCTGCTGGTCGGCCTCCCCGGGAGGCCGGAAGCCGTCGGGAGGCTGGAAGCCCTCAGGAGGGTTGAAACCGTCCGGCGGTTGCCGTCCTTCGGGGCGCGCGCGGCCGCCGGGCGGGCCCTCGGGGCGCTCGCCGCCGGGGACTCCCCGCCCCTGGGTGACGCGCTGTCCCTGCCAGGTGAGCCCCCGCAGCGTCGAGTTGCCCTTGAGCCGGATGCCGACGCTCGGGACCGTGGTGCCGTCGATGGTGAGGTCCGCCTCGACGTACTTCTTCTCGCCGTCCTTGGCGTACTCGGCCAGCATGTCCTGGTAGCTCTCGTCGCGGAACGTGAGCGTGATCTCGTGCGGGACCGAGGTGTCGAACAGGTCCTTCGTGCCCGTGACGTCCTGGGTGACGGTGTCGGCCGAGGTGCTGGACACCGAGACCGCGTACGGGCGGACCATGCCGCCGCCGAACACCCCCCAGCACACGCCGAGGAAGGCCGCGCCCGCGACGAGGAGCTTCCAGTTCTGCCGGAGGCTGACCGGGATCCGGTGCCGGAGCCGGGTCACAGGTCGGTCTGGTCGTAGCCGGTCAGGACCGTGACCGACTGGCCGTGGTTGCGTTCGCGCAGCGCCGCCATCAGGTCCCCGGGCTCGCCACCCTTCTTGATCTTGACCGTGTACATCAACTCGGTGAGCGCCCCGCCCCGGATCGACTCCATGCTGACCAGCTCGAACTCGTCGGTGTGCCGGATCAGCACGTCCTGGATGACGGGGGTGTAGTCCTCGTCGGCGGGCACCTGGACCTTGACCACCTGGCGGCGCACGTTCAGCTGGAACCAGTTGAACCGGTGCATCAACAAGATGATCAGCGAGATCGTCACCCCGGCGACGACCGCCAGCAGGTAGAACCGGGTGCCGACGGCCATGCCGACGCCCATCACCAGGAAGATGAACCCGACGTCGCGGGTCTCCTTGATGGCGTTGCGGAACCGTACCACCGACAGGGCGCCGACCAGGGCGAACGCGCGGGCGATGTTGGAGCCGACGACCAGCATGATCAAGGAGATGAGCATGCCGAGGACGACCAGCGTCTGCACGTACGACTGGCTGTAGGAGACGTTGCGGTGCGTCGCCCGGTACACCCAGCCGATCATGGCGCTGAGCACGAACGACAGCGTCATCGCGAGCGCGACGTCGGCGACGCTGAAGGTGCCGGACAGGTCCTGGAAAGAGAAGTCCATACGGGGTCATGCCTCCGGGAGCGCGGCCTGCCGGCCACGGTCGAGATCACGGTCGGGGACGTGGAAGACGGAGCGCGGCGCCAGCCCGTGGGCCTCGACGCTCTGGCAGTACTTGGAGAGCCGCACCACCTGAAGGTTCCGCTTGGCGGTCAGGTCGGTCAGCCAGTACGGGACGCGCTCGTTCGCCTTGACTTCCATGATCGCCTTGTGCGGCGGGACGATGAAGCGGTTGACGGCGTCGACGCCGAACCCGAAGTCGCGGTCGCGGCCCCGCACCCGCCGGTCGAACGTCACCCGCAGCCCGGCGTCGGCGTCCCTGCCCAGGTAGGCGTGGCGCGTGTAGCCGGTCATCGCGGTGGCCCGCAGGTCGAGGCGGCAGACCAGGTCCAGCACCTCTTCCAGGAAGGCCCGCTGGGACGGCTCGTGGGAGATCATCCGGCGGCCGTCGCACAGCCGCAGCGCGTCCAGGTACGGCACGCGCACGCGCCGCTTCTGGGTGACCCGGTTGACCCGCTGCTTGATCTCCACGAACACGGGGGTGTCGTCACCGGCGGCGAACCGGTCGCCGTAGTGGCGGATGCGCAGCTTGCGGCGGAACCGCAGGCCCTCGATCTTCTCCCAGTAGAACCGGAGCGTCCGGGTGTCGTAGTAGACGCTCCAGATCGCGTAGCCCTCGTCCGGGCAGTGGGGGTCCAGGTCGAGCCGAGGTTCCAGCTCCTCGCGCAGCTCGTCCACGAGGCCGGCGTCGACCAGGTACTTGATCTCGTACCGGTTGAAGGCGTGGAGCCTGCTCGGCGCCCGCAGCCGGTGGCCCCCGTCCCCGCTCTGCGCGGGCGGGCGAAACCTGTGCAGCATGCCCACATCCGACCCGGCGAACCTGGGAGAAATGTGTGAGCCGGCGGTCACGCGGCCGGGAGCAGGACGCGGAACGTGGTGCCCCGCCCGGAGCTGGTCACCTCGATCCTGCCTCCGTGGGCGTCGGCGAGCGCGGCGGCGATGGCCAGGCCCAGGCCGGTGCCGCCGTGGGCGCGGGAGCGGTTCGGGTCGGCGCGGTAGAACCGGTCGAACACGTGCGGCAGGTGTTCGGGGTCGATGCCGGAGCCCTCGTCGCGCACCTCCACCAGCGCGGCCTCGGCGCCCGGCGCGGGCCCGGCGCCGGCGTGGGCGCCCTCGGGCGGGCCGACCCGGGCGTGGCCGACCGTCACCCGCACGGCGGTGCCGGGCGCGGTGTGGGTGAGCGCGTTGCCGACGAGGTTGGCGATGACCTGGTGCAGCCGTTGCTCGTCGCCCCGCACCCGCACCGGCCGGTCGGACAGCGTCAGCCGGACCGGCCGGTCGCGGTCGCGGGCGTGCGCGGCGTGGACCACGTCACCGGCCAGCACGTGCAGGTCGACCGTGCTCAGCTCCAGGGCGGGCTCCTGGTCCAGGCGGGCGAGCAGCAGCAAGTCCTCCACCAGCACGCCCATCCGGCCGGCCTCGCTCTCGATGCGGCGCAGCAGCCGCTCGGCCACCGGGTCCCGGTCGGCGTCGCCGTGCTGGTACAGCTCGGCGAACCCCCGGATGGAGGTGAGGGGCGTGCGCAGCTCGTGTGAGGCGTCGGCGACGAAGCGGCGCAGCCGCCGCTCGGAGCGCTCGCGCTCGCGCAGCGCGCGGGCCAGGCGTTCGAGCATGACGTTGAGGGCGGTGCCGAGCCTGCCGGTCTCGGTGCGCGGGTCGCTGTCGGGGACCCTGCGGTCGATATCGCCGGCCGCGATGGCCTCGGCCGTACGCTCCATCCGGGTGAGCGGGCGCAGCCCGAGCCGCACCACCCACAGGGCGACGGCGGCGAGCAGGGCCAGCACCAGCGCGCCCGCCGCGAGCTGGATGACCAGCAGCTCCCGCACGGTCGAACGGTTGGACTCCAGCGACATCGACACCACGGCCCGGTTGCCGTCCGGCAGCCGGGCGACGCGCACCCGCCACTCGCCCGCGCCGTCCCTGCCCGGCACGGTGAAGGGGGAGCGCGGCGGCGCGGCCACGAGCCCGGCGGGCACGTCCGGGCCGTCGGGGGCGCCGGTGGGGACGTCCTCCAGCAGCGTCCCCGACGGACTGTAGACGGCCACGTCGAACCGGGTCGGCACCTGCACCCCGCCCTCGTGCGGCGGTGGGGTGACCGGCGGCGGGCGTCTGCTCACCCGGTCGGCGAACTCGGCCAGCTGGCTGTCCGCCCGCGCCAGCAGCGAGCGGTCCAGTAGCACCACCCCGGCCACCGCGAAGACCGTCAGCCCGGCCGCGGACAGGCCGAGCAGCGCCGCCAGCAGCCGGTGCCGCAGCGGCCACGGCCGGTTCACGACGGCCCTCGCAGCCGGTAGCCGACGCCCCGCAGGGTGTGGATCAGCGGGGGCCCGAGCGCGTCGATCTTGCGGCGCAGGTAGCTGATGTACGACTCGACCACCCGGCTGTCGCCGTCGAAGTCGTAGTCCCACACGCTGTCGAGGATCTGCGCCTTGGACACCACCCGCTCGGCGTTGACCATCAGGTAGCGGAGCAGGCTGAACTCGGTCGGCGACAGGTGGATGGCCCGGCCGGCGCGGCGCACCTGGTATGCCTCCTCGTCCAGCTCCAGGTCCGCGTAGCGCAGCACGCCGTCGTCGGCGCGCTCCCCTGGCGGGCGGACCCGGCGCAGGATCGCCCGGACCCGCAGTACCACCTCGTCGAGGCTGAACGGCTTGGTCACGTAGTCGTCGCCGCCCGCGGTGAGGCCGGCGATCCGGTCGGACACCGCGTCCCTGGCGGTCAGGAACAGCACCATCGGGCTGTCGCCGCGCTCCCGCAGCCGCCGGGCGACCGCGAACCCGTCGAGGTCGGGCAGCATCACGTCGAGCACCACGATGTCGGGCTTCTCCCGCGTCACCGCCTCCAGCGCCCGCCACCCGCTGGACGCCGTGCGCACGGTGAAGCCGTTGAGCATCAGCGCCTCGGCGAGCAGCTCGCGGATGTTCGGCTCGTCGTCGACGACCAGCACTTTGGCGTTCATGGGCCTACTTGTTACCGCCCCTGCCTGAGAGCCCGCTGAAAGGCGCACCCAGGTCTTCCCCGGACCTCACCCGCCGAGGGAGAGCGCCGGCGGCGGGCGGCGGGATTGGCGTACCAGAACGATATGAGCACACCTCATGGTCGCGTGCCTTCCGGATCAGGGTCCAGCCAGGCCGGTGGATCCTCAGTACGCGGTCACCCCACGAACCGCTCGTAGAACTCCCGCTTCGCCTCGACGCTCGGGAGCCGGTCGAAGGCCCGCCACAGCGCCGTCGCCTCCGCGGGAGGGAGCTGGGCGCGCTCGACGGCCTCGGCCAGCATGCGGATCACCTGCGCGTCGTCCCTCATGACGAAGGCGTCGGCGACTTCGGCGAACCGCGGGTCCGGGCCGAGCCCGAGCACCCAGGACCGCACCTGGGACCGATAGCGCTCGATACCGCGGTCGAGTTCGTCGCGCCAGTCCTCGTCCCTCTCCATCATCAGCGCGATCCGCTCGGCGTAGTGCCTGAGGGCGGTGAGGCCGACCTCCTGGGCGAGCTCGCGGGTCACCGGGTCGCGGAAGCGCTCCGAGACCCGCACCGGGTTCAGCCCGCCCAACGGGTCCGGCTCGAACCGCTGCAACCGTTGTACCGGCCCTGTCTCGTCGAGCAGCGGCGGGCTGGTGAACCGCCCGTGAAGCGTGCTTTCGACGAAGTACATCGTGAAGTACTGGATGTCGTCGGCGAAGGGCTCCGGGTTCTTCTCCCTCGAATACTGCATGACATAGCCCCTCTTCGACCCGGGGTGCGGGTCGTTGGAGCTTTCACCGTAGAAGGCCAGGCGCCCCCGGAAGGACCTCAGCGGGTGGATGGCGGCCAGCAGCTCCTGCACGCTGCCCCGGTAGCCCGTGTCGACGATGGTGATCACGGCCCTGGCCGACTGGATGGGGATGTCCTGGTCGAGCAGGTACCGCGACAGTCGTCGTGCCGCGCCCTCGATCACCGCCGGGTCGAACTCGGCCCTCCGGAACCTGAACCCTTCGAGCTGAGGGAAGGACTCACCGCTGTACAGCTCCCGGTCGCGCACCGCCGCCTCCGCGACCGCCCGGGAGATGACCGCCTCCGTGCAGTACGCGGCGAAGAACTCCGGGTCCAGCGCCCGCACGCCGAGGGCCAGCGTGTGCCCGTCACGCCCGAGAAAGACGATCTTGGTGTGCCGCTGCTGTCTCAGGTCCGCCGCCACCTCCTCCCGCAGGTCCGTCAACATGTCCTGCGCGACCTTGACGAGCAGGGGAGCGGGGTAGTCGCGCGCCACCTCGTACGCCACCTTCAGCGCCGCGCTCGCCTGCGGGTCATCGCCGCCCCACCGCGCCTGGGCGATGGCCACGGTCTCGTCCCGCTGCGCCAGGCTGTCCCCATGACGCCACGCCTCGAAGTCCGGGCTCGTCCCGCGTTCGGCCGGGGGTTTGTGCGGCCCGTCGGGCGTCGTTCTGTACGGCCCGTACGGCTCGGCGGGCGGCCTGGTCCCGAACGCCTCGGCCACCCGGTGACCGCCCGCAGGCTCCCCGTGGTCGCGCACGCCGGATCGCGTGGCCGGGTCCGCGGGATGCGGGCGGGCTTCGTTCGCGCCCTGAGCGCGTTCACCGTGGCCGGCGGCGGGATCATCCCTCAGCTGCGCCGCGGCGGACGTGGTGCGCGGATCGGCCTGGGCCGGTGGCGGTGAGGTGGCGTCCCGGGCGGCGGACGGAACGCCGTGATCGGTGGGATGCGCGCCGTCCTGCGGCCGGACTCCGGCGGCGGCAGGAGGGGTGTCGGCGGGGGTCCGATGGTTGATCACGCTGATGTCGCCGGGCCGCCTGGCGGAGCCGCCGTCCGGGGTGACGGGTCTCGTGCCCGAGGGTGTGGGGTCCGGCCGGGTGACGGTGGCCTCGCCAGGACGGGAGCCCTGCGGGGCCGTGCGGCCGGCGACG
>NZ_JAPNNL010000072.1 GCF_027620315.1 Nonomuraea corallina | reverse complement strand
GGGCCACCGGGCCGCCGGCTGGCTCCTGGCCTGCGACGGCGACCTGCTCGACCGGGCCGACCTCGGATACGAGCTGGCGGCCTGCGTCGCGCTGGAACGCAGCCGGATGGAGGAGGGGCGGCGGGTGGAGCGCCGCCTGGCCGGCGAGCTGCTGTCCGCCGCGCTCGCCGGGGCCGACGCGGCGGAGCTGAACGCCCGCTTCCGCACCTGCGGCCTGGACGTCGCCGAACCGTACGCGGTCGTGAGCGCGTCGGTCCCCAGGCCCGGCGCGACCCGCGGCCCCGACCCGGCCACGCTCGGCGGGCAGGTGCTGGAGGAACTCCTCGGCCGCGAGATCGTCGCCCCGCCCGGCGCCGACGGGGCGCTGGCCGTGGTGCCGCTGCGCGGCCACGACGTCGCCGCGCTGGCCGCCCGGCTCCGCGCCGGGGCCGAGATCCTGTCCGCGCTGCCGGACGTCCGCGTCCGCCTCGGCCTGAGCGCCGCGCTGACCGGCGCGTCCGCCCTGCGCGGCGGCATCGAGGAGGCCGGTCACGCCCGGCGGCTCGCCCAGGCCCGCGGCGGCGGGGTGGTCACCTCGGACGAGATCTACACGCACGCGCTGCTGCTGGCCACCGTCCCCGGCGACGTACGCCGCTCGTTCGCCCGCCGGCTGCTGAGCCCGCTGCTCGACTACGACGCCGGGCACCAGTCGGAGCTGGTGCGCACGCTGGACACGTTCCTCGACTGCGCGGGCTCCTGGAACGCCTGCGCCGAGCGGATGCACGTGCACGTCAACACCGTGCGCTACCGCATCAAGCGGGTGGAGGAGCTGACCGGCAGGAATCTGTCCACGATGGCCGACAGGGTCGACCTCTATCTGGCGCTGCGGGCGGGGTGACCAGCGCCGTCCCCGTCGCTCACACGCGCACCGCAGGGACGCCGACCAGACCGTGCACCATCCGCTGCTCGCTCTCCGCCGCCCCGCGCCACTTGGCGTTCTCCAGCGCGGCGGCCAGCGGCACCGCCTCGGCGACGTACGGCAGGGCGGCCTGGGCGTCATCCCGTGCCCGGTGCGCCCTGGACAACAGGACGAGGCACTGCAGCACGCCGAGCCGGTTGCCGTGGGACCGGTTCGCCGCCAGGGCACGCTCCAGATGGCCGGCGGCCGCGGCCGGGTCGCCCTCGTCGAGGCAGACCTCGCCGAGGATCAGGAGCACATTCATCGCCTGGCCGGTGTCGCCGATCCGCTCGGCGGCGGCCAGCGCCGCCCTCAGGTGCCGGCGAGCCTCGGCCGGGCGGCCGAGTCCCTGACAGGCCCGCCCCAGCATCATCAGCGCGTAGCGCACGCCGACGGCGGCGCCGATGCCGCGGGCCAGGGCCAGTTGCCGGCGGGCATGGTCGAGCGCCTGCTCGTACAGCCCCTGCTCGTTCGCCTGGTTGGCCAGATTGCCCAGCGTGCGCTGCTCGCTGAAGCGGTCGCCCAGCTCCCCGGCCAGGACGAGCTGCGCCTGCAGGTGGTCCATGCTCTCCGCCTTCCCTTGCATGAACAGGCCGCAGGAGAGGTGGCCGTGCGCGTGATAGGCGCCGAGCCGGTCGCCCAGCCGTTCGCAGAGCTCCAGCGCCTGCCGGTTCAGCGTGATCAGCGGACCCGGCTCGTGCGCGTAGTGCTGGTACCAGAAGAGCGAGAAGCACAGCGCCACGCCGAGCCTGGCCAGCTCCGTGTGGGGGCTCGACATGGCCTGGGCGGCGGCGGCGACCAGGTTGGCCTCCTCCCCGGCCAGCCAGGCGATCGCCTCGTCCGGGCCGCCGACGGAGTGCGGGACGGCGTCGACCTCGGGACCCTCCGCCTGCACCCGGTGCGGGTCCATGGTGATGACGGCCAGCCGGGCCGAGGCGATGTAGTAGCTCAGCGCCCGGGTGAGAGGCGCGGTCGCGTCGCCCGGCGCCATCTCGGCCGCGAACAGCCGGACCAGGTCATGAAGCTGGTAGCGGCCGGGATCGGCGCGGTGTTCCAGCAGGTGCGCGTCCACCAGGCGTTCCAGCGCCCGCTCGGCCTCGTCCGGGCCGGCGCCGAGCAGCGCCGCGGCCACCACCGCCGTCACGTCGTGCAGGTGGAGCAGGCCGAGCAGGCCGAGGGCGCGGGCGGCCAGCCGGTCGACCGGCCTGGCGCTGCCGGCGAGGGCGCTCCAGCTCGCGGCCAGGCTGGCCCGTACCGCGAGCTCGCCCGCCTCCAGCTCGTGCAGCCTGCGGCGCTCGTCGCGCAGGCGGTCGGTGAGCGCCGACACGCTCCAGGTCGGGCGGTCGGCCAGGCGCGCGCCCGCGATGCGCAGCGCTAGCGGCAGGCCGTCGCAGAGCCGGACCAGGCCGGCCGTCTCCTCGGGGTGCGCCGCCATCCGTTCGGCTCCCGCCAGCTTGGCCAGGACCGTGACCGACTCCGACAGTGACAGCCGGGGCAGGTGGAGCTGGACGCAGTCGTCGCCGGCGGCGAGCGTCTCGCGACTGGTCACCACGACCGCGGTGCCCGAAGGAGCGTGGATGAGCGGCAGGATCTGCCGGAGCCCGGCCGCGTCGTCCAGCAGGACGAGCGTGCGCCTGCCCGCCAGCGTGCTCCGCCACAGCGCCGCCGCCTCGTCCACGTCGCCGGGGATGGCGTCGCCGTCGACGCCGGACGCGCGCAGGAAGCGGCCCAGCACGTCCAGCGGATCGAGGCCCGGCAGGCCGACCGTCGCCCCGCGCAGGTTGACGTACAGCTGGCCGTCGGGGTAGCGGTCCTTGACCAGATTGCCGATCCGCACCGCCAGCGCCGACTTGCCCACACCCGGCGGACCGGAGATGACCACGAGAGGGTGCGGAGCGGCGCCGTCCCACGGCGCGAGCAGCCCTTTCAGCCGGATGATCTCCGCGGCCCTGCCGACGAACCCGGTCAGGTCCCTGGGCAGCTGGCGAGGCAGCGGGGACCGCCCGCCGCCCAGCCGATCGGCCGTCCCGCCGGCGAGCGCCAGCTGGCGGGCGCGGCGCAGCGCCTCTCCCGGCTCGGCGCCCAGCTCCGCGCGGAGCACCCTGCGGCTGTCGTCGTAGATCACCAGGGACTCGGCGGGCCTGCCGCACCGAAGCAGGGCCAGCATCAGCAGCTCGCGCGGGCGTTCGCAGAGCGGGTGGCGACGGATCATGGTCCGCAGCGGCGTCAGCGCGTCCTGCGGGCGGTCGAGCCCCAGCAGCGCCTCCGCCCGGAACTCCTGGGCGGCCAGACGCAGCTCGGTCAGCCGGTCGCGCTCGCCTTCGGCGAAGGGCCCGGGCACACCCGTCAGCGCCTCACCGTGCCACAGGCCGATGGCCTCGTCGAGGTCGGACAGCACGCCCGCGTAGTCGCCGCGTGCGAGGGCGCGGCGGGCCCGGTCGACCCGCTCGGTGAAGACGAGGGCGTCGACTCGGGAGGAGTCGAGCTGGAGCCGGTAGCCGCCGGCGCCGCCGGCCAGCAGCCTCGACGGCTCGCGCCGCCCGCGGGACGGCTCCAGCACGTTCCTGAGCCCGGCCACGTAGGTGTAGACGCTCTGCTCGGCCGTCCTGGGCGGGGCGTCGCCCCAGATGCTGTCGATGATCCGGAGCATCGGCACCACCCGCCCGGGACACGCGGCGAGGACCGCCACGAGCGCCTGTCTGCGTGGTGAGCCGAGATCGATCCACGCGCCGTCACGCGCGGCGGTGACCGGCCCCAGGAGCCGGATGACGACGCCGTCGGCCAACTGACTCTCCCCCCGTGCGCGGACCACGACGGGCGTGACCTGATCACGGGCGGGAACGTGGCCGATCAGGCCCACATGGCGCCGTCTAGAAGAAATGTAGACGCGCCGCCTACGATGACCCCTCGTGGGGCTAGGGGGACATCCGACGGGGCGGCAGGGACGGGGACGCGGGATGCCGTCGGCCCGAGGGCGCGATCACACGGCGGGCGCCGCACCGGCATGGCGACCGCGTCGCCGCTCTCACCATGCTGGGTCAGCAGCAGAGATCGTCGCTCAGGAAAGCTGTCGAGACTGAGACGGGGGCAGACGATTCCGCGTTCGCAGCCGTACTATTACCCCCGACGGCCACCACGGCCCCGAGCAAGGCAATGAGTGCGGACATGGTGAGGCGCGTGCGCATGGGGGATCTCCCTCGCGGATCTGGAACTTGCTTGGAACTTATCATTTCAGGGAGCGGCGACCGTGACCACATCTGATCTAATCGGACTCCGGATAAAGACGGTGCGGCGGCAGCGCGGTCTGTCGCAGGCGCAGCTCGCCCATCCCGAACTGTCCGACAGCTATGTCTCCTTGATCGAGAGCGGCAAGCGCACTCCCACTCCAGCCGTTCTGGAGCTGCTGGCGCAGAAGCTCGACTGCTCACTCTCCTATCTGGTCAACGGTGTCACGGCCGAGCAGATGGAGGACATCGAACTCGCGCTCGGCTACGCCCGGCTGGCGCTGGAGAACGGCGAGGTCGCCGAGGCCCGCACACGCTTCACCGAGCTTCTCGCGGACAATAACCTGACAGGTTTGACGGACCTTCGTCAAGAGACCGAATTCGGGCTGGCCCTGGCTGCCGAGGCGTGCGGCTCCCGCGAGGAGGCGATCACGATCCTTGAGCGGCTGCGCGGCGAGGGCCTCGCGCCCGAGCGTCAGATCGAGATCGCCATCGCCCTGTGCCGCATCAACCGGCAGAGCAACCGGCTGAGCGAGGCCGTCGAGATCGGCGAGAGCTTCCTGAACAGCGCCAGCCGGCCCGTGTGGTCCGACCTCATGGTCGAGCTGGGCGCCACCCTGCTGGCCGCCTACCTCGTTCGCGGCGACCACCTGCGTGCCCGGCAGTTCGCCGCCGAGCTGCTCAACGCCGCCGAGGCGCTCGGCTCCCCCCGCGCCATGGCCGCGGCCAACTGGAACGCCGCCTTCACCGCCGACTACACCGGCCACCGGGAGGAGGTGCTCGTCTTCGCCGAGCGCGCCCTGGCGCTGATGGGCGAGACCGACCACCCGCGGCTGCTGGCCAAGATGCGGGTGGCGTACGCGCAGCTCAAGCGGCGGGTGCACCCGGAGGAGACGGCCTCGGTACTCGACCACCTCCACCGCGCGGTCAGGGAGCAGGAGCAGAGCTCCACCAGCGTGATCGACCGCGCACGGGCGCGTACCGAGCTGGCGCACGTCGCGTTCGTGACCGGCAACCTCGACAAAGCGCTGGAGCACGGCCACGCCGCCGCCGACCTGCTGTCCGACACTGCCGTCGCCCAGGTGCCGCAGGCTCACCTGCTGCTGGGCAAGGCCCACAGCCTGCGCGGCGACGCCGCCGAGGCCGACCGGCACCTGCGGGTAATCCGTGAGGCGCTGGAGCCGATGCCGTCGTCCTTCCAGTCGGCCGGCGCCTGGTACGCCACAGCCGAGACCCTGGAGGAGATCGGCGACGCCGAGGGCAGCGTCGACGCCTACCAGCGCGCGCTGGCCTGCGCGGGTCTCTGATCGGGGTACGGACCGGGCAGGGCGCTCGGTAGCCTTGAGGTGCCATGAAGAGTTCCCCGCTCGCGGCCGTCACCGCGATCCTCGCCGCGCTGCTGGTCGTCGTCACCGCCGGGCCCGCCCTGGCCCACGACGCGCTCAAGAGCAGCAACCCCGCCAAGGACGCCACGGTCAAGTCCGTGGACGAGGTCAAGCTGGAGTTCACCGGCAAGATCCGCATGCCCTTCGTGAGCGTGCGCGGTCCGGGTGACACCCAGCACCAGTCCGGCGACCCGGAGGTGGACGGGCGGGTGGTCACGCAGCGGCTGAAGGGCGAGCTGCCCGACGGCGACTACACCATCGCCTACCGGGTCGTCTCCTCCGACGGCCACCCGATCGAGGGCGAGGTGCCGTTCACCGTCAAGGGCGCGAGCCCGTCACCGAGCGCGACGCCGACGCAGAGCGCGTCCCCGGCCGGGAGCGCGACGGCCCAGCCGACCGACCAGCCGGCCGCTCCCGAGCCGGCCGGGTCGCAGCCCGCTCAGGAGGTCTCGGCGGAGGACGACGCCGCAGCCTTCCCCGTCTGGCTGCTGATCGTGGTCGGCGCGCTCGTCGGCATCGGCATCGGGTTCCTGCTGAGCGCGCGGAAGAAGAAGCCGTGACCAGGGCCGCGCGTCTCGCGCTCGCGGCGGCGGGGGCGGCGGTCGCCGCCCTCGTGATCGCCATGATCGTCGGCGGCGCGGCGTTCCCCAGGATCATCCTCGGCGTGCCGTCGTCCGGAGTCGTGACCCGATGGGGGCTGCCGATCTCCAAGCTGGCCATGGACGTGGCCGGCGTCGCCACGGTCGGCCTGCTGCTGGCCGCCGCGTTGCTGCTGCCCAGCGACAAGGGCGTGCTCGGCAGGACCGCGCAGAGTTACGTGCGCGCCGCCTCGTGGGCGGGGCTCGCCTGGGCCGCGGCGGCCTTCCTCACCATGGTCTTCAGCGTCTCCGACGTGTGGGCGCGGCCGGTCCCGCAGATCCTCAACCGCAGCTTCCTGGTCGGCTACGCCACGCAGGAGAGCCCCGGCATCGCGCTCACGCTCGTGGTGCTGTTCGGGCTGTCGATCGCGCTGTTCTCGCGCGGCGTGATCACCGTCGGGGCGACGGCGGGGCTGCTGCTGCTCGCGCTGGTCACGCTGACGCCACCGGCGCTCACCGGCCACTCCGCCTCCTCGCCCAACCACGGCCTGGCCGTCACCTCGGTCACGCTCCACCTGCTGACGCTGGCCCTGTGGGTGGGCGGGCTGGCGGTGCTCGCCCTGCACGCCGCGCTCAAGCAGCCGCAGCTCGACGTGGTCGCCGGCCGTTTCTCCCGGATGGCGGTGTGGATCTACGCCGGGGTGGGGCTGTCCGGCGTGTTCAGCGTGCTGGCGCGGCTGACGTCGCTGTCCGACCTGTGGACCTCCAGCTACGGCGTCCTCGTCGTGGCCAAGATCGTGGCGTTCGTGCTGCTCGGCTACATCGGCTGGTGGCACCGCCAGCGCACCCTCGTCGACCTCGACGCGGGCCGCCCGCGCGCGTTCGCCCGGCTCGCGGGCGGCGAGCTGCTGCTCATGCTGGCGACGATCGGGCTGGCGGTGGCGCTGGCGCGCACCCCGCCCCCGCCGGTCACCCTGCCCGCCGACCGGGCCTTCGACCTGCTCGGCTACCCGGTCCCGCCGCCGATCTCGCTGTCGAACATCTTCACGCTGTGGTGGTTCGACCTGTTCTTCGCGCTCCTGGCCGCCGTCCTGGCCGGGCTGTACGGCGCGGGCGTCGTACGCCTGCTGCGGCGCGGCGACGCCTGGCCGTGGGGCCGCACCGCGTCGTGGTACGCCGGCGTGGTCATCCTGACCTTCGCCACCCAGAGCGGCGTGGCCCGCTACGCCAAGGTCATGTTCGACGTCCACATGATCGAGCACATGACGCTGGCCATGATCGTGCCGATCTTCCTGGTGCTCGGCGCCCCCATCACGCTCGCGCTGCGCGCGCTCAAGCCCGCCACCCGGCGCGGCGACCGCGGGCCGCGCGAGTGGCTGACCGCTATCCTCCACAGCGGGTACGTGCGCGTCATCTCCCATCCGGGCATCGCCACCGCGATCTTCATCGCGTCCACCTACGCGCTCTACTTCACGCCGCTGTTCGAGGCCG
Organism: Nonomuraea corallina; assembly: GCF_027620315.1. Taxonomy (GTDB): domain Bacteria; phylum Actinomycetota; class Actinomycetes; order Streptosporangiales; family Streptosporangiaceae; genus Nonomuraea; species Nonomuraea corallina. The sequence continues at coordinate 25,144 of NZ_JAPNNL010000072.1, read as the reverse complement.
CCATGGAGGAGCACCTCGGCCACCTCTTCATGATCGTTCACTTCCTGGTGAGCGGCTGCCTGTTCTTCTGGGTGGTCATCGGGGTCGACCCCGGCCCGCACCGGCTCCCGTACGTGGGCAGGCTGCTGCTGCTCTTCGTCACCATGCCGTTCCACGCGTTCTTCGGCATCGCGCTGATGATGACCGGCACGCTCATCGCGCCGGGCTGGTACGAGCAGCTCGGCCGGACGTGGGGCGGGCCGTTGCTGCAGGAGCAGCAGAACGGCGGCGCCATCGCGTGGGGGTTCGGCGAGATCCCGACCCTCATCGTGCTGCTGGCCATCGCGGTGCAGTGGTACCGGAGCGAGGACCGCAAGGCCCGGCGCGACGACCGCTCCGCCGCCCGCTCCGGCGACCCGGAGCTCAGCTCGTACAACGACTACCTCGCCAGGCTCAACCAGCTCGACAAGCGCGAGTAGCCGATCGGGTAGGCCCTGCTATCCGCCCCCGGCACGCCGTGCGAACGCCGGGTAGCCTTTCCGACAGGGGGCGGCGCGAGCCTGCCGTGGGGCGGCGTTCCGCGTTCTCGACGCCGGCGGTCCGGCCGGCGCGCTCGGCCTCAGGAAGGCGTGGACCGGTGACGGAAGAGACGCGTATGCGCGGGGAGGAAAGCCTGGCCGAAGCGCTCGAAGGCCACCTGGCCGAATGGTCGCGGCGTACGGGGATCACGGTCGAGGTCTGGGCGCTGCCGGACGCCGACGTGCGGCCCCGCGTCGCGAAGGGGGTGCTGGCGGTGCTCGCCGACGCGCTCGACAACGTCGAACGGCACAGCGAGGCCACGACGGTGTCCGTCGCCGTCACGGCGGCGCCCAGCGGTCTGCGGATGACGGTGAGCGACCACGGCAAGGGGGCCCGGCCGCCGCTGACCGGCCGCGGCATCGCCCGCATGCGGGCCGCGTTCGCCGGGCTCGGCGGCTCCCTGTCGGTCAGCAGCGTGCCCGGCGAGGGCACCACCGTGTCGGGGGTCGTGCCTAGGGCGAGGTGAGGATCTCGCTGCCGGTCTCGGTGACCAGGATGGTGTGCTCGAACTGCGCGGTGCGCTTACGGTCCTTGGTCACCGCGGTCCACTTGTCGGGCCAGATCTCGTAGTCGATCGTGCCCAGCGTCAGCATCGGCTCGATCGTGAACGTCATGCCCGCCACCAGCTCCACCCGGAGCGACGGGTCGTCGTAGTGGGGCACCATCAGGCCGGAGTGGAAGGTGGTGCCGATGCCGTGACCGGTGAAGTCGCGCACCACGCCGTAGCCGAACCGCTTGGCGTACGCCTCGATCACCCGGCCGACCACGTTGAGCTGGCGGCCCGGCGCGACGGCCTTGATGGCCCGCATCATCGCCTCGCGGGTGCGCTCGACCAGCAGCCGCGACTCCTCGTCGACCTCGCCGACCAGGAAGGTGGCGTCGGTGTCGCCGTGGACGCCGCCGATGTAGGCGGTGATGTCGACGTTGACGATGTCGCCGTCGCGCAGCACGGTGTCGTCGGGGATGCCGTGGCAGATCACCTCGTTGATCGAGGTGCACAGCGACTTGGGGTAGCCCTTGTAGCCGAGCGTGCTCGGGTAGGCGCCGTGGTCGATGAGGAACTCGTGGCCGATCCGGTCGAGCTCGTCGGTGGTGACGCCGGGCCGCGCGTGCCGGCCGACCTCTTCGAGCGCCTGGGCGGCCAGGCGGCCGGCGACCCGCATGCGCTCGATGATCTCAGGGGTCTTCACGTCCGGCTCGCCGGTCTTGGGGCGCTTCTTGCCGACGTACTCCGGCCGCTCGATGTGGGCGGGAACCTTTCGCATGGGCGAAATTCGGCCGGGCTGGAGCAGTGTCGTCATGAAACCCGAGTCTACGGGGCAGAATGGAGCTCGTGACCGATGGCCAGTGGTGGTTCTGCCTCAAGCACATGCGGGTCGAGCCCGACGCGGGCTGCCCCAACAAGGACCGGATGGGCCCGTACGCGTCCGAGCAGGAGGCCGCGGGCGCACTGGAGCGCGCGGCCGATCGCAACAAGGCGTGGGACGAGGCCGACGAGCGCGACGACTAGCCACGCGCGCCGGTGCTCGTCCCGAGGCGGGGCGGTCACCGGCGCGGGGCTCAGGTCGGCGACCATCGCCGGCGGTTCCGCGCGAGGCGGGCCAGCTTGACCAGGGCGACCACCCCGATGGCGGCCCAGACCAGGTTGAGTCCGGCGGACGGCCAGGCGTCGTTGTACGCGCTGTTGATCATGAGAGCGACCGAGCCGACCAGGTTGATGAGCTGATACCGGAGCCCGTCGCCGTTCAGACGGGCGGAGGAGACCAGGGCGTAGCCGGCCAGGAGCAGGGCGGCGCCGAGCCAGCCGACGGCCTCAAGGAGCAGATCCATGCGGTCATTGTCCGGATTCACCGGATCGGGCGGTAATCGAGGGCCCCGAGTGCCCGCGTAAGCTCAGCTCTGTGGACATCGACCCCCGGCGGTTACGCGTGCTGCGCGAGGTCCACCTGCGCGGCGGCGTCATGCGAGCGGCCGAGGCGCTGCACCTGACCCCTTCGGCGGTCTCCCAGCAGCTCGCCCACCTGGAGCGGGAGGTCGGGCTGCCGCTCCTCGACCGCTCCCAGCGCCGCATCTCGCTCACCCCCGCGGGCCGGGTGCTCGCCGGGTACGCCGAGCGCGTCGAGGAGGAGCTGGCCGAGGCCAGGCGGGAGCTGACCCGCTTCACCGAACGGCTGGCCGGGCCGGTCCGCATCGCCGCCTTCCCCACGGTGATCCAGCACGTCCTGGTGCCGGCCCTGCGCGATCTCGCCGTCCGGCACCCCAAGCTGGAGCCCGCCATCCACGAGGTGTTCGGGCCGGGGGCGCTGCAGGAGCTGCGGCTGGGGGCCGTGGACGTGCTCATCACCGAGCAGGACATGAGCCGGCCCGTGCTCGCCCAGCCGTCCCTGGTCACCCGGCCGCTGTTCGTGGACGAGTATCGCGTCGTGGTGCCGCCCGACTGGCCCGAGCCGCCCCGGCACGTCTCCGAACTGGCGGACGTGCCCTGGGTGGCGAGCGAGCCGCACCTGGCGTGCGGGCAGGCGCTGGACCGGCTGGCCGGGCTGCACGGGTTCGAGCCGCGCAAGGTGCACGTCATCACCGACTTCGCGCCGACGCTGGCGCTGGTCGCCGCCGGGGTGGGGGTGGCGGTCGTGCCCACGCTGGCCCTGCTGGACGTACGGGAGGGCGAGGTGCTCGTCAGCGACATCCGCGACGTGGGCGCCCGCCGAATCGACGCCGTCACCCGGGTGAGCCGGACCCGGTCGGGCGAGCCGGACCCGGTGCAGGCCGTGGTCATCGCCGCCATCGAGCACGCCACGGCCGAGCTGGAGTCCTCGCTCAGCGCCCGTCTCGGCCCGCCGCGGGACAAGGTCGCCGGCCCCGCCGGCGCCGGACCCGCGCCCAGGTGACGGCGCCGGACCCGCGCCGAGATGGGTACGCGCCCAGGTGACGACGCCGGACCCGCGCCGAGGCGGGCCCGCGCTCAGGCGAAGGCCGTCGCGCTAGTCGGTCAGGCGCGGGCCGCTCACCTTGTCGAGCAGGCGGGCCAGCCGCTCGCGCAGCCCCGGCTGCTGGGCGATCTCGCCGGCGGCGGCGCTCACCAGATGCTGGGCGCCGTCGAAGCTGATCGGCGCGTGCTCGGGGACGGCTATCGCGTCGTGCGCCAGCCGGGCCAGCTCCGCGTCGCCGCTCTCCAGGGCCAGGACGGTGGCGCCGGTGCGGCGGGCGTCGTCGATCCGCTCCAGCAGCGGCACCGGGGCCTGCTGCCCGGCCACCACGAACAGCGTCTCGCCGCGCGCCGCCCGCTCGATCCGCTCCAGCCCCACGCGCAGGTGGGCGGGGGCCCCCGGGGGCGGGGACCAGCGGACCAGGGTGGGCGCGAGCTGCGGCAGCCCCGACAGGCGGGCCTCGTCGGCGAGATGCGCCGTCAGATGCCAGGGCTCGTCGCCGGGCGTGCCCACCAGCAAGAGGCCGCCGGGAGAACGGGTGGTGCGCAGCGCCCGGCCCAGCTCGCGGGTGCGCTCCACCCACCCGGTCGCGGCGAGGACTTCACGAAGGTGCGCGACCGCCCCTGCATCCATGACTCCCATCGTGCCGGACGGGCCGCGGCGGCGGTGAGGCTTTCGCCCTGGCCTGACGGTGCGGGTGTGGTGACCTTCCCGGCCGGGGGCGTGTCGGGCAGCCGTACGCCTGCTGGCATGATGCGTCGTATGACTGACGTGAGCGGGCTGACCATCGGCATTCTGGGCGGTACGGGAGACCAAGGAAAAGGGCTGGCCCGGCGGTTCGCGCTGGCCGGGCTCAAGGTGCTGATCGGTTCGCGCAGCGCCGGGCGGGCGCAGGAGGCGGCCGACTCCCTCGGGGCCGGGGCCGGGGCCGGGGCCGGGGTCGTCGGAGCGGAGAACGCCGTGGTGGCCGCCGAGGCCGACCTGGTGATCGTGGCGGTGCCCTACGACGGGCACAAGACGCTGCTGGAGTCGCTCGCCCCGCAGCTCGCCGGGAAGATCGTGGTCGACTGCGTGAACCCGCTCGGCTTCGACAAGAAGGGCGCCTACGCGCTGGCCGTCGAGGAGGGCAGCGCCGCCCAGCAGGCGGCGGCGGTGCTCCCCGACAGCCGGGTGGTGGCGGCGTTCCACCACGTCTCGGCCGTCGTGCTGCTCGACCCCGCGGTGGAGAAGGTGGACCTCGACGTGCTGGTGCTCGGCGAGGACCGGGAGGCGACCGACACCGTGCAGGCGCTGGCCGGCCTGATCCCCGGAGTGCGGGGCGTCTACGGGGGCCGCCTGCGCAACGCCTTCCAGGTCGAGGCGCTGACCGCGAACATCATCTCGGTCAACCGGCGCTACAAGGCCCACGCCGGCATCCGCATCACCGACATCTAGCGGCTGCTCCCGGCCGGTGCGCGGACTCTCGGAGCGGAGGCGGGGGTGACGCGCGCCGCCCGGCTCCGGCCCAGCGACCTCGCGCGCGAGCACGGCCTGTCCGCGCAGGCCGTGCGCAACTACGAGGACGACGGGATCCTGCCTCCGGCCCCGCGCGACGGCCACGGTTACCGGCAGTACACGCCGGTCCACGCCCAGGCCCTGCGCGCCTTCCTCACGCTCCGGCCGGGGTTCGGCCACCAGGGCGCCGCCGCGATCCTGCGGGCCGCCAACGCCGGCGACGAGGAGGCCGTACTCCGCCTCGTCGAACGGGGCCACGCCGACATGCTCCGCGATCGGGCCACCCTGGACGAGGCGGCCGCCGCCCTGGCCGCGCTCGCCCCCGTTCCCGGGGACGACCGGCCGGTGCGCGGGGCGCCGTCCGTCGGCGCCCTCGCCCACCAACTCGGCATCCACCCGGCGACGCTGCGCACGTGGGAGCGGGCCGGCATCCTGCGCGCCGAACGCGACCCCGCGACCGGCTACCGCCGCTACCCGCCCGCCGCGGTCCGCGACGCGCACCTGGCCCGGCAACTGCGGCGCGGCGGCTACCCGCTGAGCCAGATCGCCGCGGCCGTCGCCAGGGTGCGGGAGGCCGGCGGGGTCGGCCCGCTGGAGGAAGCGCTGGACGCCTGGCGGTCGAGACTCCGCCTGCGCGGCCGGGCCATGCTCGACGGCACGGCCGAACTGTCCACCTACCTCCGCCTGCGCGGCCTGTGACCCGGCGGGGGTCGCGGTGTCAGAGCCAGCCGGCGTCCTGGGCGATACGGACGGCGTCGATCTTGTTACGGGCGCCCGTCTTGGCGATGGCTCCGGTCAGGTAGTTGCGCACGGTGCCGGGGGAGAGGTGCAGGTGGGAGGCGATCTCCTCCGCCGTAGCGCCTCGGGCGGCCTGCGTCAGTACGGTCGACTCACGGGGAGTCAGCGGGCTCTCGCCATACGCCATGGCGGCGGACACCAACTCCGGATCGAGCACCCGCAGCCCCGCCGCGGTGCGCCGGATGGCGTCGGCCAGCCGGTCCCCGGGCGCGTCCTTGACCAGGAACGCCTCGATGCCGGCCGCCAGCGCACGTGGCCGGGCCGGCCGAGCGCCGTCAGCACGAGGACGCGGCAGTCCGGGAGCCGCTCGCGCAGCTCGGCGGCGGCGGTGATGCCGTCGACGACCGGCAGGTCGATGTCCACGATCGCCACGTCGGGGCGGGTCCGCAGGGCCGCGGGCACGATCTCGTCGCCGCGCGTGACCTCGGCCACCACGTCGATGTCGGACTCCAGACGCAGCAGTGCGGTGAGGGCGGCGCGGATCATGTGCATGTCCTCGGCCAGCATCACCCGGATCGCCGTCATGCCGGCACCTCCATCACCAGCAGGAACCCGTCCGCGTCGCCGCGCCCGGTGGCGAGGGTGCCGCCTGCCTGGCCGGCCCGCTCGGCCAGGCCGGTCAGGCCCCCTCTGCGGACGACGGGGCCGTCCGGGACGCCGTCGTTGGCGATCTCCAGGCGCAGCCGCCCGCCGCGGTGGGACGTGGTGATCGTGCAGGTGGTGGCACGGCTGTGGCGCACGATGTTGGTGACGGCCTCCCGAACGGCCCAGGCGAGCGCTTCGTCCGACGGCTTCGGCAGCCTTACCTCGGACAGGTGGGTCTGGCAGCGCACTCCGGACGTCTCCAGCAGCGCCACCGCCCGGCGCGTCTCCTCCATCAGCGACAGCTCCCGATAGCCGCGCGCCACCTGCCGCACGTCCTGTGCCGCCTCCCTGGCCACCTGGACCAGCTCCGTCACCTCGGCCCGCGCCGACTCCGGGTCGCGGTCGAGCAGCCGACCGGCCAGGTCGCCCTTGAGCGCGATGGCGGTGAGGCTGCGGCCCAGACCGTCGTGCAGGTCGCGGGAGATGCGCAGCCGCTCCTTCAGCACCGCGGCCTCGGCCAGCTCCGCCCTGGCCTCCTCCAGCTCGACGGCGAGCCGGGCCAGCCGCACCAGCGTGTAGATCATGGCCCCGGTGATGGGAACCGCGAGGCTGAAGAAGAAGGACACGATGGCGAAGGGCAGACCGGTCCAGGTCGCGTACGTCCCGTACAGCGTCATCGCCGCGACGAGCGGCGCGCCCCAGCGCAGCGGCAGGAGCACCAGTACGCTTCCCGCCAGCATCGGCGCAGCCACCGACGAGTAGCCGGACGGCAGCAGGCCGTCGGGCACGTAGGTGACGAGAGCCTGGAGCACCAGCGTGAGCGGGAACAGGGCGGGCCGCCTCCCGCCCAGTCCTGCGCGCATGTTCACGTAGTGCAGGGCCACCACAGTCAGCATGATCGCCGTCGCCGTCAGCCCCAGCAGCACGCCGAACTGGTAGTAGAGCAGCCCGAGCAGCGTGTAGGCGATGGCGACGCCGGTGAGCAGGCCGCTCGCCACGCGCCGGGCGGAGGTGGAGGTCACGACGTCGATGATGAGCGCCTCGGTTCCCACCGGAACCAGAGCCTCAGGCTCACGACCCCGATCACGGTCCACACCGCCAGGTTCAGCACGGGCGCCAGCACCTCGCCGTGGCGCACCGCGTCGGCCACGGCGGCGGTCGGCAGCAGGTCCAGCGCCGTCCGGGCGAAGGACGGCAGCGGGATGGGCCCCATCACCCCCGCGCCCACCCCCGCCAGCAGGAACACCGGCATGGCGAACGCGGCCGACAGCTCGGCCCGCGGGATGACGGCCGTGTACGCGGCGGCCAGCAGCGCCATCACCACGGCGCCCGTCACGACGGCGGCCGCGAACAGCGGTGGGTTCGCCGGCAGCGGCACGCCGGCCAGGACGCGGACCGCCAGCGTGGACAGCCCGACGAGGAGCACGGTCTGGGTCACGACGCCGGCGAGCTGTCCGGCGAGGATCTGGCCGTCGGTCAGCTCGGTCGTGCGCAGCCGCTTGAGCACGAGCTGGTCGCGGCGCATGGTGAGGGTGACGACCGTGGTCATGAACGTGGTGATGGCCAGCACGACCGCGATCATTCCGTGGAAGACCTGGGTGGCGGCGGCTACGCCCTCGGGGGCGACGTTCCGCATGAGGACCGGCATCCCGATCGTCAGCCCCACCGGCGTGACGACCGAGCCGACGAGCATGCCCCGGTCTCTCCAGAACAGCCGGGTGCCCAGCCGGTACGTGGCCGCGAAGGTCATCGCCCGCTCCCGGACAGGTCGAGGAAGAGGTCTTCAAGAGTAGCGGTGCGAACCTCCAGGCCCGCCAGCCGCAGCCCCCGCCCGGCGGCCCAGCTCAGCAGCGCCTGGGCGGCCAGGTCGGGGTCGCCGGCGCGGCACACGGCCAGCTCCCCGTCGAACGTGACCGGCAGTGGCAGCTCCCCGGGCCCGACGCCCGCGGGCAGCCGGAACGCCACCCGGCCGCGCAGTCCGGCCAGCGTCTCGGCCATGCCCCCGGCGGCGACGATCTCGCCCTCGTCCAGGATCGCCATGGCGTGGGCCAGCCGCTGCGCCTCTTCCAGGTAGTGGGTGGTAAGCAGGATCGTGGTGCCCTGCCCGGCCAGCTCGCGCACCACCTGCCAGGTGTCCAGGCGCGCCCGCGGGTCCATGCCCGCGGTCGGCTCGTCGAGGAAGAGCACGTCGGGCCGACCCAGCAGGGCGAGAGCCAGGTCGAGCCGCCGCTTCTCCCCGCCCGAGAGCTGGCGCACCCGGGTCGTGGCCTTGCCGCCCAGCCCGGCCAGCTCCAGCGCCTCGTCGCGGGGGCGCGGCGCCGAGGTGAAGTCGCGCCAGATGTCGACGGTCTGCCTTACGGTCAGGTCGGGGAAGAACCCCGCCTCCTGGAGCATGATGCCGGTACGTCGCCGTACCGCCGCCCGGTCCGACACCGGGTCGAGGCCGAGCACCCGCACCGAGCCGCCGTCAGGGCGCTGGAACCCGGCCAGCAGCTCCAGGGTCGTGGTCTTGCCCGCCCCGTTCCTGCCGAGCAGGGCGAAGATCTGTCCGTGAGGCACCTTGAACGAGATGCCCTTGACCGCCTCGAAGGCGCCGTAGCGCTTGCGCAGCGTGTTCACCAGGATCGCCGTCATGCCCACGACTCTCCCGGGCAGGGGCGCGCGGCGGCAGTGAAGGATTCACGATCTGCGGGAGAGTTTCAGCAGCGCGGTGGTCACGGCCTCGGGATCGGTGAGCTGGTGCAGGTGACGGCCGGGGATGCGCAGCACCGGCCAGCCGCGCTGCCGCGCCCGCTCCGCCACCGTGTCGTACGGCGGGCCGAACCACAGGCACGAGCAGCGCACCGCGTCCCAGCCCGCGGGCACCGGCACCGGGTCGGTGTAGAAGCCGAGCGGCAGCCGCGGCTGCTCCGCCACCACCCGCTCGCGCAGGGCCGGGTCGGGCGGGAGCATGGGCGCCACGTCCTCCTCGCTCCACCAGTCGGTCCAGCGGGGCAGCACGCCGCTCTCCCCGGCCAGCTCGCGCAGGAACGGCAGGAAGCCGTCCTGCCCCGGCTTGACCAGCCCGCGCTCCGGAGGCAGGTGGGCGTCGGCGAACACGCACGCGACCACCCGGTCGCCCAGCCCTTCCTTGATCACCGGCACGAACAGCCCGGCGTTGCTGTGGGCGGCCAGCACGATCGGGCCCTGCGCGGGCGCCGCGGCCCGCACCGTCTCCACCACGCGCGGCCAGTGGGGCGGGTCGCCCGCGGTGACTCCGGTCAGGTCGGGCACCACCGCCGCGTGGCCCCGGCGCTCCAGCGCCGCGGCCACCGGCCCCCACGTGGACGGCCCCACGCTGGGACTGTGTACGAGCACGAACGTCATGCTCCCCACCTTGCCGTACGCGGACGCCGGCTCGCCGCGATGTCAGCTCCTGGCGGACCCGCCGAGACACCCCGCCAGCCCCGCGCCGAGCACAGCCGGGAAGCCGGGCGGTCGGGCGGTCGGGCGGTCGGGACGAGGCTCATCTGGGGCATCACCGTCAGACGACGAGAGTCGGTCGGGAGGGCGGGCGCTCGACGCCGTCGTAGGCCCGCCAGGCCGCCGCCAGCGCCCGCACCGCCGCCGACAGCTCCGCCTCGGGGAACAGGAAGTGCAGCCGCATCCGGTCCGCCAGCCCGCCGAGCGGGTCGAACGACCGGCCGGGCGGCACCGCCACCCCGTGCCGGAGCGCGACCTGGGCGTAGGAGTCGGCCTCGCCGCGCGGCAGCCGTACCCAGATCGTCTGCCCGCCCCTGGCCGGCTCGAACGACCAGGACGGTAACCGGTCGCGCAGCTCGGCGCACAGGTGGTCGTGGCGGGCGCGCAGCACCGGCAGGCGGGCGTGCTTGATCTCGTCGAGGCGGCGCAGCAGCGCGGTGGCGGCGAGCTGGCTGACTACGTCGCCGCCGAGGTCGTGCACGGCGCGGAGCCTGGCGAGCCGGGCCACCAGCGGGGCGGGCGCCCTGATCCAGCCGATGCGCAGGCCGCCCCAGACCATCTTGCTGAGCGACGCGACGGTGATCACCTGCTTGCCGGAGGCGTAGGCGGCCAGCGGGGCCGGGGTCTCGCCGTCGAAGCAGAGCTCCGCGCACACCTCGTCGTCGATCACCGGCAGGTCGTGCTCGGCGGTGAGCGCGGCCACCCGGCGGCGGGTGCGCACGTCCATGATCGTCCCTGTGGGGTTGCTCGCGGTCGGCACGGTGTAGAGCAGCGCGGCGCGTTCCCGCGCGGCCCGTACGAGATCGATCGGGGCGAGGCGGCGGCCCGAGGCGACGGGGGCGGGCACCGCGGACAAGAGGCTCCCGGCGTCCAAGCCCCCGCCCAAGGAGGACTCGCCCAGGGAGGCTCCACCCAGGGAGGCTCCACCCAGGGAGGACTCGCCCAGGGAGGACTCGCCCAAGGGGGGCTCGCCGAGGGAGGACTCGTCAGCGGGGGACTCCTCGGGGCGGGCCAGGGGGTCCAGGAGGACCGGGCGGACCGAGGCCGCGGCCTGTCGGAAGACCTCCAGCGCGCCCGGGTACGTGGGCGACTCGGTCAGCACCCGGTCGCCGGGCGACACCAGCAGCCCGGCCAGCAGGGTGAGCGCCTGCTGAGCCCCGGTCGTCACGATGATCTCCTGTGCGGTGGTCGGCAGGCCGCGCCTGCGGTAGTAGGCCGCCACCGCCTCGCACAGGTCCGGCTGGCCGGCGGGCTGGTAGCCCAGGTCGCGCATGCCCGCCAGGCGCCCGGCCGCCTCCTCGTACGCCTCCGCCAGCTCCGGGGGCGGCTCGTCGGGGGCGGCGCAGGTCAGCAGCATGGCCCCGTCGGGCGGGTGCAGGATGTGCAGCAGCAACGGGTTCGTCGTCACCCCGTCGGAGGTGCGGAGGCCGGGCAGGTCCAGCTCGGCGACCCGGGTGCCGCTGCCCTGCCGCCGCAGCACCCGCCCTTCCCGCTGGAGCAGCTCGTACGCGGCCACCACGGTCCCTCTGCCGACCGCCAGGCGTCCGGCCAGCACCCGGTCCGGTGGCAGCGGTTCGCCGGGGTGCAGCACGCCGTCGTCGATGAGCGCCCGCAGCCGGGCCGCGAGCAGCAGGTAGAGCGGCCCGCGACCGGACGCCCAGCGGCCGAGCAGATCGACGAGGTGGTCGGTATTGGCCCCATTCATGGACCAATATTGTGGGATTGGCCCTGATCTCGCACCACTTTCCCGGAGATCCTGCATACATGACCGACTACCGCCCTGAAACCCGCACGGTTCACGTTCCCCACCCCGTGATCGAAGGCAGCCGCCCGATCACCGTGCCCATCTACCAGACCTCCGGGTTCTCCTTCGACGACCCCGAGACCATGGCCGACGGCATGAGCAGGCCCGACGGCCCGTTCTCCTACGGCCGCTACGGCAACCCCACGGTCCGCTCCCTGGAGCAGGCCGTCTCCGGACTGGAGGGCGGCGTCGCGGGCGTCGCCACCGGCTCCGGCATGGGCGCCATCAACACCGTGCTGCTCGCCCTGCTCAAGCCGGGTGACCACCTGATCGCCCAGCGGGCCCTGTACGGCGGCACCGCCGGCATGATCAACAAGCTGGTCTCCCGGTACGGCGTGGAGGTCAGCTACGTGCCCGAGCACGACCCCACCGCGCTGCGGGCCGCCGTCCGGCCCGAGACGAGGCTCGTCTACCTGGAGACCATCGCCAACCCGATGGGCCAGGTCGCCGACCTGCCCGCGATGTGCGGGGTGGCCCGCGCACTAGGGCTGATCAGCGTGGTCGACAACACCTTCGCCACGCCCCTGCTGTGCCGCCCGATCGAGCACGGCGCGGACATCGTGGTCCACTCCACCACGAAGTACCTGTCCGGGCACACGGACGTGGTCGGCGGCATGGCGGTCTTCGCCGACGACGCGCTCCACCGCGAGGTCTGGGGTTTCGCGAACGAGCTGGGGCCCACGCCCGACCCGTTCGCCGCCTGGCTCAGCCTGCGCGGGATGCAGACGCTGGCGCTGCGCATGGAACGCCACTGCGCCAACACCCGGCTGCTCGCCACCCGCCTGGCGGAGCATCCGTCGGTGACCGCCGTGCACTGGCCGGGGCTGCCCTCGCACCCGTCGTACGAGGTGGCGGGCAAGCTGCTGCCCGACTTCGGCGGCGTCTTCGCCTTCGACCTGGCGGGCGGGCGCCCGGCGGGGGAGAGGTTCATGCGGTCGGTACGGCTCGCGCTGGTCGCGCCCTCGCTCGGCGGCGTCGAGACGCTCATCCTGCACCCGGCCACCACCTCGCACCGCTCGCTCAGCGCCGACGAACTGGCCAGGCACGGCATCGGCGAGGGCACGGTACGGGTGGCCGTGGGCATCGAGCACGCCGAGGATCTCTGGGCGGACTTCGAGCAGGCGTTGACGTAGCCCTTAGGCATTGAGGAAAATGCCTCAATGCTGTCCGAGCTCCGCGCCGTGGCCAGCGAGCCGCGCCTGATGATCCTGCGCTGGCTCAAGGACCCGGTGGCCCACTTCCCCGCCCAGGTCGACGGCGACCTCGTGACCGACGGGGTGTGCGGCCGCTCCATCGCGGCCAAGCTCGGCATGACCCAGCCCAGCGCCACCGGCCATCTCAAGATCCTGGAGCGCGCCGGCCTGATCCGCGGCAAGCGGATCAGGCAGTGGGTGTTCTACCGGCGCGACGAGGAGCGGATAGCACGGCTCAAACGGATGATCGAGGGGGAGCTGTGAGGGTGGCGTACGCGGACGTGGTGGCGGCGGCCGGCCGGATCGGGGCGTACGTGCTGCGCACCCCGGTCCTGGAGGTCGCACCGGGGCTCGTGCTCAAGCTGGAGCTGCTGCAGCACTCCGGGTCGTTCAAGGTGCGCGGGGCGTTCAACCGGATGCTGGCGGCGGACGGGATCCCCGCCGCCGGGGTGATCGCCGCCAGTGGGGGCAACCACGGGCTGGCGGTCGCGTACGCGGCGCGGGCGCTGGGAGCGCGGGCGGAGATCTTCGTGCCCGAGGTGACCAGCCCGGTCAAGCTGGCCGGGCTGCGGGCGCTCGGCGCCCGGATCAACCAGGTGGGCGCCGTGTACGCCGAGGCGGCGGAGGCGGCGGTCAAGCGCGCCGCCGAGACGGGCGCGCTGCCGGTGCACGCCTACGACCAGGCCGAGGTGGTGGCCGGGCAGGGCACCACCGGGCTGGAGCTGATGGCGCAGACGGGCGGGGTCGACACGATCCTGGTCGCCGTCGGCGGCGGCGGCTTCGCCGCGGGCGTCGCCCTCGGCGCCGGCTCGGTCGCGTCGCCGTCCGGTTCCGGCGTTGAGGCCGCGGGGCGGTCCGGGTCTCTGTCGGGTTCCGGTGCTGAGGCCGCGGGGCGGTCCGGGTCTCTGTCCGATTCCGGTGCTGAGGCTGCCGGGCGGTCCGGGTCGCCTGCTGGATCCGGTGCGGTGTCCGAGTGTGGGGGTGGGGGGCCGCGGATCGTCGCCGTGGAGCCGGAGCGGATCCCGACCTTCCACGAAGCGCGCAAGGCGGGCCGGCCGGTGGCCGTGGAGGTGGGCGGGGTGGCGGCCGACTCGCTGGGCGCGACCGCCCTCGGCGAGCTCGCCCACGGGATACTCGCGGCGGCCGGTGCGGACAGCGTGCTGGTCACCGAGGAGGCGATCGTGGCCGCCAGGCGAGCCCTCTGGGACAGGCACCGCCTGGTCGCCGAGCACGGCGGCGCGACCGCGTACGCCGCGCTGCTGTCGGGCGCCTACACCCCCGCGCCCGGCGAGCGGGTCGCGGTGCTGGTGTGCGGCTCCAACACCGACCCGGCCACCCTCGCCCCCGAATGACCCCCGGATGACCCCCGGATGATCCCCGGATGACCCCCGGAGAACCGTCCGGAGGGCCGCCTGCGCGTCCGGCCGGGTGACCGCCCGGAGGGCGGCCGTCCGGAACGACGGCTCAGGTGTAGGCGTGCTCCGGGCCGGGGAAGGAGCCGCTGACCACGTCGGCGGCGAAGGCGCGCGCGGCCCGGTCGAGGTCGGCGCCCAGGTCGGCGTAGCGCTTGACGAAGCGGGCCGGGCGGGGCGTCAGCCCCACCATGTCCTGCCAGACGAGAACCTGGGCGTCGGTGGCCGGGCCCGCGCCGATGCCGACGGTGGGGATGTCCAGCGAGGCCGTGACCCGTTCGGCCAGGTCGGCGGGGACGCATTCGAGCACGACCGAGAACGCGCCGGCCCGCTGCAGGTCCTTGGCGTCGGCCATCAGCTCGTCGCCCGCCGCTCCGCGCCCCTGGACGCGGTAGCCGCCGAACACGTTGACCGACTGCGGGGTCAGGCCGAGGTGCGCCATGACCGGCACGCCCGCCGAGACGAGCGCCTCGACCTGGGGCGCGATCCGGCGGCCGCCCTCCAGCTTGACCGCGTGCGCGCCGGCCTCCTTCATAAACCGGGCGGCCGACTCCAGCGCCTGCCCCGGTGAGGTCTGGTACGAGCCGAACGGCAGGTCGGCGACCACGAGCGCGCGCGACGAGCCGCGCACCACGGCCGCGGTCAGCGGCAGCAGGTCGTCGACGGTGACCGGCAGGGTGGAGTCGTAGCCGTACACGACCATGGCGGCGGAGTCGCCCACCAGCAGGACGGGGATGCCCGCCGCGTCGAACACCCGGGCCGTCATCGCGTCGTAGGCGGTGACCATCGGCCACCGTTCTCCGCGCTGTTTGGCCGCGGCGAGGTCGCGCACGGTGACGCGGCGGCCGGACGCGCCGCCGTACAGGGTGGTTGAAGACATGAGGTCGACCTCCGGAAGCGTCTCGAGGCGCCCCGGTGGCGTCCCCGGACTCACTCCCGATGATGCCAGGCGGTGGCCGTGCGGCGAAAACCTGTCGCGGAACTGTCGGTGCGGGCTGGAACAATGGTCCGGGAGGTCAGCAATAAAGATGGTTCTCGATCCTTACCGGCGTCTGTTCCGGTTGCCTGGCGTGGGTGTGCTCCTGAGCGTGGGCCTGGCCGCGCGGGTGCCCATGACGGCCATGGGCATGTCCTTGACGTTGCACGTCCTGGAGACACTCAAGCTGGGCTACACCGCGGCCGGGGCGGTGACGGCGGCGAGCACCATCGGCATGGCGGCGGGTTCTCCGCTGGCCGGCCGATGCGTCGACCGTTACGGTCTGCGCCCGGTCCTGTTCGTCACGACGGTCGCGCAGGCGGTGTTCTGGTCGTGCGCCTGGGCGCTGCCCTATCCGGTGCTGATCGTCGCGGCGGCGGTGGCCGGGCTGCTCGCGCTGCCCGTGTTCGGGGTGATCCGCCAGTGCCTGGCCGCCATGGTGCCGCTGGAGCAGCGCCGCACGGCGTTCTCGTTCGACTCGATGTTCGTCGAGGTGTCCTACATGACCGGGCCCGCGCTGGCGGTCCTCGGCATCACCGCGTTCGGCAGCGGGGCGACGATGGCCGCCATCGCGATCGGCACCACCGGCGCCGGGGTCGGGCTCCTGCTGCTCGACCCGCCGACCAGGTCGGCGGCCGAGCTGGAGGAGCGGGAGGTCAAGGTCCCCCGGCGGGTCTGGGTCACGCCCCGGCTGGTGGCGCTGCTCGGCACCGCCGCGGCCGCCACGTTCGTGCTCACCGCGACCGAGCTGGCCATGGTCGGCACGATGAAGGGCAGCGGTTACACCGGGTGGATCGGCCTGGCCATCGGCATCTGGTGCCTCTACTCGCTGATGGGCGGGTTCCTCTACGGGATGCTCTCGCGCGGATTCTCGCCGCTCGTGCTCATCGGCCTGATGGGGCTGCTCACCGTGCCGGTGATGCTGGTCTCCGGCGGCTGGTGGTGGCTGGTGCTGGCGCTGCTGCCCGCCGGCCTGCTCTGCGCGCCCGCGCTGACGTCCACCGTCGAGACGCTCACCCGCTGGGTGCCCGCGGCCGCGCGGGGGGAGGCGATGGGCCTGCACGGCACCGCGCTGCTGATCGGCGGCGCGGCCTCGGCGCCCATCGCGGGGAAGGTCATCGACCTCTACGGAGCGCCGTGGGCGTTCGCGGTCGCCGGGCTGCTGGGCGTGGTGATGGTGCTGGTGGCGCTGCCGTTCTGGCGCCGCGGCACGAAGCCCGCGCCCGCCCCCGGCGACGCCGTGAAGGTGCCGGAGGGGTCCGCCGCGAGCTGATACGAAACGATACGGTTGCGTATCGGAACATGGTGGGATACCGTCGCGGTGCGCAACGTAGCCGTGTCGAAATCAGGTGTGCTCATGGACGAGAACGCGGGGCATCCACGCCGGTGGGCGATCCTTGGCGTGCTGGTGTTCAGCCTGCTGGCGGTCGTGCTCGACAACACGATCCTCAACGTGGCGATGAAGACCATCGCCGACCCGGTGGCCGGGCTGGGCGCCACCCAGGGCGAGCTGGAATGGGCGATCAACTCCTACACGCTCGTCTTCGCCGGCCTGCTGTTCACCTTCGGCGTGATCGGCGACCGCACCGGCCGCAAGCGCATGCTGATCGTCGGCATGGTGCTGTTCGGCCTGTCGTCGCTGGTCAGCGCCTATGCCCAGGACCCGACGCAGCTGATCCTGGCGCGGGCGGCGATGGGCGTCGGCGGTGCGGCGATCATGCCGGCCACGCTGGCGATCATCTCCAACGTCTTCCCGCCACGGGAGCGAGGGAAGGCGATCGGCGTGTGGGCGGCCGGGGTCGGGCTGGCCGTCGCCATCGGGCCCATCACCGGCGGGCTGCTCCTGGAGCGCTTCTGGTGGGGCTCGGTCTTCCTGATCAACGTGCCGATCGTGCTGATCAGCATGGCGCTGATCGTCCCGATCGTGCCCGAGTCGCGTGACCCCAAGCCGTCGCGGCTCGACCCGGTGGGCGTGCTGCTGTCGATCGTCGGCCTGGTCGCCGTCGTCTACGGCATCATCCGCGGCGGCGAGCTGGCCACCGTCGCCACGGCCGAGGTGCTCGTGCCGGTGCTGGCCGGCGCCGTGGTGCTGGCGGCGTTCGTCTGGTGGGAACGGCGCATCGACCACCCGGCCTTCGACGTCCGCTACTTCCGCGACGTCCGGTTCAGCTCGGCCATCGCCACCATCGGCATCGTCTTCTTCGCGATGATGGGCGGGATGTTCTTCCTCACCTTCTACCTGCAGGTGGCGTTGGGGTTCAGCCCGGTGCAGGCGGGGGCGCTCATGCTGCCGTTCGCGGTGGCGCAGCTCATCTTCGCGCCGCTCAGCCAGCGGGTGAACGAGAAGGTCGGGGCCAAGGTGTCGGCCACCGCGAGCCTGCTGGTGCTGACGGCGATCCTGTTCTGCTACACGTTCTTCGACCTGCACACGCCGGTCCCGGTGCTGCTGGCCGTGTTCTTCGTGCAGGGCGCCGCGATGGCCAACATCATGCCGCCCGCCACGACGGCCATCATGGAGGCGCTGCCGCGCGAGAAGGCCGGGGTCGGCTCGGCCATGAGCAACACCGTCCGCCAGGTCGCCGGCGCGCTCGGCGTGGCCGTGCTGGGCTCGGTGCTGTCGTCCAGCTACCGCGGCGAGATCGCGCCCGCGCTGGAGGGCCTGCCCGCGGACGTGCGGCACGCGGGCGGCGAGTCCATCATGGCGACGGCCGAGGTGGCGAGCCGGCTCGGCGAGCGCGGCGCGACCCTGATGGCCGAGGCGGGCGAGGCGTTCGTGCACGGCATGCACGTCACCTCCCTGGCCTCGGCGGTGATCGCCCTGATCGGGGCCGCGGTGGTGGCCCGCTGGATGCCCGGCAAGCCACGTACCGTCCGGCAGGCCGATCAGCCCGAACCGGCCGGTAGTCTTGGGCCGACATGACGACCGAGCACCAGTCCAGGGCGGGCCGCCCGCGCAGTGAGCGGGCCGAGAAGGCGATCATCGCGGCCACCCTCGACCTGATCGCCGACGGCATGGGGGTCGCCGAGCTGTCCATGGAGGCGATCGCGGCCCGCGCGGGCGTGGGCAAGACCACGATCTACCGGCGCTGGGCCAACAAGGAGGACCTGGTCGTCGACGCGCTGGCGACCATCCGCCATCCGCTCCCGCCGCTGGCGGGCGAGTCGGTGCGCGACGACCTGGTCGCCCTGCTCGACCTCGCGCGCCGGGAGGCCGGTCAACGCCGGGCCCGCTGCGCGATGAACGTGGCGCTGAGCGAGAGCGACCGTTCCAAGCGCGTCAGCGAGCGCTTCTACAAGCTGGCGCTGGAGCCACGGCGGGTGGCGATGCGGGAGGTGCTCAGCCGCGGCGTCGCCAATGGCGAGCTCCGCCCCGACCTGGACGTCGATCTGGCCATGGCGCTGCTGACGGGCGCCATGATCTTCTTCAACAAGTGGGGCCCGGAGGGCGACCTCCCGGAGGACCTGGCCGAACGCGTCGTCGACCACGCCATGGCGGGCTTCGCCCCGCGCGCCTGACCCCGCCGGCGACCGCCGCGGCCCCCACGCAGCCCTGGGCAGCCCTAAGCAGCCCTAGGCAGAAGGTGAGCGTTGCTCTAGTCTCGCGATCATGCGCCCCTTACGCCGGATCGCCGTGCTCGTGCTGCTCGCCCTGGCCCTGCTGGCGCCCGCCGGCGCGGCGCTGGCACACGAGGAACGGCCCGTCACGTTCCCCGACGGGTCCGGCAGCGTCCCCACGCTGCGCACCGGCGAGCCCGACCTGCTGGTGTGCAAGACCGACAGGGCCGACTTCGAACGGCGCGTCTCCGGCTTCCCCGCCGAGCTGAAGGAACGCAACCTCCGCCTCTTCGCCGCCTGCCAGAAGGACGGGTTCAGACACCTTCAGGAGGCGGTCGACCAGGTCGACAAGCCCGGCATGACGATCGCGATGCTGCCCGGCCTCTACCGCGAGGAACCGAGCCTGCCCCCGCCCACGGGCGCCTGCGCCCAGCTCCCCGCCCGCTGGTCCGACTGGGGCTACCAGATCCTCAGCTTCGAGCAGCAGGTCCAGTGCCCGCACAACCAGAACCTCGTCGCCATCCTCGGCAAGAAGGACCTGCAGATCGAGGGCACCGGCGCCGGACCGCTCGACGTGATCGTCGACGCCGAGTACCGCAAGCTGAACGCCATCAGGGCCGACCGCGCCGACGGCGTCTACTTCGTCAACCTCACCGCCCAGCGCACCACCTTCAACTCCCTGTACGTGCTCGAAACCGACGGATTCGTCATCGACCGCGTACTCACTCGCTGGAACGACGAGTACGGCTTCCTCACCTTCGCCAGCGACCACGGCCTCTACACCGACTGCGAGTCGTACGGCAACGGCGACGGCGGCCTCTACCCCGGCAGCGCCTCCGACATCAACAGCGGCCGCGGCCACGACGTGCCCCGCTACTCCATCGAGATCCGCCGCTGCAAGAGCCACGACAACGCGCTGGGCTACTCCGGCACCGCGGGCGACTCGGTGTGGGCGCACGACAACGAGTTCTACGACAACATGGTCGGCGCCACGATGGACAGCCTCTGGCCCGACCACCCCGGCCTGCCGCAGAACCACGCGCTGTTCGAGAACAACAAGATCTACGACAACAACCGCGACTACTACCGGTACACCCGCGACGGCACCTGCTCGCGGCCGCCCGCCGAACGCGGCTACGAGCAGGGCGTCGTCTGCCCCCAGGTCGGCGTCCCGCCCGGCACCGGCGTCATCGTGGCCGGCGGCAACTACAACGTGTTCAGGGACAACCACCTGTGGAACAACCGCGCCGCCGCCTTCCAGCTCTTCGGCGTGCCCGCCTTCATCCGCGGCGAAGGTGACCTGGCCAAGCAGGCCGACACCTCCAACGACAACCGCTTCGAGGGCAACGTGCTCGGCGTCAGCCCCACCGGCGAACACCGGCCCAACGGCATGGACGTCTGGTGGGACGGCCAGGGCGCCGGCAACTGCTGGCAGAGCGACGTCGCCACGACCTCGCCCGCGGCGCTGCCCCGCTGCGGCGCGCGGGCGCCCGAGCTGTCGGGCGGCTCCAGTCGCGTGCTGGCCGAACCCGTCAAGGTCGCCAAGCTGTTCCTGTGCTCCGACTTCAACGCCGCCCAGGCCCGCCTGCCGGCGGGCTGCGACTGGTTCGGCGCCTCCGGCTTCGGCCGGGTGGAGACCCAGCTCGCCCTGGGAGGCTCGCTCGTCCTGGGGCTGGTCGCGGTCCTGTTCTGGGTACGGGCCCAGCGCTCGGCCCGGCGACGGCGCGGCGGCCCGGCGGAGAACGGGGTGCCGGCGGCCGCGCGCGAGCCGGGGGAGCGGCGGCTGCGCCTGATCGCCGCCGGGTCGATCGTGGGGCTGGCCGGGCTGGCGCTGGACGTGGCGGGGGCCGCCATGGACCGGCCGTACCTGACCGGGGTGGCGCTGCTGCTGATGGCCGGCTGGTGGCTCTGCCTGGGCGCGGCGCTGCGGCCGGGGGCGTTCGCCTGGTTCACGATCGTGCTCGGCGCGCTGGCCGCGGCGGACGCCTATGACCGCGTGATCGGGCTCATCCCGCTCGTCCCGCTCGGTCCCGGCTGGGTACGGGGGCTGCTGACGGGCGTGTGGGTGCTCTGGGCCGTGGTCCGGCTCGCCCCGCGCCGCACCCGTACGCCGGAGAAGGCCGCCGACGAGGCGGAGGTCCCCGCGTGACCGGACGCGGCGGCGCGGTGCCGTTTCTCCTGGCGGCCCTTGTCCTGGCCGGGTGCGGCACGTTGTCGGACACCCACCATCGGCCGGGCAACAGCCACCAGGTCGCCACGGCGGCCCCCGTACCGGGGGAGGCGCACGCGGACATCGCCATCGAGGCGGGGCGGGTGCGACCCCCGTCCGGGTGGCTGGAGGTCGCCCGCGGCCGGACCGTCAGCATCACCGTCACCAGCGACGTCGCCGACGAACTGCACGTCCACGGCTACGACGTCACGGCGGACCTGCGGCCCGGCGAACCGGCCACGGTGCGCTTCGTGGCGGACATGACCGGGGTGTTCGAGGTGGAGACGCACGAGAGCGGCCTGGTCCTCGTCCAGCTGGCGGTCCGGTGACCACGCTCCACACCGCGCCCATGACCGCGGCGTCGGACGCGACCGCGCCTGTGATGGCCGCGTCGGACGCGACCGTACCCGTGACGGCGGCGTCGGACGCGACCGCGACCTGGGGGGCGGTGCGGGAGGTCGTCCGGGAGGTCGGGGCGCTGTTCGCGCACGGCGTCGGTGACCGGGCCGACCTGCCGATCCCGCTCTTCTACGCCTACGCCGGGGCGCTGGCCGCCCTCGTCGTCTCCTTCCTGGCGCTCGGCCTGCTCTGGGCCGACTCCCGCTTCCGCGGCGACCGCGCCGGCGTGCCCCTGAACCTCCGCCTCCCCGCCCGTCCGCTCCGCGTCCTCACGCTGCTCGCCGCGGCCTACACCGTCGGCTGGCTGCTGTTCGGCCCCGAATCCCCGAACGCCGGCGCGTACCTGATCTACGTGCTCTTCTGGGTCGGCCTGATCCCCGCGTCGCTGCTGTTCGGCCCGGTGTGGCGGCTGCTGAACCCGTTGCGCCTGCTGCCCGACCGCGCCCGCCGCCCGCTGCCGCCGCGCCTCGGCTACTGGCCCGCCGCGCTCGGCCTGCTCGCCTTCACCTGGATGGAGCTCGTCGCCCCCGAACCCGCCGCGCCGGCCACCCTCCTCGCCTTCCTCGCCCTGTACGCGGCCGCGCAGATCACGGGAACCCTCAGGTACGGGCACGCGTGGCTGGAACGCGGCGACCCGTTCGAGGTGTACTCGACCCTGGCCGGCCAGCTCGCCCCCCTCGGCCGCCGCGCCGACGGCGTCCTCGTGCTCCGCGGCCCCTTCGACGGCCTGGACGCCATCCAGCCGGCCCCCGGCCTGGTCGCCACCGTGTGCGTGCTGCTCGGCAGCACCGGCTACGACGGCTTCTCCACCAGCCCCGCCTGGGTGGACGCCCTCCAGTCAGGCCCGCTCGGCCGCACCGGACTCGGCACCGCCGGCCTGCTCGCCGCCATCGCCGCCGTCGCCCTGCTGTACGGGAGCTGCCTGTGGCTGGCCGGCCGGATCGGCGGCGCCCGCGGCCTGGCCCCGCGCTTCGCCCACTCCCTGGTGCCGATCGCCATCGGCTACCTGATCGCGCACTACTTCTCGCTGCTGGTCATCGAGGGCCAGCGCGCGATCATCCTCTCCCTCGGGCTCGACGCCGAGGTCGACAGGGAACTGGTGTCCGCCCCGGTGATCGCCACCGTGCAGGTGCTGGCCATCGTCGCCGGTCACGTGGCGGGCGTGGTGGCGGCCCACGACCGCTCGGTCCGGCTGCTCCCGCCGGCCAGGGCGGTCGCGGGCCAGATCCCCCTGTTCGTCCTCATGCTCTGCTACACCCTCGGCGGCCTGACCCTCCTGCTGGCCTGACAGATCGGCGATCGAACACTACGTGGTCTCGCGCCAGCGGTTGGTGATGGGCAGGCGGCGGTCGCGGCCGAAGTTCTTCGGGGTGATCTTGGGGCCCGGCGGATACTGGCGGCGCTTGTACTCGGCCACGTCCACCAGCCGGATGACCCGGGCGACCAGCGCGGGGTCGTGCCCGGCGGCGATGAGCTCCGCCGAGCCCATGTCCTTCTCCACGTAGTCGTCCAGCAGCCGGTCCAGGATCTCGTACGGCGGCAGGGAGTCGGTGTCGCGCTGGTCGGGGCGGAGCTCGGCGCTGGGTTCCTTGGTGATCGAGTTGGGCGGGATCGGCTCTTCGGCGTCGAGCAGGAACGACGGGTCGGTGTGGGCGTTGCGCCACCGGGACAGCTCCCACACCATGAGCTTCGGCACGTCCTTGATCGGCGCGAAGCCGCCCGCCGAGTCGCCGTAGAGGGTGGAGTAGCCGGTGGCCAGCTCGCTCTTGTTGCCGGTGGTGAGCACCAGGTGGCCGTGCTGGTTGGACAGGCCCATGAGGATCATGCCGCGGACCCGGGCCTGGAGGTTCTCGGCGGCCAGGCCGGACAGCTCGATCTCCTTCTCGAAGGCGTTCACGATCTCGGCGATGGGCGCCACCCGAGCCCGCAGCCCCTGCCGCCGGACCAGGTCCTGGGCGTCGGCCAGCGAGTGCTCGGAGGAGTAGCGGGAGGGCATGAGCACCACGTGCACCCGCGAGGGCCCGATGGCGTCGGCGGCGATGGTGGCGGTGAGCGCCGAGTCGATGCCGCCCGACAGCCCCAGGATGACGGACTCGAACCCGTTCTTGGCCACGTAGTCGCGCACCGCCAGAACCAGCGCCGCGTACACCTGGGCGGGCGTGTCCAGCGGCTCGGCGACGCTCGGGGGTTCCGGCTCGTACGGGGCGACCGGCTCGTCGGACAGCACCAGCCGGTCCACGGTGATGGTGGTGCCGTCGCCGGCGTCGTACGGGAAGGATCCCGGCTCGGCGGACGAGACCGGCAGGTCGAGGTCGCAGACCAGCAGCTCCTCACGGAACTGGGCGGCCCGCGCCACCAGCTCGCCGTCCGCGTCCACCACCAGCGAGTCGCCGTCGAAGACCAGCTCGTCCTGACCGCCGACCTGGTTGGCGTAGGCGAGCGCGCAACCGGCCTCGCGCGCCCGGCGCGCGCACAGCTCCAGGCGGACGTCGTCCTTCTCCTTCTCGTACGGGGACGCGTTCGGCACCACGACCAGGCCCGCGCCGGCCCGGCCGACGACGGCCACCGGGCCGCCCTCCTGCCAGAGGTCCTCGCAGACCGCGACGGCCACGTCCACCCCGTGCAGCCGGAAGATCGGCAGCCGGTCGCCGCGGACGAAGTAGCGGTACTCGTCGAACACCCCGTAGTTCGGCAGGTGGTGCTTGGCGGTGCGGGCCACCACGCGGCCCCGGTGGAGCAGGGCGGCGGCGTCGAGCGGGGCGCCCTTGGGCTGGCCGACCCGGGGCGCCAGGCCGGCCCGGTCCACGTAGCCGACCACCACCGGCAGGTCGCCGAGCCCTTCCCGGTCGAGGCGGAGCGCCAACTCCTCGATCGCGGCGATGGAGGCGTCCACGAAGGAGGTGCGCAGCACGAGGTCCTCGACGGGGTAGCCGGTGAGGAACATCTCGGTGAACACGGCGAGGTGGGCGCCGCGGTCGGCGGCCTGCCGGGCCCACGCCACGAGTTTGTCGGCGTTGCCGGCCAGGTCGCCTACGGTCGGGTTCGTCTGGGCCAGGGCGATGCGCAGTTGTGCCACGACCCCCAGCCTAGTACGGGGTGATTTTTTGCACCGAAGGGACGATATGTCCGGCTATTTTGTCGGGGTGCTGCCCGGCGTCACCAGGCCGGACTCGTAGGCGGCCACCACGAGCTGCGCCCGGTCGAACAGCCCCAGATGCTCCAGCAGCCCCCGGACCGTCGCCTGCACCTCCGGCTCCGGCATGGCCAGGGTCTGGCCGATCTGCCGGTTCGTGAGGCCGCGCGCCACCAGCTTGACGACGTCGAGCTGGGCGTCGGCGAGCCCGGCCAGCCCCGGCGGCGAGTCCGGGTCGGTGCGGCCGGCGAAGGCGGAGATGATCCGGGTGGTGACCGCAGGGTCGATGAGCGCGTCGCCGGCGGCGGCGGCCCGGATGGCGGCCACGAGCTGCTCGGGCGGCGAGGTCTTGAGCATGAACCCGCTGACGCCCGCGCGCAGCGCCGCGTAGAGGTTCTCGTCGCTGCCGAAGGTGGTCATCATGATCACTTTGGGCGGGTTCTCCGCCGCCAGGATGCGGCGGGCGGCGGCCAGGCCGTCCAGGTTCGGCATCTGGATGTCGAGCAGCACGACGTCGGGGCGCAGGACCCGGGCGGCGGTGATGGCCTCCTCGCCGTCGGTGGCCTCCCCGGCCGCCTCCAGCCCGTCCTCCGCCGCCAGCACGACCTGGAGCCCGGCGCGTACCAGGGCCTGGTCGTC
>NZ_JAPNNL010000071.1 GCF_027620315.1 Nonomuraea corallina | reverse complement strand
AGGACCTGCGGCGGCCGGAGGACCTGCGGCGGCCGGAGGACCTGCGGCGGCCGGAGGACCTGCGGCGGAAGGCGAGGCCGCGCCGGCTGGGGATGCCGCACAGGCGGGAGGTGTCGCACCGGAGAGCGGCTCCGCGCGGGAAGGCTCCGCGCCGGGGGGCTCTGTGCGGGAAGGCTCGGCGCCGGAGGGCTCGGCGCCGGAGGGCTCCGCGCCGGGAGGCTCTGTGCGGGAAGGCTCCGCGCCGGAAAGTTCCGGAGCGGGTTCTGGAGCGGGCTCCGGACGCCGGGTGCCCGAGGCGGCAGCGGGTCGCCGGCCGCGCAGGGCCGTGACGAACGTGCGCGCCATCCGGCCGCCCGGCGCGCTCCCAGCCGACAACCCGCCGAGCGCTGGCGCCGAGAGCCCCACGACCCCAACGGCTCCCGAAGCCGCCGGGAGTCGGGCGGACGACACGGGCTCCGCAGCCGGCGACGTGCCGGCGGAGGACTCCGATCGCGCGCCTTACGAGGCCGCAGGCGAGACGTCGGCGGTGGACGAAGGTCAGGATTCATCCACAGGCGAGGGAGCAGGACCGGAGTTTTCCACAGGCCGTGAGGAATCACGGCCGGAGCATGGCTCGGGGGAGCAGACTTCAAGCGCGAGACCGCGAAGGCGCCGGATGGCAGATCCTCGTTCCATCCGCCCGCCCGGTCGGCTCGGTCATGAAGAGCCAAGGGAGCCCGAGGAGGAGTAGTGACCGAGGCGGTGCCCTCCTATTTGTCACCCACCGGACAAGAGATCGTCTTCTTGCTCCTGGGAGCGGTGGCGATCGGTTCGGCGCTGCTCGTCGTCACCACGAAACAGCTCGTCCACGCGGCCCTGTGGCTGGTCGTCGCGTTCGGTGCGCTCGCGGGCTGCTACCTGGTGCTCACGGCCGAGTTCGTGGCGTGGGTGCAGGTGCTCATCTACGTGGGCGCCGTGATCGTCCTGCTGCTGTTCGGGATCATGCTGACCCGGGCGCCGGTCGGCCGCTCCGACGACCTCGACAGCGGCAACCGCGTGGCGGCGGCCGTGGTGGCGGTGGCGACCGCGGGCGTCCTGGTGACGGTGGTGATCGACGGCTTCCGCACCGCCTACGCGCCGCTGACGCCGGGCGCCGGCGCCGCCCGCGAGCTGGGGGCGAGCATCTTCAGCACGTGGGTGCTCCCGTTCGAGGCGCTGTCCGTGCTGCTGCTGGCCGCCCTGATCGGCGCCATCGTCCTCTCCCGCACCGACATCCGCGGCGGCCCCCCGAGCCCGGCGAACCCCGCGGACGGTTCTGATGGGGAGCCGGGTGCGGGTGGTCTTGCGGACGGGCCCGATGCCGACCCATCCCGTACGGGGGCGTCCAAGGAGTCGCCGACCGATCAGACCGGGGGTCATTAGTGCACATCGTCTACCCGGCGCTGGTTGCCGCCCTCCTGTTCTCCATCGGCGTCTACGGTGTGCTCGCCCGCCGTAACACGATCCTCGTGCTGATGTCGGTCGAGCTGATGCTCAACGCCGTCAACCTCAACCTCGTCGCCTTCGACGTGTGGCTGGGCGACCGGCTCCACAGCGGCCAGGTGCTGACCCTGTTCGTCATCGTGATCGCCGCGGCCGAGGTGGGAGTCGGCCTGGCGATCATCCTGGCTCTCTACCGCAACCGCAAGACGGTCGACATCGACCACCTGCGCGACCTGGCGGAGCCCGCGGACGATCCCTCGCCCGAGGACGATCCGGGCGCGCGGTCCGCTTCGGGAGCCCGCATGCCCGCCACTGCGGTGCCGGCCCTGATCGGAGCGCCCACCGGCGGCCCGCCACCCCGCAGCCGGTCTGAGGAAGTCGGCGGGGCGGGGGGCGGCGGCCGGAGTGGTGAGGAGGGTCGGGCCGTCGAGGACGGACCGTCCGCTGAAGGTCTGAGCGGGGAAGAAGGCCGGCCCGGTGAGGACCCCGGTCACCTGGGGCGAGGAGGCGCGTCGTGACGATGGTGCCGTTGCCGGCCGTGCTCCTGCCGTTCGCCGCCGCCGCGGCGGGGCTGCTGCTGTCGCGATGGCCGCACGGGCGCCCGTCGGCGGGCGCGAACCGGCGGGCGGCCTGGATCGCGGTGATCCCGACGGCGGGCGCCGCCGTGTTCGCCGTCTGGCTGGCGTGGGGCCAGGGCTTCGCCTACCTCGAAGGCGGGCCGCGCTCGGAGCCCGTGGGCGCCACGTACGGCGCCATCGTCACCGGCAGCGTGCCGATCTCGCTCACGCTGCAGGCCGACGACCTCTCCGCGCTGCTCGGCGTGCTGGTCACGCTCGTGGCGCTGGCCGTCCAGGTCTACTCGATCGGCTATCTCGCGGACGACCCCCGTTACCCGTCCTACAGCGCCTTCGTCAGCCTGTTCACCGCGGCCATGCTGCTCGTGGTCTACGCGGGTGATCTCCTGGTGCTCTACGTGGGCTGGGAGATCATGGGTCTCTGCTCCTACCTGCTCGTCGGCCACTGGTGGGAGGACCTGGGCAACTCCCGCGCCGCCGTCAAGGCGTTCCTGGTGACCCGGCTGGGCGACGTCGGCTTCCTGTTCGGGATCTTCGTGCTGGGCGTCGGGGCCGGGAGCTTCCGCATCGCCGATGTGCTCGCCGCCGTGCCGCAGATGTCCTCGGGCACGCTCGTGACCGCCACCTTGCTGCTGCTCGCCGGCGTCGCGGGCAAGAGCGCGCAGGTGCCGCTGCACACCTGGCTGCCCGACGCGATGGCGGGCCCGACGCCGATCAGCGCCCTGATCCACGCCGCGACCATGGTCGCCGCCGGCATCTTCCTCGTGGCCAGGCTGTTCCCGGTCTTCACCGCCGCCGGACCCACGATGGACGTGCTCGCGGTCATGGCCGCGCTCGGCATGCTCGGCGCGGCTCTGGCGGCGCTCGCCCAGGACGACCTGAAACGCGTCCTGGCCTACTCCACGATCAGCCAGCTCGCCTACATGGCGGGCGGCCTCGCCGCCGGGTCCGACACGGCCGCGATCTTCCACCTGATCACGCATGGTGCGTTCAAGGCGCTGCTGTTCCTCTGTGCCGGGCTGGTGATCCACCACGTCGGCTCCAACCTGATGAGCCGGATGGGCGGGCTCCGGCGCGAGCTGCCCGTGACGTTCGCGGCCACCACGGTCGGCTTCGCCGCGCTGATGGGTCTGCCTCCTGCCAGCGGCTTCTTCAGCAAGGACGCGCTGCTCGCGGCCATGGAAGGCGCCCTGACCGGCCGTCTCACGGACGCCGCCGCCCTGCTCCTGTACGGGTGCGCGCTCGCGACCGTCGCGGTGACCGGCGCGTACGCCACCAGGGCCTGGCTGCGTACCTTCTTCGGCCGGGCGCGTACGGTCGCGCTGCCCGAGCCGGAGCCCGGCACCGCGCACGTCATCGACGTCCGCGAGGGCCCTCGCACCATGCTGGTGCCGGTCGTGCTGCTCGCGGTCCCGGCCCTGCTGCTCGGGTTCGCCGCCGAGCCGCACCTCGACCTCCCGATCGCGGTCATCAGCGTGGCACTGGCACTGCTCGGCGCCGCCGTCGTGTACGTCGCCTGGCGGGCCGACCCGCTGGCGGACCCGGCCCGGCTCCTGGGGGTGCTGCGCGTGCCGTGCGAGCGGGCGTTCTACGTCGACGGCCTCTACGCCGCGGTCGTGGTGCGGCCGGTGCTGGCACTGGCCGGGGGCGTATCGCGGGCCGACGACGAGGTGATCGACGGCGCCGTGCGCGGCTCCGGCCGCACGGCGCGCGGGCTGTCCGGGATGTTGCGGCTCGTCCAGAACGGCAACGTCCAGCTCTACGTGAGCGGGCTGCTGGCCGGCGTCCTTCTGATCGCGCTGGGGGCGGTGGTGTTCGCATGACGCGGTCTTCCCGTGACGGCGAGGGCGGTGGTGTTCGCATGACGCACGGTCTTTCCGCGACGGCGAGGGTGGTGGCGCCGGCATGAGCGGCTGGCTCACCGTCGCGATGGTCGCGGTGCCGCTGCTGGGGGCGCTGCCGCTCCTGGTCGCGGACGACGCGCTGCGTCCGGTGCTGCGCGGGTACGGGATGGCGGTGTCCGGGGTGACGCTGGCCCTGGCCGCCGTGATGGTGGCGTCGTTCGACCACGGGCAGCCGGCCCGGCCGCAGTTCACCGTGGACCTGGCGTGGACCCCGGGGCTGGATCTCCGTTTCCAGCTGGGCGTGGACGGGATCTCGCTGCCCCTGGTCGCGCTGACGGCCCTGCTGGTGTTCCTCTGCTTCGCGTACCTCGGCTGGGGCGGCGGGACCGCGCCAGGGCAGCTGCTGCATCCCGGGCCGGGAGGGGTGCGGCCGAGGGCGCTGGTGTTCACGCTGCTCGTGCTCGAAGTGGGCATGATCGGCACGTTCCTCGCCCTCGACCTGCTGCTGTTCTTCGTGTTCTTCGAGATTGTGCTCATACCGATGTACTTCCTGATCGCCATCTGGGGAGGGGAGGGGCGCAGGGCGGCGGCGGTCAAGTTCATCCTCTACACGCTGCTCGGGTCGGTGGTGATGCTGCTCGGTCTGCTGCTCATCTGGGCGCAGACCGGCACGCTCGACATCGTGGAGCTGGCCGGGAGCCACGGCGCGGGCATGAGCAGGGCGGTGCAGGTGGTGGCGTTCGTGGCGGTGGGCCTCGGGCTGGCCGTCAAGACGCCGATGTGGCCGCTGCACACCTGGCTGCCCGACGCCCACACCCAGGCGCCCACGGTCGGCTCGGTCCTGCTGGCCGGGGTGCTGCTGAAGATGGGCACCTACGGCTTCGCCAGGATCGCGATCCCGATCCTGCCCGAGGGGGCGGCGGCCGTCGCGCCGTGGCTGGGGGCGTTCGCCGTGGTCGGCATCGTCTACGGCGCTCTGGCGTGCCTCGCGCAGCGCGACCTGAAACGGATGATCGCCTATTCGTCGGTCGGTCACATGGGCTTCGTGCTGCTGGGCTTCGCCACCCTCTCGACGGCGGGCGTCAACGGCGCCCTGTTCGCGAACGTCGCCCACGGGTTGATCACCGGCCTGCTGTTCTTCCTGGCCGGGGCGATCAAGGACCGCTACCACACGGCCGACATCCCCTCGCTGGGCGGCGGCCTGATGGCCAGGCTCCCGCGTCTGGGGGCGATCCTCACGTTCGCCGCCATCGCCTCGCTGGGGCTGCCCGGCCTGGCGGGGTTCTGGGGGGAGATGCTGGCGCTGTTCGGCGCCTTCGAGCCGGCGGCGGCGCTGCCGCGCGGGCTGTTCCTGGTGTTCATGGTCATCGGCGGTCTGGGGGCGGTGCTGACGGCCGCGTACTTCCTGGTCATGCTCTCCCGTGTCACCCACGGCAGCCCCACGGCCGTTACCCCGGGCGCGCCGTCCGGAGGTCCGGCCGCGTCCGCCGGAACGGCTTCCACCGCCGGTGGCCCGGACGTGCTCGCCGGGGTGGCGTCGCGCGCGGCGGGCGAGAGCGTCACCGGCCGGTTGAGCGCCACCCTTCCTGAACCGCCGGACGAGCAACCGGTTCATCCTCTCCCGAACTCGGAAACGCCCCCGGGCGAGCGTTCACCGCACGAGACGCCGCCGTACGAGACGCCGCCGAGGGCTGGGGCGGCTCACCGGGCGGAGCTGCCTGATGTCCAGCGGCATGAGCTCGTCGCCTGGGTGCCGCTGATCGTGCTGATCCTGCTGTTCGGGCTCTGGCCGCAGCTGTTGCTCGCCCTCACCACGCCGGCTGTGCAGACCCTGCTGGGAGCCCTGTCATGATCCAGCAGATCGACTATTTCGCCATCGCCGCGCCGTTGACGCTCGCCCTGGTCGCCGGGCTGGTGCTGCTGCTCGACGCCTTCCTGCCCGCTGGGCCCAGGGTCACGGCCGGGCTGGGGGTCGCCACGCTGGCGGGAGTTCTGGCGGCGCTGGCGTTCGTGACCGCGCAGGCCTTCTCGGGCCGGACCATGTCGACGTTCTGCGTGCCCGCGCGGCTCGGCGCTCAGCCGGGGCTCTGCTCGTTCGTGGTCGACCGGTTCACGCTGGTGCTCACGGGGCTGGTGCTGCTGGCGGCCGTGGTGATCGTGCTGATGTCGATGACCGAGCTGGCCGGCGGCGGCATCCCGGTCGGGGAGTGGTACTTCCTGCTGCTGTGCACGCTGGTCGGCGCGGTGACCCTGCCCGCCGCCCGCGACCTGATCATGCTCGTGGTGGCGCTGGAGCTGGTCTCGCTGCCGGTGTTCGCGCTCACCGCGCTCAAGCGGTACGACGGCCGCGCCTCGGAGGCCGCGGTCAAGCTCTTCCTCGTGTCGGTGGTGTCGACGGCCGTCATGCTGTTCGGGGTGTCCCTGCTGTACGGGGTCGGCGGCACGGTGTTCCTGTCGAGGCTCGCGGCGGTGCTCGGCGGGGAGGCGCAGGCTCCCGGGTGGCCGGAGGGCTCGTCGTCGCTCGTGGCGGCGGAGCACGGGCTGCCGGGGGTGGTGACGGTCGGGATCGTGCTCGTCCTGGCCGGCTTCGCCTTCAAGATCGCCGCGGTGCCGTTCCACTCCTGGGCGGCGGACGTCTACCAGGGCGCGCCCGTCCCGGTGGCGGCGCTGCTGTCGGTGATCTCCAAGGCGGCCGGGTTCGCCGGGCTCATCCTCGTCCTCGTCGTCGCCCTTCCCGGGCAGTCGGCGACGTGGGCCCCGGTCGTGGCCGTCGTCGCGGCGCTCACCATGACGGCAGGCAACCTGCTGGCGCTGCGGCAGCGTTCCGCCGTGCGCCTGCTGGCCTGGTCGTCGGTGGCCCAGTCGGGTTACATCCTGGCGCCGCTGGTCGTGGCCATCCAGACTTCCGGCCGCGAGGCGGGGGCGGGCGCCGCCGGGGCGTCCGTGGCCTACCTGGTGATCTACGCCGCGATGAACCTGGGCGCGTTCGCGGTGGTCATGCTCGTCTCCCGGGTCGCCCCGCGCAACGTGCTCGACGACTACCGGGGCCTGGCGCTCCGCCGGCCGGCGGCAGGGCTGTCGCTGGCGTTCTGCCTGATCTGCCTGGCCGGGTTGCCGCCGGGGCTGGCGGGGCTGTTCGCCAAGGTGGTGGTCTTCCGCGAGATCGTCGAGGGCGGGGCGGCCTGGCTGGCGCTGGTCATGGCGGTCAACACGGTGGTCGGGCTCTGCTACTACGTGGGCTGGACGGCCCGGCTCTTCACCCCCGAGCCGGGCGCCGCACCCGCCGCACCCGCCGTGTCGCGGCGGCATCCGGCGGCATGGGCGGCGACAGGGCTGGCGGTGGCGGCGGCGGTGCTGTTCTCCTTGGCGCCCCAGCTCGTGCTCGACATGACGCTCCTGTCGGGCTGACCCCGGCCGACCACGCACGCAAGGACGCCGGTCGTTCCGCAGGTGGCGGGCTGGTGGCTTCGGTCGCGCCGCCGCCCGTCCGCGTGCCGTCACTCCGTCCCAGGGGCGCGCACCTCGGGGAACGCTGAGGCAGGTCATCGTCGTTGTACTGGTGCACCCGGGAACACGAAGGGGGGAACCTTGCACCACAACGGTCTGCGCACCGCGCTCCTGCTCGGCGGATTGTCCGCGTCGATCATCGCCGTGGGCTGGTGGTGGGGTGGCGGCATCGGTCTGCAGATCGCGTTCGTGCTGGCTCTCGCGACGAACGGCTTCGCCTACTTCTTCTCTGACCGCATCGCGCTGTCGGCGATGCGGGCCCGGCCGGTCAGCGAGGTCGAGCAGCCCGTGCTCTACCGGATCGTGCGTGAGCTCTCCACCGAGGCCCGCCAGCCGATGCCCCGCCTGTACGTCTCGCCCACGGTCCAGCCGAACGCGTTCGCCACCGGCCGCAGCCCTCGCCAGGCCGCGGTGTGCGTCACCTACGGGCTGACCCAGCTCCTCGACGAGCGTGAGCTGCGCGGCGTCATCGGTCACGAGTTGTCCCACGTGTACAACCGCGACATCCTCGTCTCCTCGGTGGCCGGAGCGCTCGCCACGATGATCACCTGGATCAGTTACGTGGCGGTGTTCTTCGGCGGGTCCGACGACGACGAGGGCCCCGGCTTCCTGGGCGCGCTGCTCATGATGCTGCTCGGCCCGGTGGCCGCCGGGATGGTCCAGATGGCGATCTCCCGTACCCGCGAATACCAGGCGGACGAGTCGGGGGCCAGGCTGACGGGTGATCCGCTGGCGCTCGCCTCCGCCCTCCGCAAGATCGAGATGGGGGCGCGGCGGCTGCCGCTCCCGGAGAACAGCCGGCTGACCTCCGCCTCCCACATGATGATCGCCAATCCGTTCAGCGGGGCGGGCCTGGGCCGGCTGTTCTCCACCCACCCGCCCACCTCGGAGCGCGTGGCCAGACTGGAGCGAATGGCCGGTTACCGGCGCTGACCCGGGCGGGGATGCGCGACAATCGGCCCATGGCGCGATCCTTACGCTTGACCGAGGCCGAGCGAAAGGTGTGGAACGCCTTCCCGACCGGGGAGATGGTGTCGTTCGCCGACACCGAACCGCAGGCCACCCGCACGGCCGGGGTCAACGCGCCGCAGGACGGTCACACCTGGGGTCCCGAGCGCACCGTGCGGGCCGAGGTGATCACGAAGCTGTTGCTCGGCGCCCGTCAGGCGGGCGCCGGCGCGGTCCCCGCGGTGCGGGTCCGCGGCGCGCGGATCACCGGCTCGCTGCAGATCTTCGGCGGTACGGTCGAGCACGAGCTGGTGCTCACCGGCTGCCATCTGGAGGGCCCGGTCCGGTTCACCGACTCGCGGACGCGGACCGTACGGCTGACCAACTGCAGGCTGCCCTCGTTCGGCGGGGTGGGCATGCGGGTGGAGGGGCAGCTGAGCCTGTCCGGCTCGCACGTCACGGGGCCGGTGTGGGTGATGCGCGCCCAGTTCGGCAGCGGGCTGTGGCTCGGCGGCACCAAGGTGGAGCACGCGCACGACGAGGAGCCGGCGGTGCGGTGCGACGCCGTGGTGGTCGACTCGGTGACCTTCCTCGGCAACGCCGACATCACCGGGATGGTGCGGCTGGCCGGGGCCCGGCTCAACGGCGGCGTCTCCCTGATCGGCACGAAGATCCGCAACCCGGGCAGGATCGCGCTCGACGCCGACGGCATGGTCGTGGAGGACACGATGCGCTGCACCGGCGACTTCCTGGCGCTGGGCTGTGTGCGCATGCGCGGGGCCCGGGTGAACGGCCTGCTCGCGATCAGGGGCGTCATCCGCAGCCCCGACACCCCGTACGCGCTGCACGCCAGCCACATGGAGGTTCGCGAGCTCTACCTCAAACCGGACGAGCCGATCGACGGCGTGGTGACGCTCGCCCACTCGACGGTCGGCACCTTGCAGGACTCCCCGGACACCTGGCCGGAGAGGCTGCGCCTGAACGGCCTGACGTACGAGCGGCTGCGCGGCAGCGGCGTCGCCCGGCGGATCGACTGGGTGGGCCGCGACCCGGAGGGGTTCCGGCCGCAGCCGTACGAGCAGCTCGTGGCGTGGTACCGCCGTGACGGCAACGAGGCGCTGGCCCGCCGCGCCCAGCTCGCCAAGCTGCGCAACCGGCGCAGGACCGAGGGGCTGGGAGGGCGGCTGTGGGGGCGGCTGCTGGACGTCACGGTCGGGTACGGCTATCGGCCCTGGCTGGCCGCGGTGTGGTTCGGGGTCCTGCTGCTGATCGGCACGGTGGCGTTCGGGCTGAACCCGCCCCGACCGCTCAAACCGGACGAGGCGCCGGGCTTCGAGCCGTTCGCCTACACCTTCGACCTGCTGCTGCCCTGGTCGACGTTCGGCCAGCGGGACATGTTCGACCCGGCCGGATGGACGCAGGTCCTCGCGTACGGGCTGGTCGTGTCGGGGTGGATCCTGGCCACGGCGCTGATCACGGGCGCGGCCCGGGTGCTGCGCCCGGCGTGAGGCGCGCCCGGGCGTTACGCCGGCCCGGTCCCCTCGTTGATCGCGCGCAGGATCGCCGCCAGGTCCGGCGGGAAGACGGTCTCGTCGGTCGTCTCCAGCTCCTCGGCGCTCCACCAGCGGTGGCCGATCGTGGTGTCCTTCTCGATCTGCTCCATGTGCTCGAACGAGATCCGCGCCGGCCCGACCCGTACGGCGAAGAACGTCTGGTCCTGGACGATCGTGTACTGCGCCCAGGCGAACTCGATCGTGCTGGTCCGGTGCGGCCCGGTGAGCGCCTCGGGCGGCACCCGGATGCCGGCCTCCTCGAAAAGTTCGCGCACGGCGGCCTCCTGGAGGGTCTCCTCGCCCTCCAGCGCCCCGCCGATGGTGAACCAGAACCGCCGCTCGGGCCGTGCCGGGTCGAACCCGTTGAGCAGCAGGACACGCCCCTGGTCGTCGATGGGCAGCGCACGCGCCGTGAACCGGCGCAGGGGGATCATCGTCACGTCTGTCAACCCTATGTCCCGTCCTTCCCATGACGGCGGCATGAACCCTGGATGACGTCCCGGCCTGCGGCAATGCCTTGGTCAAGGGTTCACGCGCGTCGTCATACGCTTTCCGGCTCTGGTCACGGTCCGTTTCCTCTTTGTTCACTTTGGACCGCTTCTATCGAGGTGCAGCGAGTACGAATCTCTACGGAGAAGGACGCACACCGTGACCAGTGGACAGCGCCGCCTCAGCGCGGCGGCGACGGCCGCCATCCTCGTGGCCCTTTCCGCCGCATGTGGCGGCACCAACACCACTCAGCCCGCCGGCGAGAGCGCCACGAGCAGCGGCCAGAGCGCCGGCGGTCAACTGGCCGGCCAGGTCAAGGCGGACGGTTCCAGCACGGTGGCGCCGCTGACGAGCGCCGCGGCCGAGTTCTTCGCCGAGGAGCAGCCCAAGGTCAACGTGACCGTCGGCACCTCCGGCACCGGCGGCGGCTTCGAGAAGTTCTGCAACGGCGAGACCGACATCTCCAACGGCTCCCGTCCGATCAAGGACGAGGAGAAGGCCGCCTGCGACGCCAAGGGCGTCAAGTTCGCCGAGCTCACCGTCGCCACGGACGCCCTGACCGTCGTGGTGAACAAGGAGAACACCTGGGCCACCTGCCTCACCACCGACCACCTCAAGAAGATGTGGGAGCCCGCCGCGGAAGGCAAGATCGCGAGCTGGAGGCAGGTCGACGCCAAGTTCCCCGACGAGCCGCTGAAGCTGTTCGGCCCGGGCACCGACTCCGGCACCTTCGACTACTTCACCGACGAGATCAACGGTGCGGAGGGCGCCAGCCGCAAGGACTACAACCCGAGCGAGGACGACAACATCACCGTCCAGGGCGTCACCGGCACCAAGGGCGGGCTCGGCTACTTCGGCTTCACCTACTTCGAGGAGAACGCCGACAAGCTCAAGGCCGTCCAGATCGACTCCGGCGACGGCTGCGTGGCGCCGAGCGTGGAGACCGCGCAGAACGGCACCTACACCCCGCTGTCGCGGTCGCTGTTCCTCTACCCGTCGCTCGAGTCGGTCAAGCGCCCCGAGGTCGCCGCCTTCCTCGACTTCTACGTGGCCAACATCGGCAGGATCGCGACCGACGCCCAGTACATCCCGCTCAACACCGAGCAGGAGACGAAGCTCAAGGCCGATTTCGACGCTCTGAAGCAGGGCTAGATGGCGATGCGAGACTCCGCGACCGCCTCAGGGACGCCCTCGTCCCTGGCGCGGTCGCGCCCGCGTCACGGCGAGGCGATCATCAAGGCGGTCCTGCTGCTGGCCGCGCTGGTCTCCGTCGCGACCACGATCGGGATCGTGGTGTCGCTGGTGGAGCCGACCATCGGGTTCTTCGCGCAGATCAGCGTGGTGGAGTTCTTCACCTCCACCGAGTGGGGGCCGCTGTTCGAGCCGCCTTCGTACGGGGTGCTGCCCCTGGTGAGCGCGACGCTCATCACGACGGGGATCGCGGTGCTGGTGGCCGTGCCGCTGGGCCTGGCCGCCGCCGTCTACCTGTCGGAGTACGCCGACCCGCGCGTCAGGAAGTTCTGCAAGCCCGCGCTGGAGGTGCTGGCCGGCATCCCGACCGTGGTCTTCGGCTTCTTCGCGCTGAGCTTCGTCACCCCGCTGCTGCGGGGCATCCTGCCGTTCGAAATCGAGATCTTCAACGCGCTGAGCGCCGGGCTCGTCGTCGGGTTCATGATCATCCCGATCGTCGCCTCGCTCTCCGAGGACGCCATGTCCGCCGTCCCGGCCGGGCTGCGCGAGGGCTCGTACGCGCTGGGCGCCTCCAAGATGGTCACCTCGCTCCGCGTGGTGCTGCCGGCGGCCTTCTCCGGCATCGTGGCGGCCGTCATCCTCGCGATCTCGCGCGGCGCGGGCGAGACGATGATCGTCTACATGGCCGGTGGCGGGCAGCCCAACTTCACGCTCGACATCGGCAAGGCGATGCAGACCATGGCGGCGTTCATCGCCCAGGCCGGGTCGGGCGACGTCCCGGTCGGCACCGTCGACTACAACACCATCTTCGCGGTCGGCTCGCTGCTGTTCGTGATGACGCTGGTGATGAACTTCGTCAGCGCCCGCCTGGTGCGCAAGTTCCGTGAGGTGTACGAGTAATGGCCGTCCTGTCCACCCCGCGATCGGCCGTGCAACTGGCCGGCAAGGGGCAACCGCTCCGGGAGCACGTGTTCAGGATCGCCCTGATCTCCAGCCTGGCGATCGCGTTCGTCTTCCTGGCCGCCCTGCTCACGTACGTGCTCGTCGAGGGCTGGCCGCGGCTCGACTCCCGGCTGTGGGAGAACATGCCGTCGATCCGCAACCCCGAGATCGCCGGCGCGCAGTCCGCCATCACCGGCACGCTCTGGGTCATCTCGCTGACGGCGGTCCTCACCCTCCCGACGGGCGTCGCGGCCGCGATCTACCTGGAGGAGTACGCGGACAAGACCCGCTGGTGGAACCGGGTCATCGAGGTGAACATCCAGAACCTGGCCTCCGTCCCCTCGATCGTCTACGGCATCCTGGGGCTGGGCATCATCGCCCGCTCGTTCGGGCTCGGGTTCAGCGTCATCACGGCGGCGATCACCCTCGGCCTGCTCGTGCTGCCCGTGGTGATCATCGCTTCCCGTGAGTCGATCCGCGCGGTGCCGCCGTCCATCCGCGAAGGCTCGCTCGCCCTGGGGGCGACGCAGTGGCAGACCATCTCCCGCCAGGTCCTGCCCGCCGCGATCCCCGGCATCGCGACCGGCTCCATCCTGGCCCTGTCGCGGGCCATCGGCGAGGCGGCCCCGCTGCTCATGCTGGGCGCGGTCTCCTTCATCCGGTTCAACCCGGACGGCGTCATGGCCAGCTACACCGTCCTGCCGATCCAGATCTTCAACTGGATCTCCCAGTCGCGTGAGGGTTTCCACTACCTGGCCGCCGCGGCGATCGTGGTCCTGCTCGCGATCCTGCTGCTGATGAACTCCGCCGCCATCTGGCTCCGTAACCGCTACCAGAAGCGCTGGTGAGAACGAGAATGAGCGAGACAGAGACCACCATCATGAAGAACATCCAGGTCAGTGCCAACGGAGCCCCCCGTACGATCGAGTCGCTCGACCCGGTGTTCACCGTGTCGGGCCTGAGCGTCTTCTACGGCGCGTACGAGGCCGTGCGCGGCGTCGACCTGACCATCGGCAACCGCGAGATCACCGCCATGATCGGCCCGTCCGGCTGCGGCAAGAGCACCGTCCTGCGCTGCTTCAACCGGATGAACGACCTCATCCCCGGCGCCCGCGCCGTCGGCCAGATCCTCTACCACGACGAGGACCTCTACGGCGACCACGTCGACCCGATCGAGGTACGGCGGCGCATCGGCATGGTCTTCCAGAAGCCGAACCCGTTCCCCAAGTCCATCTACGACAACATCGCCTACGGCCCCCGGGTCAACGGCATGAAGGGCAAGGTGGACGACCTCGTCGAGGAGGCGCTCACCCGGGCGGCCCTGTGGGACGAGGTCAAGGACAAGCTGAAGCAGAACGCGCTGTCCCTCTCCGGCGGCCAGCAGCAGCGGCTCTGCATCGCGCGGGCCATCGCGGTCAAGCCCGAGGTGATCCTGATGGACGAGCCCTGCTCCGCGCTCGACCCGATCGCCACCACCAAGATCGAGGACCTGATGCAGGAGCTGGCCCGCGACTACACGATCGTCATCGTCACGCACAACATGCAGCAGGCCGCCCGGGTCTCCCACCGCACCGCGTTCTTCACCGCGGAGGTGGACGAGAAGGGCGAGCGGCACGGCCGCCTGGTGGAGTACGACGAGACCAGCCGCATCTTCACCAACCCGAGCGACAAGCGCACCGAGGACTACATCACCGGCCGCTTCGGCTGACCCGGCTGCGGGAGAGCCGGCTACGGCCCGCTCTCCCCCGCCCGTCCGCGCCGGCCGGTGCCCTCGATGATCACGTCGATCACGTCCCGCCGGCTGATCTGCTTGTGTGCGAAGTGCCCGGCCGTCACCAGCTCGGCGAGGCCGTGCGCGGTGGCCATCAGGGCCATCATCGCGGCCTTGTTGACG
The DNA here is from genome assembly GCF_027620315.1 of Nonomuraea corallina. Lineage (GTDB taxonomy): Bacteria > Actinomycetota > Actinomycetes > Streptosporangiales > Streptosporangiaceae > Nonomuraea > Nonomuraea corallina. The sequence continues at coordinate 18,475 of NZ_JAPNNL010000071.1, read as the reverse complement.
GGCTCATGGTCGGCGACGTCGAGGCTGAGCGCGCTCATCACGTCGTCGAGGGCCTGCTCCATCTCCGGATGGTCGCCGGCGGAGAACGTCGAGGCGAAGACGAGCCGGTATTCCTCGCGGTGGTCGGCCGCGTACTCGACATAGCTGTCGTAGAAGGCCCGCAGCCGCTCCTGATGGCCGGTGTGCGCGAGGACGGCGGCGGCGACGTGGGTGCTCAGGTCGGTGATGACGCGGGCGGCGAGGGCGGCGAGCAGGGCGGTCTTGTCGGCGAAGTGCCGGTACGGGGCCATCCGGGACAGGCCGGCCAGTTCGCCGACCGCGCGCAACGTCACGGCGTCGAGACCCTCGTCGCGCAGCAGGCTCAGGGCACTCTCGATCAGCCGGTTCCTGGTGTCGTCCACCATGGCCCCCACTCTCTCACGACCTCCGGTGTTGACAATGTCAGCATCCGTGCTGACACTGTCAACATCCGATGGTTGACGTCGTCAGCAGGAGCGAACATGAAAATCACGGTGAACGGCGAGTCCATCGAGGTGGACGCCGGCCCCGACGACGTGGTGGTGGACGTCCTGCGCGACGACCTCGGGCTCACCGGGGCCAAGGCGGTCTGCCGCACCGGGGTCTGCGGCGCGTGCACGGTGACGGTGGACGGCACCCCGCAGGTGAGCTGCCTGCTGCCGGCCACGGCCGTGGAAGGACGCGCGATCGTCACCGCCGAAGGACTCGACCACCCGGTGCAGCGGGCGTTCGCCGCCCACGACGGCCTGCAGTGCGGCTACTGCACCCCGGGCTTCGTGGTGGAGGCCGCCGCGTTCGTCGACGCCTGGCGCGCGGAGCACGGCGACGTCACGCCGCCGCGCGAGCGGATCGCCGCCGCCATGGCCGGCCACCTGTGCCGCTGCGGCGCGTACGCGGGGATCCACGCCGCGATCGAGGCCGCCTGCCGGGGCGAGCACGACGCCGGCCCCGTCACCCCCGTCCGGGTCGAGGCCGTCGAGAAGGTCACCGGCCGCGCCCGCTACACCACCGACATCCGGCACGACGGCCGGCGCGAAGGCGTCATCATCCGCTCGACCAGGGCGCACGCCCGGATCACGTCGATCGACACCGGCGACGCGACCATGGTCGACCTGCTGCCGCCCGACAGGACCGTCCGCTACGCCGGCCAGCCGATCGCCGCCGTCGCCGCGCCGACGCGCCGGGAGGCGCTGGCCGTCGCCGGAGCCGCCAGGATCGGCTACGACCCGCTCCCCGCCGCGCTCGACGACGCGCCCGACGCCCCGCCGGTCTACGACGAGCGGAGCAGGAAGAACGCCCCGTCCTCCGGCGAAGGACTCACCCTGCCCGGCGCCTGGAACGGCAACGTGCGCGGGCCGTTCACCCGGGCGAGCCGCCGCGCCGGCACCGCGGCCGCACGCATCGACCAGGCCCGGCGGCGGGACGACCCCCTCCTGGTGACCGGTACGTACACCACCGCCGTGCAGGTCCACACGCCGCTGGAGCCGCACGCCTGCGTGGCCCGCTGGGACGAACGGGGAGACCTCCACCTGCACCTGTCCACCCAGGCGGTGGCCGACGTCGCCGAGAAGGCGGCAAAGCGCTGGAAACTGGACCCCGGCCGGGTGCACGTCGTCGCCGAGCACGTCGGCGGCGGCTTCGGCGCCAAGGCGGGGCTCACCGTGGAGACGGTCGCCGCCGTCGAGCTCGCCCGCGCCTGCGGAGCCCCGGTGCGCGTCGTGCTCAGCCGCGCCGAGGAACTCACCGACGCCGGCAACCGGCCGGGAACCAGGACCGACATCGCCCTGCTCGCCGACGCGAAAGGCGACCTGTCGGCCCTCGCGGTGGACACGCACGGCCGCGGCGGCGTGTCCGTCAGCTCCGCCGTCGCCCTGCTCGCCCGGCTCGTGTACGGCACCGCGCCCCGGCGGCTGCGCGACTTCGACGTCGTCACCAACGAGCCGCCGGGCACGCCGTTCCGCGGCCCCGGCGCCCCGCCCCTGCTCTGGGCCCTGGAACAGGCCGTCGACGAGATGGCCCACCGCCTGGAGGAGGACCCGATCGCGCTGCGCCGCCGCTGGGACGGCAACCCCAAGCGGCACGCCCTCTACGAGCGGGCCGCGACGCTGCCCCTCTGGCTGGACAGGCCCCGCACCGGCGCCCCCACCGGCCGCTTCCGCCGCGGCGTCGGCGTGGCCGCCGCCAACTGGATCTACGGGGTCAGCCCCAGCACCGAGGTGGAGCTGGAGATGGAAGGCGACGTGGTGGTCGCCCGCACCGCCACGCAGGACATCGGCACCGGCATCCGCAGCGTCATCGCCGGCGTCCTGCGCGACGAACTCGGCCTGCCGCCCGACCGGATCCGCGTCGAGATCGGCACCTCCGACACCGTCCCAGGACCGGCCTCCCTCGGCAGCCGCACCACCACCTCGGTGGCGCCCGCCGTACGGGACGCCGCCCGCCGGCTGCGCGCCCAGGGGATGACGCCCGGCGCCAAGGTCGTCGGCAGGCGGCGGCGCGACCGCGGCGGCTACGTGACCCCCTTCGCGATGCAGGGCATGGCGGTCGGCCGCGGCTTCAGCGGCGCCGTCCACGTCACCGAGGTCGAGGTCGACACCCGCCTCGGCACCATCAGGCCGCTGCGCGTCTGGGGCGGCATCGCCGCCGGCCGCATCTACGCCGAACGCCCCGCCCGCAACCAGTGCGAAGGCGGCATCATCCAGGGCATCGGCTACGCCCTGTACGAGGAACGCCACGTCGACCCCGTCACCGGCACCGTACTGACCGCGAACCTGGAGGACTACCGCATCCCCGGCATAGGCGACACCCCGGAGATGACCATCCACTTCCACCAGGACGGCTGGGACCACGTCAACGGCCGCGGCGTCGGCCTGGGCGAGGTCTCCACGATCGGCGTGGCCGCCTCCGTCGCCAACGCCGTGCACAACGCCACCGGCTGGCGCCCCCGCGACCTGCCCATCCGCCCCGACCGGCTGCTCGAAGGGATCGACACGTGACCCTCCTGGACAACCTCCCGCCCGGCGAGCTCCGCGCCGGCGGCACCGACCTCATGAGCCGCCCCGGCACCGGACCGTACGTGGACCTCGTAGGGCTGCCCGACCTGTCAGGCGTGACCTGGCAGCCGGACGGCTCCGCCCGCATCGGCGCGCTGACCACGATCGCCGAGCTCGCCCGCGACGAACGGCTCCACGCCGCCTACCCCGCGCTGACCCTGACGGCGGGAGCGCTGGCCACCCCCCAGATCCGCGCCGTCGCCACCATCGGCGGCAACCTGCTCCAGCGCAACCGCTGCTGGTACTTCCGCAACCCCGCCTTCTCCTGCCACCAGAACGGCGGCGACTCCTGCCCGGCCCGCGCCGGCCTCAACCTCTACTCGGCGGTGATCGACACCAGTCCGTGCCTGGCCCCGCACCCGTCCTCCATGGCGATGGCACTGCTGGCCTACGACGCCGAGGTGGAGGTGCACGGCAGGCCCGCGTTCCCGGTGGGCGAGCTGTACGGCTCCGACCCCACCCGTGACCATCTGCTCGACCCCGGGGAGATCCTCCTCGCGGTCCACCTGCCGCCGCCCGCGGCCGGTGAACGGGCCGCGTACTACCGCGCCACCAGCCGGTCCGAGGCCGAGTGGCCGCTGGTGGAGGCCGTGGCACGGGTGACGCCGGACGGCGCGACGGCCGTCAGCGTCGGAGGCGTCGCCCGCGTCCCGCTGCGGCTGCCGGAGGTGGAACAGGCCCTCGCCGCGGGGGAGTCCATGGAGGTGGCGGCCGGGCGGGCCGCTACCCGGTGCGCGCCGACGGCCGCGAACGGCTACAAGGTCACGCTGCTGACGGCCACGGTGCTGGAGGTGCTGGAACAGGCCACGGCACCGTCCTGACGCGACCCGGACCAGGGGCGGCAACGGGAGCCGGCGGGCGCAGCGGTTGATCATCTCAGCGGAATCTCGCTAGGGTTGGGCCTTTCCCTCCGCTTCGCCCCCCAGGAGCGCCGTGCGTCGCCACCGTTTCGGCCGCCTCGCGGCGTCGGCCGCCGTCCTGTACCTCGCCGCCCTGGCCGTGGTGGCCGTGGTCGACAGGGAACTCCTCTGGCAGATCGTCACGCGGGGCGACGCGCTCGGCGGCGCCCCCATGGTCTGGTGGAGCACGCTCGTGGTGGCGCCGGTCGCGGCGGTGCAGGCTTGGGCGTACTGGCAGGTGCTGCGCGGGCCCGAGCGCGACGCCGGGCCCGTCGGGGACAGGCGGATCCGACTGCTGCGGACCCTGCTGTACGTGAGCGCCGCCACCTCCATGATCCCCCTCACCTTCATCTTCATGCGGGCAGGCTCGGGGGTATGGTGGCTGACCCTCCCCGGGGCCGTCATGCAGCCGGTCATCATCTGGCTCTTCTTCCGCGTGCTGGAAGGAGTCGTCCCCACCTGGTGGCGGCTCCTCGTCCTGGTGCCGGGGCTGGCCGCCTCGCTGCCCGGCCTCGCCCTCACCCCCACCTACGCCCTCGACCTCGTCCTTCCCGCCTGGGCCTACACCATCATGTCGTGGGGGAGCGTCGCCTGGATGGCGTGGATGGCGCCGCTCCTGGCGGCCCAGGCGAGGGATCCCCGCTGGAGCCGGGCCACCGTGCGCATCGGCGTGCTCGCGCTGCTGGTGTCGCTCATACAGCCCACATCGGTCATCGACATCTACAGCGGCGTCTCGTACAAGCTGATGGTGTTCTCCCTGCTCAGCGCGGTCAGCGTGTTCGGCATGGTGTGGGAGGCGCGCACCGCTCACGAGCTGGCGGGCACCAGGGCGGCCCCGGCGGCGCGGCGACCCGTCAGGATGCCGGCCAGGGCGTGGCCGCTTCCCGCGCTGGCGATCGCACTCCCTCTGGTCCCGGCGGCCGTCAACCTCGCGGGCGGCATGCCGTTCTGGATCGGCCCGCGCGGTGAGGTGCAGCGGGTCGTCATCGACATGGCCAGTTACGAGGCGGCGCTGGCCTGGGTCGCGCTGGACGTCCTCGTCGGGGTGGGAGCTCCCGCGCTGCTCGTCCTCGCGGCGGTACTGCGCCGGACACTCCGCCTCGTCCGCGCCACGATCCTCACCCTGGTCCTGCTCGCCGCGGCCGGCGTGATCAGCGCGTTCACGGTCACCACCTGGGAGGGTTTCCCGGACGACCTGCCGCTCTACCCCGACGGCCTCTTTGTTACCGGCCCACAGGGCGAGCTTTCCTTCGGCATCTCACCGCTCTGGTACAGCGCCGCCCTCCTCGCCTCCGCCTTCCTCCTGCTGTCCCTGTACGGCGCCGCGCCCGCCCTGCGCATGCGCCGGCACGTCCTGGTGGCCGGCATCGCCGTGACCGTCGTCCTCGGCTTCCTCCCGAGCGCCGACCAGGCCCGCGGCCCCGTCACCACCGCCGCGGACTGCGCGCCCCCCGAACTCTGGACGGAGGAAGAGCCGCGCGTCCTGACGCCCGAGGAGGCGTACGTGTGCCGCATCCGCGAGGGCAGCACACCACTGAAATTCTCTGACACCACGCCCGACCAGGTCATCCTCGCGCAAGGGCGCCGGCTGTGCGGCGTCTACACCCGCAACGACCCCCGGGAACTGGCCGGGCAACGGCTGGACCGCGGCGCGCTGGCGTGGGTGCTGGGGGACATCTGCCCCAGCGCCGCCGCCACCCTCAAGACCGCGCAGGACGCCCAAGACCGGGAGTACGCGGCCTGGAAGGCGGACGCGCAGCGCATGTGCGACTCCACCCCGCGCCACCGCCCCCTGATCAAACCCGCCGAACGCACCGTGATCAGAAAACCCCAGTGGACCGACCACGGCGTCCTGGAGGCGATCGAGCACCTGGAGGACTACGACCCCTCCTCGCTGGAACTGCTCGACAGGGCCCAGGACAACGGCCTGACCGCCGCCCGCCCCGGCCACCTGATCGTCCTGGTGCACTCCGACCTCGACCTGTGCGTCACAATCGAGACCTACACCCGCCGCCCGCCGGTGGAGACCAAGGGCTGGGACCACGTCGTGGAGGTCGGCTACGCCAGCCCCACCGGCACCATCGAACTACGGGACAACCTGGGCGAAGCCGTACTCCCCGACCTGGCGCTCAAAGGCCGCAAAGGGCACTACCGGATCCGCGTCCACTACGACCAGTTCCCCTGGAAGTGATTCAACTCCCACGGTCAGCGCATGCTGATCATGGCCTATCCGGGCCGCGGCGACGACCTCGTCACCTACCGCAAACCGAAAAAACGCCACTGAAGACGTACGACGCCGGCGGGAGCGCGACGACCGCGCACGGCCTCGCGCCCCGCTCCGCTACCGGTAGTTCGTGAACTGAAGGGCGATGTCGAGATCCTTGCCCTTGAGCAGCGAGATGATCTCCTGCAGGTCGTCCTTCTTCTTCGAGCTGACCCGCAGCTCCTCGCCCTGGATCTGCGCCTTGACGCCCTTCGGGCCCTCGTCGCGGATCATCTTGGAGATCTTCTTCGCGTTCTCCTGGTCGATGCCCTCCTTGAGCGCGACCAGCATCTTGTATTCCTTGCCCGACAGCTTGGGCTCGCCCGCGTCGAGGATCTTCAGGGAGAGGCCACGCTTGATCACCTTCTCCTTGAACACGTCGAGCGCGGCGCTCGCCCGCTCCTCGCTGTTGGCCTTGATCTCGATATGCTCCTGACCGGACCAGCTGATGCTCGCCCCCGTACCCTTGAAGTCGAAGCGGTGCCCGATCTCCTTCACGGTCTGGTTGAGCGCGTTGTCGACCTCCTGCCGGTCGATCTTGCTCACGATGTCGAACGATGAATCGGCCAAAGCACACTTCCTCTCAGCTGCGTCAGCACCGGTGAGCGTCCGACTCCGAACGCATCCAGCCCACGAGCCTAGCCAGCATCTCCGCCCGGTGCAGGGTCCGCCTCCGGCCCTGTGGAAAAGCTCCTCGCCATGGGGCTGAACTCGGCGGGATGCCCACGGGGCGAGGGGGTCGGCACGATTCGGGACGGGGACAAACTGGTGTCACGTGCACTGCGGAAGTCCGCTATCCTTTTCTCTGTCGCCGCGAGAGCGGAAGACACGGCAGGTTGCCCGAGTGGCCAAAGGGAGCGGTCTGTAAAACCGTCGGCTCAGCCTACGCAAGTTCGAACCTTGCACCTGCCACCAGCAGTAACAGCAGGTCAGAGGCCCTTCGGGGCCTCTTCTGCGTTTCAGGGATGCGCAGCCGTGAGCCGCCCTGAGCCGGGACACCGCCGTTGAGTGCTTTCCCCAACGGCAAGGATCCAGAGATCACTCGGTCCCGGTGATGACACCCCGTGCAAGACCCGGCCACGGGAGGATGGGGGACATGACGCACTACAGCAGGCTCTACAAGATCGTGATTGATGTGCCGGAGGGCGATCACGACAAGGAACTGACGTTCTGGCAGGAAGCAACCGGTCAGACGTTGACCCCGTTCCAGCGGTACCCGGAATACCACGGCGCCTTCTTATCCGGTGACGTCTTCGCCCTGCTCATCCAGCGACTCGGGACAGGCCCTGCGCGTGTCCATCTCGACATCCACACCGACGACCTGGAGGGCGGAGACCGCGCGCCTGGAGGCCCTCGGCGCCCGACGTCTGCGGCTGGTGAACGACCATTGGTGGGTTATGGAGGACCCCGCCGGGTTGCCCTTCTGCGTCATCCCCCAGCCCCAGGGTTCCCTGAACGAGCACAATGCCCAACGCTGGGACGACTGACAGTGTCCGATTCGGACCGGAGCAAGCGTACGACACCGGACCGGCCCCGTCGCACACATGCGGCCCTTACGATCGCCACGGCATGGAGGGTCGCCGTAGATTGCTGGGGGCGATCGACGATCCGTACTTCGTTCCTCAGCACGGCTCACCGAACAAGGTGGTGGAGGTCCGTTTCCGAGCTGGCACGCACGAGTTGGAGGCTCATCCGGAGCACCGCACCGTGAACGGGCTATTTGGGAAACAGGTTTAGCGCGGGGGCGTGGGCGGGGCGGACCACAGAGAAATGGCGAACGTCGATCGTCATCACGTCGGTGACGCGCATCCGTTCCGCCACGGCCACCACCGAGGCATCGGCGGCGCCCAAGGGTAGGTCGTGGTACCGCTCAACCAGGACCGCGATCCTCGCGAGATCCGCGCCTGTGAGATCGACGAGCCGGAACCAGCCGGACTCGAGTAGCCGGAGAAACGCCGCTTCCGCTCTCGCTCCGCCAAGCTTGCCGATCATGTAGCAGGTCTCGCCGGCCACGAAGCTGGGAACGAGAAGTGGCCCGGCGGTGTTGCGGAACCGCGCGAACTCCTGTACGCACCGCTCGTGGTGCTTGTCGTCTCGGAAGGTCGCGGCCACGATTGGGCCGGTGTCGACTACGATCACGCTTCGTGACCGTAGCCCTCCGCAAGGATTTCTTCCACCTGTTCTGAAGCGTCGCTGCGTCCCGCTTCGAAAGCGCCGAAGAGGGTCGGCATGCCGCTGGAGCCGAGTTCCGGTTCCCCAGCCTGAGAGTGGACTAGCCGGAGGAGCCGCGCACGCTCTTCACGCACTTGATCTGGCCGTAGCTGGTCGACCAGCCGGTGGAGATCGTCGTACTCTTCCTGCGGTGCCGTCATACTGTCGAGTTTACGACGCGATCGGCGTAGGGGAGCGCGCCGATCGCGTCGTGTTACGAGATGGCATGAGCAAGATCCGGAATATGCACGGAATGATCTCCGCCGAGGGAGCAGCGGTACGGGGCGGTCGAACGGTCATCCGCGGTGAGAGCGCCGATGCTCTGCCCCGGGGCGCCCCACGAGCCCCCACGAGCCCCCACGAGTCAGCGGCGCCATCCAGCAACGACCTCATCAGCCGAGAACGCTTCGGCCCTGCGTTCGTAGGCGGCGTCGGGCGCGAACTGAACTTCTTCGTACACGGTTGAGGTCATCAGCGAGCTCTCGTAACTCGTCCTCACCGAACAAAGTCGAATCGCTGAGCGTGGTGAGCAAGAACGTCACCAGACGCTCCCACAGACGCGGCCATTGCGCAGGGTCTCGTCCCGGAGTCTTCCGATCAGGTGGGGGAGGTTAAACGACCGCGCACGAACCGCTTCGGCGTCTCCGTGGCGGCGGCAGATGGGCCATGGACCTCGGTATGAAGTAGCAGGTTATGGCCGCCAGCACCCACGCGATCCCCAGGCCGGCACCCATCCACGAGATCACGAGCGGTGTCAGGAAAGACGCTTTCGCCTCCGACGGCTCCACCACCCTCGCATGCATCCACTTTTCCTGTACCCCCACCTGCATGAGGATGCTGGGAACGAAACCACCAGCCCGATCCCCATCAACACCCGACTGCATGCCCTTAAAGGCATTTGCTCCCCGTTCCGATCGAGAGTCGCATCAGAGTAACCGCCTCCAATACGTGCCCGATAGTAAGGTGATCAACGGGGACTTACGCGGAGTGACTTTATGCGGCCAAGGTGATGATGCCCGCGTCCTCCAGCGCGCGCAGGGTGCCCCAGATCCGGGCGGCGCCCAGGTCGTACCCTGTCACCGGCCCAAGTCACGATCACGTCTTTCGACTACGGGAACGTCCACATGAGCGCTACGAATGACTACTACCGCGCACCCGATCGCAGCACCGCGACGTGGAGGCCGAGCCAGTTGCGGGCACCGGCCGAACCTCTTCCTGACGCTCCGGTGTTCGACGTCGTGGAGACCAAGTGGATCGATCCCACCGGGTCCCTGGGGGAACTTGTCGGCATCGTCTTGGGCGTCCCCTACTCCGACGACCTGGTGGAGACCGTCACCTTGTATCCCCCGCCCGAAGGAGCACCCAAGACCGACGACGCGTGGGAGGCATTGCCGGACGGCTCCCCGTACCTGGTGGGACCGCAGATCGAGGAACTGCCGGTGAGCGTCCGGGACACACTTGCTGAGGTCGATGACGCTCGCCTTCCTGATGTGGCCCGGCGATGGATGAAGGAAGAGCTCTCCAACCTCGGCGACGTTCAGGAAGCATTCGAACTGGTCAATGAGTTCGTCGCGCTCGCGCGACGGGCCAAGGAGAGCGACCAGCTGCTCTACTGCTGGGGTGCTGTCGGCTGATCAGGAACATGGGCCGGAACGCCGCCTCCGCCATCGCCGCCTGACCTACACTCGTCGCGCATGCGACTGAAGACGATCTTCGCGCTTCTCGCCGTCTACGTCGTGACGGCGGCGCCCGAGTTCCTGCCGGGGGAGTGGCGGTTGATCGTGCAGCCGGCCACGAAGGATCGGGTGGAGGTCTACTTCCAGCCTGTGCATCCCGTGCTGCTCAGGTCCTTCGAGGGCATCGAGCCGTTCCATCGCGCGCAGGAAGCCGCCCAGCGGCGGGCCGAAACCTATCCCCACGATCTCGCGCCGCCGTACATCCTGCACGAGCCGTACCGGCTCGTCGCGCCTTACGTCACCGCGCGAGGGCGCGAGCTGGCGGCTCAGCCGATCTCCGGAATCCACTGGTCGGACGGGCGGCGCGTCCCGTACCTGATCGTGCCCCAGGTGCGGCCTGCGGCGAACAGCCACGCGGGGCTGAAGGCGTTGATGGAAGAGGAACCTGGTCCCATCGTCGAACCAGCGGTATCAGCCATGGGGATCCGCCCGAAGCTCAACCGGGTCGTCCTGAGAGCCGACACCTTCGACCAAGATCTACGCCGTCGGCTGGCCACGAAGTACGGCAAGCGCATCACCATCGCATGGGACCCCTCGGGCCGCGTCATCAGGTGAACGACTGAGACCCGGATGTCCGTTGAGCTCCGCGCGGTTGGAGAGCAGGTCGTCCAGGTCGCTCTTGCCGGTGATCGAGCGCAGTGAGGTCTGCGCCACCTGCTCGATCGCGAACACGTAGTTCTGCTCCGTGATGGCCGCCCGCAGCGGTGTCGCCTTCATCGACGGCGTCCGGGTGTAGGGCGGTCAGCTGGTTCCCGGTGCCCGGCGGGCGAGGTGGCGCTTGGAACCCGAGGTGGTCGGTCCGAGCGTGACACCAGGCGGCAGGGGGGATACGGGCTTTCTGATCCTGGGGATCACGCCGACCTGGTACTCGTCCTCGTAGATCAGCTTCCCGGGGTCGCCGGCGCGTACGAGGTCGCAGTGTACGCCGTGCACCGTCAGGAGATCGCGCAACGGTTGCAGGCGGGCGAGCATCGCGCCCGTGGTGGCGCGCTTGAACTAGGTGATCGCGTCGCCGAAACGTGCCAGGCAGTGCCAGACCTTCTTGAGCGCCTGCGGGTCATAGCGGCCCGTGCGGGCCGCGTCTCCGATGATCCGTGGATCGAGGTGACCGTCCACCGCGATCTCGGTACCCAGGTCGACATGTTCCTGTCCGCGGTAGTGCGGGTGGCGTCGCAGTTCGTCGGTGGCGATTCGGAATCCGGCATGCCATTCGATCGGGCAGGGGAGCCGGTGGGCCGCGGCCTGCACGGCTGTTCCGCGATAGCTCGGATCCAGGACCAGGGCCTCCACGTCCCGATCGAGCCTGACCGGCCCGTGCACCTGGGCCTCGACGTAGTCGTCCAGGGGGTCCGGGTGATCCGCTGTGGCCAACGCGATGAGTGCCATGCGGGAGGAGACGCCGAAGGCGGACGGTTCGAAGCAACTGTCGGGATAACAGAACGTGGCTCGTGAAAGGGTCTCCGCGGTCAGCCTGAAGTGGGCGGATCCGAACCGAGGGGCCCCGCCGACGGGCTTGCGGCGGAAGTTCAGCGCGCCGTAGACGGGGCGATCGTGCGGGGGCGCGTGGTCGTACGCGCCGCCGAAGATCCGGCTTTCCCAGCGCCACCGGTCGCCGCCCGGATGAGCGGTCAGCCCGCCGTTGCTGGTGCCCGTGACGAACTGCGAGTGGTAGTGGCCGTCGTCCGCGAGCCTGAGCAAGATGAGCCGGCCGCCCACCAGGCGGTCTGGATGGAAGTTCAGGGTGACGCGTAATCGGGGGTCGAGCGGCTCGCCTGACGACAGGGCCGCGACATGGCGGAGCGCTCGCTGCGGCGCTCCGGACGTGTCGGCGCTCATTCCATGCTTGTCCGAGGTCACGGCATCAGGAGGGCCTTGATGGCGCGGCGCTCGTCCATCGCCCGGTAGGCCTCGGGGGCCTCGGTGAGAGGGAGCCGCAGGTCGAAGACCTTGCTGGGGTCGATCTGCCGGTCCCAGATGAGCTGGATGAGCTCGGGCAGGAAGCGGCGCACCGGGGCGGGGCCGCCGTGCAGGTGGACGTGGGAGAAGAACAGCGGCAGGCCGGGCAGTTGCACGTCGTACGCGACGCCGACGTAGCCGATGTGGCCGCCGGGGCGGGTGGAGCCGATGGCCTGCATCATCGACTGCTGGGTGCCGACGGCCTCGATGACGCTGTGGGCGCCGAGCCCGTTCGTCAGCGCCTTGATCCGGGCCACGCCTTCGTCGCCTCGCTCGGTGACGATGTCGGTGGCGCCGTAGGTGAGGGCGAGTTCCTGGCGCGGCTCGTGCCGGCTCATCGCGATGATCCGTTCGGCGCCGAGCCGGCGGGCGGCCAGCACGCCGAGCAGGCCGACGGCGCCGTCCCCGATGACCGCGACGGTCTTGCCCGGTCCCGCCTCGGCGGCCACCGCCGCGAACCAGCCTGTTCCCAGCACGTCGGAGGCGGCGAGGAAGCTGGGGACCAGGTCGTCCGGCGGGATGCCCGGCGTGGCGACGAGCGTGCCGTCGGCGAGGGGGACGCGCAGGTACGGAGCCTGGGCGCCGGTCATGTTCACCCGGTGGACGCAGGAGCTCTGGTAGCCGGATCGGCAGATCTCGCAGGTGTTGTCGGAGGCGAAGAACGAGCCGACGACGAACTGGCCGGGGCGGATCGTGGTGACCTCCGCCCCGACCTCTTCGACGATGCCGACGTACTCGTGGCCCATCGGCCGCGGCTCGTCGAGCTTTTCCACACCCCGGTACGGCCACAGGTCCGAGCCGCAGACGCAGGTGGCGGACAGGCGGATGATCGCGTCGGTCGGCTCGATGATGTGCGGGTCGGGACGGTCCTCGACGTGGACCTCTCCGGGCGCGCTCATGACGGCGGCAAGCATGACAGGAGAACTATCCCGCCGGCGGCGATGGGAAACAGCGCAGGTCAGACTGCCTTCGCCGACCGGGTCCAGGGCACGCGGCCGCGCTTCGTCCGGCCCCACGCAGTCGCACATCGGCATGACCAGATCGATCAGGAATCGAGAAGTGGGGATCACCCGGCCGTATCTAGCGTGACTGCTATGGCTTCCATCGCATTCGTCACCCTTGAGGCTGCCGACCCCGCGGCGGCCACCCGCTTCACCACCACGGTCTTCGGCTCGGACGCCTGGTTGCGGCTGCGGGCCTCTGAGACGGCGACGACCGGCTTTCGCGGGTTCACGCTGTCGCTCATCGTGTCCCAGCCGGCCACCGTCGACGGTCTCATCTCGGCCGCGCTCGACGCCGGCGCCACGGCGGTGAAGCCGGCCGCGAAGTCGCTGTGGGGGTACGGCGGTGTCGTCCAGGACCCGACCGGTGCGATCTGGACGCTCGCCTCCTCGTCGAAGAAGGACACCGGCCCGGCGTCCCGGCAGATCGACGAGGTCGTGCTCCAACTGGGAGTGGAAGACGTGGCCGCGAGCAAGCGGTTCTACGTCGACCGCGGTTTCTCCGTGGCGAAGAGCTACGGCCGCAGGTATGTCGAGTTCGCCACCCCTTCGAGCCCCGTCAAACTGTCGCTCTACAAGCGTCGCGCGCTGGCGAAGGTCGCCGGCGTCGCTCCCGAGGGCACCGGATCGCACCGGCTCGTCATCGGCGGCGACGCCGGGTCCTTCACCGATCCCGACGGCTTCGTCTGGGAGGCGACTCCCGGAGGAGAGTGATCAGGGGCACTCGGCCCGCACAAGCGGAACAGTTCCCGCCCGCGGTCAGAGTCCACGCCGGGCACAGGTCCGCGGGGTCGCTCACTCCGGCAGACCGACGAGCTCGGCGCTGTCGCGCCAGAGGGCCTGCGCCGGTTCGTCGCCGCGGGCCAGTTCCGACGGGTCCGGCCAGGTGAGCCGTGCTCGTCGCAGGGAGGCGTACGTGCGCCGCAGCCCGGCGCGGGTGGCGGGATCGTGGGCGCCGCTCGTGGTCAGCACGATTCTCGCGCCATCTGCCAGGACGGGCAGCAGCAGGCGGGACAGCAGGTAGTGCGCGAGGTGGTTGACGGCGAAGGTGGTCTCGAAGCCGTCGACGGTACGACCGCCGGCCTCGGGGAGGACCACGCCGGCATTGCACACCAGCGCGTCCACAGGGCCGCCGCCCAGCCGTTCGCGGACCGACGCCGCGAAGGCGCGTACCGAGTCCAGTTGCGCGAGGTCGAGCGGGATCGACTCGCCGGCGGGCTGCGGTCGGCGCGTGCCGATGAGCAGTCGCGTGTTCTCCGCCAGGGCCAGCCGCTCAGCCGCGATCGCGCCAGCCGTAGCAACCGCCGCCGCCGTATGGCGGGTACGGTGATGAACCGCCCATGGCCCACCCCGCCGCCGAAGCGCGGCAACGTGGGCCTGGTCATGATGAGCATGGCGGCTGCTGGTGGCGGGACTTCTTGTCGCTGATCGAGGACATGTCGTAGCGCGCGAAGCGGGCGCCCGTGATGAAGGCCCAGTAGCGGTCGCCGTAGGACCAGTGCCACCACTCGGTGGGGTAGTTGACGAAGCCGGCCGTCGTCATGGCGGTTCCCAGGATGCCGCGGTTGCGGCGGGCCTCGGCGGAGAGGCCGGGGAAGTCGGTGGAACACGCTTCGTCGCACTCCGGGGGTGTGGCGTTGACCCGCGTGCCCATCGGCAGTTCGATGCCGGAGACGGTGCACAGGGTCAGGTCGACCGCGCCGCCGCTGACATGGGGCGCCACCTCGGGCGGGGAGACGTACCTGCCGGCCTCCACGTGGACCCGGCGTTCGTCCCAGCCGGGGTGCGCCTCCAGGTGCGCGGCCATGGACTCGGCGAAGTATCGCCGCTGCAGGCACGCCGGGCGGAAACCCTCCACGACCAGCAGGCGCAGCTCGCGTGGCAATCCGGCCTGTGCGACGATCAGCCGGTCGGCCACGCTCAACCGTACGCGCGCGAACGCGCCCTCGCGGTCGGCGAGACGCTCGTCGACCCGTACGGCCCGCATGGTGCGCAGGTCCACCAGAGGCTCGCCGCACTCCTTGACCGCCACTGCGGCGATCCGCGGATCCGACAAGAGCACGATCTCCGGCATGGGGCCTCCACGACGCTTCCGGCGGCGCTCCGGGCGGGACGCCGGTGCCATGGTCAGGCAGGGTGCTCCAAGATCTCTGTAATGGTGGTCTAACCGCTGAGTTCGCGGTATTCCCGGGCCTCGTGCAGCCGGAAGATCTCCATGGCCTCGGCCAGAGCGGCCTTGGCGGAGTCGTCGTCGCCGAGGGCCTCGTACACGTGGGCCAGGTCGCGCAGCGTCCGGGCGCGGAACAGCGCGGCGCGCAGGGTCTCCCACAGCGCCAGCGACTCGGTCAGGCGGCTTCTGGCCTGGTAGAGGCGCCCTTCCGCCAGGTCGAGCTCGCCGAGCACGCGCAGCGTGCACGCCTCGCCCCAGCGGTCGTTGAGTGCCTGGATGGTGGTCAGGGCGTCGTCCAGGTCGCGGCGGGCCGCGTCGAAGCGGCCCTGCCGGAGCCAGGTCTTGGCCAGGGTGCGCATGCAGTACGCCTCCATCAGCCGGTCGCCGAGGTCACGGAAGATCGCCAGCGCCTGCGTGGACAGCTCCTCCGCCTGGTCCAGGTCGCCCCGGGCGCGGTGGTACAGGGACATGGTCCGCACGGTCAGCCCTTCGCCGCGGCGGCTGCCCACCTTCTGGAAGAGCGACAGCGCGGCGGTCAGGTCGGCCCAGGCCGCCGGGTATTCGCCGCGCTCCACGTGTACGCTGCCGGCCAGGCGGTTGACGTGGGCGAGCGCCGCGTCGTCGGCGAGGTCGGTCCACAGCCGGCTCGCCCGGCCCAGGAAGTGCAGGGACTCCGGCAGGTAACCCTGCTCGCGGCAGGCGGCGCCGAGGGCGGCCAGCGTGGTGGCCTCGCCCCGGTGGTCCCGGGCGGAGCGGAACAGGGAAAGGGCCTGGCTGAGGCATTCGCGGGACTCGGCGAAGTGGTCGCGCTCGTAGTACAGGTGACCGAGGCCGGCCAGCAGGGTCGCCTCACCGAGGGCGTTGTCCATCCGCCGCGCCACCGCCAGGGCCGCCTCGTGGGTGCGGTGCCAGGCAGCGAAGGGGTTGTCGAAGACGTACTGGCTGCCTTCGAAGGCCACCGAGGACAGCGCGGCGGCCAGGTCGACCGCGATGTCGTCGAGATCCATCGCCGCCGCCAGCTCCACCGCGACGATCAGCGCCTCCTCCTGTCCGCGGAACCAGTCGTGCGGGTGTGCCAGCGCCGTCCGCGCCACTTCCTCCTCCACCGGGTGCGCCAGGCCGAGGGAGGCGCGCCTCGGGATGCCGCCGGTGGGCACGGCCTCGCTGAGCCGTTCGACCAGCCACAGCCAGCCGCCCAGGACCCGGCGCACCATGGCCGTGCGTTCCGGCTCGGGTTCCTCCGCGAGCGCGCGTTCGCGGGCGAAGAGCCGGACCAGGTCGTGCAGCCGGTAGCGGGCGCGGCCGGTCGCGTCGATGTCCAGCACGCTCGCCAGCGAGGTGTCCACGAGGTGGTCCAGCACGTCCTCGGCCTCGTCCAGACTGCTCTCCATGGCCACGGCCGCCACCCACACCGGGAAGTACGGCAGACCGAGCAGCCCCAGGTGCCGCAGCGCGGTCCTGGCCTCGGGCGGCAGCAGGTCGTAGCTGAGCGCGATGCCGGCCCGCACCTCCTGGTCGCCGACGGCCAGCTCGTCCAGGCGGCGCTGCTCGTCGGCGAGCCGGTCGGCCAGCCGGGCCACCGACCATTGGCGGCGTGAGGCGAGGCGCGCGCCGCAGATGCGCAGGGCCAGCGGCAGGCCGCCGCACTGCCGGACGATCCGCAGCGCCGCGTCCGGGTCGGCCGCGATCCGCTCGGCGCCGGCGACCTGCTCCAGGAGTTCGAGAGCGGCCTCGTCCGGCAGCAGGCCCAGGTCGAGCACCGTGGCTCCGGCCAAACCGGCCAGCCGGTTGCGGGAGGTGACGATCACCCCGCAGCCCGGGGCGCCCGGCAGCAGGGGACGTACCTGCCGCTCGGCGGCCGCGTCGTCCAGGACGACGAGCTTGCGCCGGTCGGCCAGCAGCGTGCGGTAGCGGGCGGCGCATTCCTCCAGCGTGCCGGGCGGGGACGCGCCCGGTTCCAGCTCGCGCAGCACCCGGCCGAGGACCTCCAGCGGGGTGGCCGGCGCCTCGCTGGTGCCGCGCAGTTCGAGGTGCAGCTGGCCGTCGGGGTAGAGGTGGGCGATCTCGTGTGCGGCGCGCAGCGCCAGGGCCGACTTGCCCACGCCGCCCGGCCCGAAGACCACGCAGACCGGCATGGTGCCCGGTTCGGTGAGACGGTCGCGTAACTCCGCGAGCTCGGCCGTACGGGCGGTGAAGTCGGGAGGTGGGGAGGGCAGTTGCCGGGGTGGGGGAGGCTTGGGTTCGTCCGGCCGCGGGGGAGCCGTCGTCTCGCGTGCCGATCGGCCGGCCAGCAGCGCGGGATCGGACCGCAGGATGGATTCGTGCGCCTGCCGCAGCTCGGGGCCGGGCTCGATCCCCAGTTCGTCGATCAGCACCTGCCTGCCCTGCTGGTAGACGGCGAGTGCGTCCGCCTGGCGACCGGCCCGGTAGAGCGTGATCATGAGGTCGCGGCGCAGCCGCTCGCGGACCGGGTGGGCGGCGATCAGCTCGGTGAGCTCGTCGATCAGGCTCGCGTCCTGGCCCGCGAACAGGTCGGCGGTGATCCGTTCCTCGACCACCGTCATCCGCAGCTCCTCCAGCCTGGCCGCCTCGGCGCGCAGGAAGGTGTCGCCGATGCCGCCCAGGGCCGGGCCCCGCCACAAGGCGAGGGCGGTGCGGAAGAGGTCCGCCGCCTCGCCGTGTTCGCCGCCGCGGGCCGCCTGGCGTCCCTGGTCGACTAATCGTTCGAAGACCTCTTTGTCCAAGGCGTCGGCGGGGATCTCGGCGATGTAGCCCACGCGGTGCGAGCCGATGACGTTCGGCAGGCCCGCGGCCGTGAACGCGCGGCGTAATGAGGCGACGTAGGTCTGCAGGACTCCGCGCGCCGTCGGCGGCGGCTCGTCCTGCCAGATCGCCTCCATCAACCGCTCGACCGTTACCACCCGGTGCGCGTCCAGCAGTAAGGCGGCGAGCAGGGCCCGCGGCTTCGCTCCCCCGAGACGAATCTGCCGCTCCCCGTTCCACACCTCGACCGGACCCAGGAGCCGTAACTCCATTGGTTCTCCCGAAGGCTCGGTGGACCTTGCCTAACCCTAGGGTTTACCGGCGCTGGAAGCCATAGTCGATGAGCTGCGTTGAATGCCGCCAAAGCCCGAAACCCCCGGGAATCGCTCCCGGGGGTTCCGCTCG
>NZ_JAPNNL010000070.1 GCF_027620315.1 Nonomuraea corallina | reverse complement strand
TTGAAAGCCGTCATATTCGAGGCTTTCGGGAATACCGTCTTGGTGACGTCATTGCGAAGGTGCCTAATCATGGGCTCACCTCTGCGGCGATGATGTCTGCGGCATTGTCGGCATGGGCCACCACCCATCTGTCGCGCCGCCACAGCCGTGCCCACCACGGCCGCCAGGTGAACACCCAGCCGCAGTATCGGCGGATGGCGGTGATGTGAAGCTCGGCGCCGGTCTTGGTGCACATCTGCAGGACCGGCGAGCCGGTCGCGGGTATGACCAGCGAGATGTCGTAGCCAAGGCCGCGCAGATCCCACCCCAGCCGGGCCAGGTGATGGAATCTCTCGTGCTCCTCGCGTTCTGTCATGCTCCCGCCTTTCCGGGCTTTCCAGTGGGTACGGTCGAACGGCGAATAGTGGTGTCGAGCTATTTGCGTCCGACCCGGTGAATACTGGGGGCAGGCTTCTGCATCTGTGCTGGATAAGAAGGTGTGCGTTCAGCGTGCCTTCTCGGTGTCGCGGCGGGCGACTGATTCTCCAGGCCAAGACAGCAGGGCTGATGACAGCAGCCGGTCAGGTGTGGTTTAAAGGAGTCATTAACTCCGCGAGAATTTCCGTTTACTCCAGTAAGAGAGGAAATGTCATGGAGGCTGTGCCGTCAATCAATCCGGACTCTCCGCGCGTACGCTTCGGGGCGGAGATGCGGCGACTGCGGGAGGCGGCAGAGCTCTCCCAGGCTGCGGTGGCGGCCCGGCTCGGCTGCACGCAGACTCAGGTGAGCAGACTGGAGAAGGCGAACCGCACACCGTCACGGTCCGACGCCGAACGGCTGGACTTGCTCTTCGCCGCTTCAGAGGGCGTTTCCTTTGCCCGGCTCTATGAGCGCATCGTCGCCCAGCCGGGAAACCCTCCCTGGTTCCGTAGCTGGGCTGAGGAGATCGAGCCCACTCTCCTTGTCCTGCGCTCATGGGATCCCCTGCTCGTCCCTGGTCTCCTTCAGACCGAGGCGTACGCCCGTCATATCTTTCTCATGGAACCTCGGGCCACTCCCGAAGAGGTGGAGCAGCGCGTGGAGGCGAGGATGCGCAGGCAGCGCATCCTCGATCGGGCCCAGCCGCCTCTGGTTTCCGTTCTCTTCGACGCAGGAGTGCTGCGGCGGCGCGTCGGCGGGCCAGAGGTGATGTGTGGGCAGCTTGATCGCCTGCTGGAGCTCGCGACGCATCCCTCCGTGTTCATCCAGGTCGTCAATCCGGATTGTCTCCCTGGACTGGCCGGCCCGTTCATGATCGCCAAACTTCCGCACGGACAGCCCGATGTCATCAGCTCCGACGCCCCGGCTCAGGCCCAGATCACGGCAGATCCCGATATCGTGGCCGCGATCTGGGAGCGCTATGAGGCAATCCGACTCTGGGCGTATCCTGAGCGCGAATCCCTCAGGATAATCGAGGAAGTGAGGAGAGAATGGACTTGAGTGGCGCCGTATGGCAGAAGTCGTCTTACTCTTCAGGGAACGGTGGTCAGTGCGTCGAGGTCGCGATGAACCTTCCTGAAATGATTGCCGTCCGCGACAGTAAGAATCCGGATGGCCCTAAGCTGCTCTTCACCTGCGACGAGTGGAAGGTATTCATCGGCGGCGTGAAGATGGGCGAGTTCGACGCTCTCTTCTAGCTCTCGCTCTCCGACTCGTCTCGAGCGGGGTGGCGGGGGCCATTGCCGGGCGGTGGGTTGAGCGTAGACGTGTAGTTCTTTCCGTCCATGAGCGGAACGGTTAGGCTTACTCCCGCTACTGTCATTCGATCGTACTCTTCGAGGACCAAGTCCTTGGTACGGTAGGTGCCGTATTTAGCGATTTCATTGTTCTTGAGTCCGCCGGTTTTCGATTGGAAGGTCTCTAGGACGTAGTCCACATCGGGCCGACTAATGCCGTAAAGGTGGAAAAAATAGGCGTCGAGTTCTGCTCTAATTCTAGATCGACGCTCCTCGTTCCACTTGAACGGGCCCTGGGTGTCGCCAAGATCCTCGGCGAAGCCGGCTATGTCGTGAGCTGTATATACGAGCTCAAGAACGCGAGGGACTAGGAACCGGGTATGAGGCTCTAGCGAGTCAGGGGCTGGAACCGGTAGCTGCTTCCAGGTCATGAGAGCCATGTGGAGTCCCCCAATCTTCTGTCGGCTAACGAAGTCGAACACCAAGGCACTTTGAGCGGCGACTAGCGCGGCTGTGAGCGTAGGTGCAACCCGTGGTAGCTGCAACGGGAAGGTGTGTCCGATCGCAGCGCGCGGTACTATGGCGGGAACGGCGGTGCGCTCGTTTGTCGCCGAAGTTACGTCACACCACCCGCAGAGCCAGTTTCGATCCCACTCTAGCTCGGCCAGGCGCAGTGACACTCCTGGCACCTCGACATCCTTTCCGTTCCTGCGAGTAGGAATATTTCCTTCCTCGGCGATCCACTCAAGGGGGATGGCGGCTCGTGTTGGATCTCCTAATTCTTCTTGCGTTAGGTAGCGTGGTTGCTTCTGTCGGTTCACTGCGGTTTCACTCTTGACTACGTCTGCAGCCCGGTGATTGAAGAAATTTACCATTTTCGCTTCGTATAGAGGCAGCATCCGTTCGGCTCCTCGAACGAATATATTGCCCTGAAGCTCCCAGCCGTCTATCTGGAGTTCGCTTGCAGTGCGAAATAGGTCAGAATCATCGGTCATGTTGAAATGATTTTTGAACGATATGCGCCAAAGGTTGCCGTCGGACTGTGACTCGTTCCACAGAACGGGAAGGCGTTGATAGATTGCCGCAGTGAGATCGGCATCTTTGTGGGTGCGGAAGATGGGTAGCGTCCCGGTGTTAGGGTTTATCAGTGAGATATCCTCCGGGCTGAGCTGGAAGATGCGCTCGGCGGCGTCGAGGTCAATGGTGTCTTCGAGAAAGAAGGCGAATGTGGCGGCTCTCTCGCGCTGTGCCCGTCCTGTAAGCGACAGTAGGCAGAACTTGTAGCGTGAGTCCACTCCTACGAACAGCGGCTTACGGTTCTCGAAGTCGTACAGGCATGTAATCGCACCTCGTCGCGAGAGCTCGCTGAACAGGTGCTGAGCTCCCGCGCCGGTGGCGATTGCGGTCGGGATGATGCATCCGATCCGCCCCTCGGGAGCGATGATAGAGGTGAACTGCTCCGTGAAGAGCTGATCTGTTTGGAGCGAGTTGACGCCCTTTACGGTGAGGCCCTTGCCGCAGAGCGGGAAGACTCCAGACGATGCGGCGAAGAGAAATGTGGACTTCACTTTCCGGCGCTCGTCCCAGTACTTCTTGCCCGCTTCGGGGAATTCCTTCGCCCACTGCGCAACCTTCGTACGGCGTGCCGTGCCAGCGATTGCGGCGATCGACGGTTCGACGACGCTGAAGTACTTCTTGTCCTCGAAGTCGACCTTGTCCCACGGCGGGTTACCCAGCACGCACGAGAACCCACCCGCCCAACCGGTCGCGGGATCGACGTCCGGGCCGGCGTGCTCCGGGACGGTGAAGATGTCGGGGAAGGCCAGGTGCCAGTGGAAGAACCGGTACTGATCGCGTAGCCTCTCGATCTCGTCGTGAACGCTCCGAGGAAGAGCGGCGGCCTGCCCACTCCGCAGCGCAAGGAAGACGTCATGAGTGATCGCGGGAGGAGCGTCCTTGGTCTTGTGCCACATGAACGCCGCGCACCAGGCGTCGGCCAGGTGCTGGGCCTGGACGTACTCAGGTGCGGACTTCCACACCTCGTAGGCCGCCTCTTGGTCGTGGACCTGGGCGAGCGTGCCCGAAGGTGCGTCGATGATGGCACGCAGGCCGGAGGCAAGAGCAGTGTTGGTCGCCTTCGTCTCGGTGCCCAGAGGGAACAGAGTGCTCTGCCCCGAACGCTCCTTGTCGTTCTGCTTCTCCAGGAACGCCGCGAACTTGGGATCGTCCCCCTCGACCGCCTTGAACGCCTTGTTGGGGATGCCGTTCTCCATGAGGGCGGGCGTCGCGCCGATGAGGGCGTTGCCGTGCTTGATGTGCGCGTCCAGGAAGCCCAGCGGCTTGCCGGGCTCAAGGGCTTCCAGCCAGAGCGACACCTTGGCCAGCTCGACAGCCATCGGGTTGAGGTCCACCCCATACACACACTGCGCGATGACTTCGTGCAGCGCATGCCGTACCGCGTCCAGCGTCGGCTCCGGGTTGCCCTCGCGTACGGCCGCGACCCGCTTGGCGATGCGGCGGGCGGCGGCGACCAGGAAGTGGCCGGAGCCGCAGGCCGGATCGCAGACGGTCAGGGACAGCAGCTCGGTGACGATGCGATCGGACGCGTCCGGCTCGCCCGCCGCCGACGCCCTGATCTCGCCCCGTTTCTGCGCGTCGTCGATCACAGGGTCGAGCGTGGAGTCGAGCAGGGTTTCGATTAACGAGCTGGGCGTGTAGTACGAGCCGGTCTTCTTGCGGTCGTTGCC
The DNA here is from genome assembly GCF_027620315.1 of Nonomuraea corallina. Taxonomy (GTDB): domain Bacteria; phylum Actinomycetota; class Actinomycetes; order Streptosporangiales; family Streptosporangiaceae; genus Nonomuraea; species Nonomuraea corallina. The sequence goes on along the minus strand of NZ_JAPNNL010000070.1, from coordinate 28,439 downwards.
CAGGCGGTTGACGAGCTCGAAGGTGCGGTCCACCGCGCTGTGCTTGGGGATCAGCTCCAGCAGGGACTCGTAGATGGAGCCCAGTTCCTCCGCGCCCATGTTGCGGTAGTCGATGGTGCGCCACCTGGCCGTGCCCTCGTCCTTGACCCGGGCCAGGTGCCGGACGGCCTCCAGCAGGTGGGCGTTCGAGATCAGCGCGCCGCGCAGCGGGGCGTCCGTCTCGATGTCGTCGAAGAGCCCGCCCAGGCCGGGGATGCCGAGTTCCGGCCGGCCCTCCTCGTCTCCCAAGGCGTCCAGGACGATCTTCAACGCCTGGTAGAGGTCGGTGTGGGAGGTGCCGCGCCGGCGGAGGGCGTGGCGGCGGAGGCGGGCGGAGGAGAAGTACTTCTCGTAGCGGTCGCGGGCCCGCTGATCCGCCTCGGGCGGGTGCAGGGCGCCGCGGTCCTCAGCGACGAACAGGAAGATCAGCCGGTAGGCGAGCCGGAGCAGCGCGGCGTGGAACTGGTCCACGTCCAGCTCGGCCCGGAGCCGTTCGTTGGCCGGGTGCTTGAGGAAACCCGTGCCGAGTGCGGTGATCGCCCGCTGCACGCCGTCACGATGGCTCTCCAGAGCCCGTACGCCCGAGACAATCGCCTCGACCCGCCACTTCTCCAGCCAGCAGGCCGACGCCGCCTCGCCGTCCTCGGTCCTGAAGCGGGTGTAGTGCAGCAGCCGATAGAGCAGCACGAACTCACTGAACAGCTCGCCGTCGAAGATCGCCTCAAGGTTGAACTCCACGTACGAGGCCGTCGCGAGCGCACTGGAGTCGCGCAGCAGCCGCAGCCGCCGCCCGTTGGTGATGACCCCCCACAGGTGGGCCTCGCTCCGGTTCAGGAACTCCTGCACGAGCGACTGCGGCGGGATGTGACCCCGGCGGTGCCTGTCCAGGTCGGTGTTCCACGCCACCAGGTGCATCGGGACGCCCTGCCAGCGGTGGCTGATCGCGAACGTGCGGCTGCCGTCATCGGACGGGAGACCGGCGACGCCCACGGCGGAGAGCTCGCCGAAGCCGAGCTCGGCGAAGAGCGGTGCCAGCCACTGCGAGATCGCCAACCCGGTGGGATCGGCCGGTGTCTCGGCCTCGGGCGCGACGGGCAGCTTCTCCCGCAGTTCCTTCCACACCGACTTGAGATACTCCCAGTGCCGCTCGGCGTCGTCCCGCACCGTACGGGAGCCGATGACCTTGTAGTCGGCCGGCAGGCAGCCGGGGACGCCCTTGCCCTCCGAGATGCGCAGCAGCATGTCGGCGGGCAGCAACCCGCCGACCGTGTGAACGGCGGAGAAGACCTGGCTGCGGGTGACGGCGGACATCAGGCGACCCCTCCGGCGGGCAGATAGACATAGACGCCGAGGATGTCGGCGGGTTCTTGCACGGTCACGTCCAGACCTCGGACGATCTCGCCGGACGCGCTGCGCACCCGGCGATGGGAGTCCTCCAGCTCGGCTTCGAGCTGCTTGCCGTACTCGCTCAGCTGCCCGGCGACGGCGGGCAGGCCGTCGAGGACGCGGGTCATGGTGCGCTCGCCGAAGACCGGGTCGGTGTTGGCGTCGGCGGTCGCGTCGATGAGCTGGAGCGCCTCCTCCGGCGGCAGCCAGAGCGCGCCGGCGGGCGAGCCCTGGAAGGCCAGGAGCCGGGCGTCCTCGGCGACGATCTGCTTCTCGCCCGACCGGGACGGCAGCGTGAGATGGAAGCGGTAGCGGACCAGCAGCAGCGTCGTACGAGTCCGCACCGCGTCGGTGCGGATCACCCCGCAGCGCCTGGCCGGCCGCCTGCCCTCGGTCTCCAAAGCGGTGTTGAGCACGTACCCCGCCAGCGCCCCGACCACGGGATCGGTGCGGACGAGAGCGGCCTCCCCCCGCGCCACCGCCGGCGTGGTGCGGAACGGGATCGGGCGGCTCAGCTCGCCGCCGATCACCGGGGCCACGGCGTCCCGGAGGCCGGCGGGGGTTCCGCTGATGTCGGCGGTGAAGTCGCCCGGGACACCGCTGTCACGGATCACGCCGTCCAGCGCGTCCAGCGCGTTCCGTACGAACCGCCGCACCTCGTCGGAGCGGCCCAGGGTGTCGCGGATGGCGGCGGCCTCGCGGGCCACCTCCTCCGGGTGGATGGAGCGTTGGGCGAAGCGGGAGCGGGAGGTGCTCTCGCGCTCGGCGGCCGAGCTCCACTCCGCTTCCAGGGTTTCGGCCTTGCGGTCGAGCTCCTCCAGCTCGAACAGCGCCTCCTGGTCCGGCTGCCGCTCGCGCATGAGCAGCCATTCGACGATGGCGTCCGTGACGCCGGTGGAGGCGGCGTCCGGGACGGAGACGGAGATGCCGAGGTCCTTGCGGATCTGGCGGTGCTTCTTGATCAGGACGTCGAGGACCTTGCCGTCGATGCCGTTGTCGCTGCCGTACAGAGTGATGACCTTGACGACGTCGCGCTTCTGCCCGTAGCGGTCGACGCGGCCCTCGCGCTGGTCGTGGCGGGTCGGGTTCCACGCCAGGTCGTAGTGGACGACGGCGTCGAAGTGGTGCTGGAGGTTGACGCCCTCCGACAGGCAGTCCGTGGCGACCAGCACGCGGGGGGCGTCGGCGCTCTCGTCGGCCAGGTCCTCGATGCGCTGCAGGCGCTGCTGCGGGGAGAGGGTGCCGGTGACGTGCCGGACGACGGTCTTCTTGCCGAGCTTGCCGTCGAGGTGCTCGGCGACGTACTCGGCGGTGGGGATGTAACGGCAGAAGACGATCGGGTTGTAGCCCTCGCGGATCAGGGCCTTGAGGTGCTTGACCAGGGCGGCCAGCTTCAGGTCCTCGTCCGGGCCCTCCAGCTTCGCGGCGCGCTCGGCGAGCTGCGCCAGCCGCGCCCCGGCCTCGCCGATCTCCGCGCCGGGCGCGACGTCGAGGCCCTCCATGACGTCACTGTCGGAGGCGTCGCTGGTCAGCGGGGCGCCCAACCGGTCCGCCTCCTCCGCGCTCGCGGCCACCGCGGCGGCCGAACGGGTCCGCAGGGTCTGGGCGGCGGCACGAGGGGAGGAGACCATGGAGCGCAGCAACGCGATCGCCGACCACCAGGCGATGCGGGACTCCCGCTTGCCCCGCTCGCCCGCCGCCGACACCCGCTCACTGGCGTAGGCGATGGCGTCTTCGAGCAGCGCCCGGTAGGCGGGGGAGAGGCGGTAGGTCTCGTCCTTGAAATAGCGGTCGGAGGGGAAGGAGGTGTCCTCGCGCTGGCTGTCGTCGGCCAGGCCGTCGTTCACCGTGAGGAAGTGGCGTACGTCGGCCCGCTTGCGCTGCACGAAGTGCTGGGCGAGCAGCCGCCGCCCGGCGTCCGAGTCGAGCCTGACCGAGGCCAGCTCGGGGCTGAGCAGGCCCAGCAGGTTGCGGAAGGCGCTCTCTTTCCCGCTGTGCGGCGTCGCGGTCACCAGCAGCAGGTGCCGCTCGGGCTCCTTGGCGATCCGCTGCAGCAGCTCGTAGCGGAGCTGGTTCTGGGTGGAGGTGCTGTCGTCGGCCGCGACGCAGGTGTGCGCCTCGTCGACGATGACGAGGTCGGGGCAGTGGCGGACGAAGTCGTCGCGGTGCCGGGTGGACTTGATGAAGTCCGTGGAGACGATCACCCTGTGGTGCCGGTCGAAGAGCGACTGCCCCAGATCGAGGCCCCGCTCCAGCCTGGAGACCGTGCTGGCTAAGACGAGCTCCGCGTCGATGCCGAACTTCGTCCGTAACTCCTCCTGCCACTGCTCGGCCAGCGCCGGCGAGCAGAGCACGGCCAGGCGCTCCGCGCTGCCCTGGGCGAGCATCTCGGCGGCGATCAGCCCGGCCTCGACGGTCTTGCCGATGCCCACGTCGTCGGAGATCAGCATGCGGACGGTCTTCTGCCGCAGCGCCATCATCAGCGGAACCAGCTGGTACGCCCGCGGCTCCACCGCCATCCCCGCCAGCGACCGGAACGGCCCCGCGCCGGAGCGGAAGCCGATGCGCAGCGCCGAGCGCAGCAGCCCGGCCGCGTGCTGGTCACCCAGGTCCTTGGGTGAAGGCGGCGCGAAGCTGGCGCTGACCACGTCCTCGAACGCCGGGAAGACGGCGGCCACGTCGTCGTCGGAGCCGCCCAGCGGGCGCAGCACCAGCATGTCGGCGGCGCTCTCGGGGAGCACCACCCAGTCGCGGCCCCTGGCCGAGACCAGAGAGCCGGCGGAGTAGGCGGGCATCAGCTGTTCCCTCGCGTGGTCATGGTTCCGAAGTAGCGCTCGTTCTGGGACGCGACCGCCGCCCAGTCGGCGTCGTGCTTGAAGCGGATCACGTCCCAGCCCTGGTCGAAGAGGCGCTCCTCGGCCTCGGCGTCCCGCTCGGCGACCACCGCGTCCTGGTGGACCGGGCCGTCGACGAAGACCGCCAGCTTGACGCCGGGCAGCCGGTAGACATAGTCGGGCCGGGCCAGCGCCTCGGTGATGAACGTCTGCGCCTCGTCGGGCAGGCGCAGCCCCTGCTCCTTCAGCCAGGCGAGGAAGGTGCGCTCCAGCCCGGTCTCCGACTGGCCGCCCAGCCGCTTCAACTGGTCGGTACGGCTCTCGCCACGCCCGGTCGGCCTCGCCTCGGCGGCGGCCAGGCGCAGCAGCAGGTCGCGGACCGAGTGCCGGTCGATGTCGGCGTGGTTGAGCTGGTTGCCGTAGGTGAGCAGGCAGTCGTAGCAGCCGCGGGCGCACTTCCGGTCCTGGCGCGGGCCGCCCAGGTCGGTGCCGTCAGGGGCGAAGTGGCAGATCGCGAGAGCCTCGGCGGTGGCGCGGGCCAGCGCGTCCCGCTCCGACTGCATCAGCCGGAGCACGCCGGCGCCGCCCTCTGCGGCCTCGGTGAACAGCATGCGATCCCGCAGCCCCTCGTTGGGCGGCAGCAGCTCGCTGGTCAACTCCGAGTCCTCCAGCTCGAAGGCGGCCTCGATGCCGCGCTCCAGCGCGTACATCAGCGACAGCGCGACCGGCACGGGCAAGGGTTCATCGAGCTTGAGCACCAGGATGTTACGGGTGTCCTGCACATACGGGATGACCCGCTTGCGCTGCCGCTTCTCGTTGCCGTCGGCGTCGACCACCGGCATCTCGCTGGAGTCGCCCGAGGCGTCGGCCGCCGCCTGCTCGTTGAGCCAGCGGCCGTCGGCCGGGTCCAGCCAGAAGCCGTCCGGCTCGTCCTTCTTGGCGCGCAGCCGCCCCAGGTTGGAGATGCGGACCGTGGCGGAGTCGCCGAAGGAGAGCGTCGCGAGCTTCCCGGCGGCGTCGGCCAGGAGCGCGTCCCGGCGGCCCGTGCGCTGGCCGTGATCGTTGAAGCGGTAGGAGGTCACCAGCCGGAAGCCCGCGCGACGCCGCTCCTCCTCGTCCGAGGAGATGCGCTCCCGCCGCCGGGTGTAGACCGTGTGCAGCTGGAGCAGCCCGCGGGTGGGCGTGGGCAGCACCGCGCCGCACACCTCGCACTTGTCGGCACGCTCGGCCGAGTCGTAGTGGTAGCCGCACCCGGCGCAGCGCTGCGCCTCGGTGGTCACCACCTCGCCCGAGGCGTCGGGCCGCAACTGGATGCGATCCACCTGGTAGCGGTTGCCCTCGTGGTAGATCAGCGCGCCGGGCCCGAACTCCCTGATGGCCAGGAAACGGGGACGCTGCAGGTAGTCGCCGTCGCCGTAGCGCCGCCCCGTCGTCGGGATGTACGCCGCCAGCGGCAGACGGGGGAAGGAGTAGCCGGGCAGGAAGCCCTCACTGGCGAGATAGCGGTACGGGTTGAAGTCCGACAGCAGCGACCGGCTGTCCACGCTCTCGTTCTTCAGCAGGTCGAGCTGGGTCTCGGCCTGCTTGCGCTGCAGCTCGGCGATCTTGCGGTCGCGGTCGGTGAGCGTGTGGTCCAAGCGGCGCCGATTCTGCTCGGCCTGGTCGGCGAGGGCCGCCCTGAACAGGTCGCGCCAGCGGTCGAAGGACCGGTCGAACTCCTCCGGAGCCCGGCGCACCTGCTCCTCGATCCACTCCTCGTGCCACCAGGCTGGCGGTTCACCGGCACCGGGCAGCACCCCGTCCAGCACGTTGTGAGCCGCCACCACCGCGCGCCGGCGCGCCTTCTGATCGCGTACGGTCGCCTCGACAGTGGCGTGCAGGAGCAGCTTCGGGTCGGGACGGCGGGCGCCCTCGTCATAGCTCAGGTCGATGAGCGTCGGGATGTTGTTGCCCAGCCTGAGCCCGCTTTCGGCCAGCCAGATGGCCTGGACGTGCGAGCGGACCAGGTCCTCGTTGGCCAGGTCCAGCCGCGGCGGGCGGACTGCCCCGGCGACCATGCGGTCGGAACGGCGGAAGTAGTACTGGTCATGGCTGTTGCCGGTGGCGCAGTAGGTGGTGACCAGCGCCGGCTGCCCCTGCCGGCCCGCCCGGCCGCTGCGCTGGGCGTAGTTGGCGGGCGTGGGAGGCACATTGCGCATCAGCACCGCGTTCAGCTCGGAGATGTCGACGCCCAGCTCCATCGTGGGGGAGCAGTAGAGCAGCTTCAGCTCCGCCTTGCGGAAGTCCTCCTCGCGCCGCTCCCGATCCTCCGGCGACACCTGCGCGGTGTGCTCGCGGGCCGACAGGCCTGCCAAGGCGGCGGCCGTGTCACGGTAGAGGTCGCGAAAGAAGACGTTTACGCGCGGGCCGTCGCCGCTCGCGTACGTCCGGGTCAGCGGGTCGTGGCTGCCGCTCTCACCGGTGCCCGCCCGCCAGACGAGGCAGGCGGCGGCGATGCGGTAACCGGTGATGGGCGGCCCCGAAGGGCGGCGGTAACGGCCGGCCCGCTGCGGCGTGGCCTCCAACGCCGTCAGCAGATGCGCCTGGGCCAGCACCTTCATCAGGTCCGCGGTGATCCGCTGGGCGTCGTCGGCCGATATCTGGGGGAAGTGGATCCGCCGCAGGTACTTGCCGAACTTGCCCCTCCCGGACAGGAACAGCCCCGAACGGTCGATGCCGGGACGGGAGCCCTGCGGGTAGGCGGTGCTCACCTTCGGCCGGTCACCGCCGGCCAGCCGCCACGGGTCCTTCAGCCGTTCCTCGCTCGCACGCTGCAGGCTGTCGTAGTCCTCCCGAAAGTACTCGACGTCGATGGCCAGCGACCGGCGCATCTCGTCCAGCAGCGCCCGCATGATCTCGGCGCGCTGCCCCGGCTCGGCCCTGCGCAGCTCGGGCTGGGCGTCGTCCCACCGATCGTCCTTCGCCGCCAGCCAGTCGAGGTCCGCATAGTCGATGACCAGCAGGCCCGTCTGCTCCAGGTTGGGCATGGTGACCCGCCAGCCCCGCTGGAGATCCAGGTAGAGCCGGAAGGCGATCACGTCGCGTAGCGTCTTCGCCGCGCTCGCCGCCATCGACGGCGGCAGATCGTCACCCGCCGTGTAGTCGCCGGGGCTCAACCCGAGCGCCCCGGCGACCCGGGAGGCCAGGTCCTCGTGCCGGATGCCGTCCGCGCCCGCCGCCGTCGCCGCGTGGTAGAGCGCGCTGCGCAGCTGGGTGATCTGCACGAAGTCGTTGAAGTGCCCCGCCTGCAGGGAGGCGTCCTGCCGGTTGTCGACGAACGTCAGCAGCTTGCGGGCCTCCTTCTTCAGCGCCTCGGCCGACACCTCCTTGAGCGAGCGGACGATCGAGGCGGAGATCAGCGAGGTCGCCGAGGAGCGGCCCTCCTGGTCGAGCCGGGCCAGCTTGGCGAAGTCCTTCCCGCGAACCTGCTCGTAGCTCACCCCACAGTGCAGGCAGAACAGGAACGGCGCCGGGATGAACGCGGCCTTCAGCTCGCCCTGCCCCTCCACGCCGTACGGGTCGACGGTCACGAGACGGGGAACCCTCGGCCGGTAGGAGTCCCGCACCACCTCCCCGCCGTGCGCGTCGAACTCCAGCCAGGACTCGGGCAGCCGGCGATCCTGCAACGCCTGCTCGACACCGGAAGGCCAGGGGCGGGTGGAGTCGATGTAGAGGTAGCCGTCTTCACCGCTGCCTCCGGTAGCGGTCGTCTCCCGGCGGTTGCCGTACACCACCTTGCCGTTCTTCTCCGAGCGCCACACGGTCAGGTACTCCTGGCCGCACTCACGGCAGAAGGCCAGCGGCAGCAGGATCTTGCCGTCGGTCCCCGGCTGGTAGAGCTGGTAGTCACGGGTCAGGTGACGGCTCGACTCGTCCTCCAGCGTGACGTGCACCGTGTCACCCTTGGACAGGAACTGGTGCAGCCGGAAGGCGAAGAGCGGGCGGCCGGTCAGCGGATGGCACGCCTCCGAACCGGCCTTCAGCGTGGCCCGGATCGCGTCCGCGCACCTCTCCGTGTCCAGGCCGCTCGTCCCGGCCAGCTCCGCCGCGGCCTCCTCGATCTTGGCCGGGTGCTGGCGGACCAGCCGTCCCTCCTCGTCGACGGTCAGCCCGAAGCGCGTCTCGATCCAGCGGGCCAGCGGATCCCTGACCAGGTCCTCGTACGCGCGGGGCGCCCCGGGCGCGGTCAGTCGCTCGACCGGCACCGTCTCCGGCGGCTCCCCGGTGGCGCGGACCAGCGTCTCACCGATGATGTTCGAGGCGTCGACGGGCGTGCCGAAGAGTGTCGTCGCGATCCGGGCCACCTCGTCGCGGCGGTCCTGGGCCGTGCCCTCGGTCGCCATGGTGGCCGAGGTGCCGATGCACTGCAGGCTTTCGGCGCGGCAGGCGTCGCGTACCCGGCGGATGAGCAGGGCGACATCGGCGCCCTGCCGGCCACGGTAGGTGTGAAGCTCGTCGAAGACCAGGAACTCGAGTCCTTCGGCCATCCTGATCAGCGACCTGCGGTCCTCGGGCCGGGTGAGCATCAGCTCCAGCATCACGTAGTTGGTGAGCAGGATGTCCGGCGGATCGTCGCGGATCTTCTTGCGGGCGGTCTCGTCCTCCTGACCGGTGTAGCGGGCGAAGCGGACCTTCTCCCGGCCGGCGCCGTAACCGTCCCTCAGATACTTCTCCAGCTCCTTGAGCTGGCTGTTGGCCAGGGCGTTCATCGGATAGACGATGATCGCGCGTACCCGTTTCCGGGCTTTCGAGCCTTCCTGGTCGCGCTGCCTGAGCACCCTGTCGACGATCGGCACGATGTAGGCCAGGGACTTGCCCGAGCCCGTGCCGGTCGTGAGCACGTACGAGCTGCCGGACTGCGCGGTCTTGATGGCTTCGAGCTGGTGCTGGTGGAGCGTCAGCGGCCGGCCGTCGCACTCCGTGCCGTCCTCGGTCTTGCCGATCTGGAAGATGCGGGCGCACTCCGGATGCAGGATCCCGTTCTGGGACGCCTCCAGCACCGTTCCGCCCGACTTGAAGAACGGGTTCAGCGAGACCCACGGATCCGGCCACTGCGATTTGGCGTCCAGGTCCTCCTCGACGAATGCCGCGATCCGGCCGTCGCGGATGATCGTGCCGCCCTCGGTGAACGCCCTGTAGTCCTTCAGCAGTTGCTGGTGGACGCCGAAGACGTCCATGCCAGAGCCTGCGCGGCGTGGTTCCGGAGCCGGCGCCGAGGTCGGGACATGGTCGGCCGGCCTGGTCTTGGCGCAGGCCATCGGGTCGAAATCCGACCAGCCGGGAACCGCGCTCGCTTCCCCCACGAGGGGGAGCAACGCCTCCCGGACGGCGACGGCGTCAGCGGGGCGGTCGGCCGGGTCCTTGGCGAGCAACCGCTCCACCAGGCGTGTGAAGTCCTGGGGGACATCTGAACGGAGCAGGCTTATGGGAGGTGGCTGCTCGGTGAGGTGCTTCTGCGCCAGCTCGTAGGCGGACTCGCTGTGGAACGGTGGAACACCGGCGAGCATCTCGAACAGCACGCAGCCCAGGGCGTACAGGTCCGCCGCCTGGGTGACGGCCGAGGCACGGAACTGCTCGGGGGCCATGTAGCGGGCACTGCCGACCGTGACGCCCGTGCTGGTGATCTTGCTGTGCTCGATGTCCCCGATGATCCGGCCCGCGCCGAAGTCGAGGACCTTGACCAGGCCGCCGCGCAGAAGCATCACGTTGCTGGGCTTGAGATCGCGGTGGACGACTTCGACGGCATGAGCGGCGGACAGCGCGTCCGCCATCTGAGCCCCCAGGGCCGCGGCCCAGGAGACGGGCAACTGCGGATGCTCGGAAATGAGATCGCTGAGGGATTCGCCGTCGAGGAGTTCCATGGCCAGGTACGGCAAGCCGGAGGCATCCACACCGCCGGCGATGGTGCGTGGCAGGTTGCGGTGCTCGAGCCTGTGCATGATGCGCACCTCGCGGTCGAATCGCTGCACCGCCTTGGCATCGGCACGTGAGTCGAGGACCGTTCCAGACCGGCTGCGAAGGATCAGCTTCACCGCGACCTCGCGGTTGTCGTCCTCCGTATCCCGCGCACGGTGGACCTCACCCATGTTGCCCTTGCCCAGGGCTGCCAGCAGCTGGAACCGGTTCGCCACCGTGTTCTGGCCCACAGAATCCCTCGCTCCCACCCGCGATGATCTTCACAGGTGAGCGTACACAGAGAACCCGTCCTAAGTGAAGACTGTTCGTTGACTTAGTTCACGCTCTCACTAGTCGGATAGGCGCCGGGCAGCCGTCGGTTCCGCTGTCGCGTGAGGTCAGAAGGGTAAGAATTGAGAAATCTATCTCCAAAATAATCAGCAGGGAACAGGAGGCACCGACTTCTTGGCCGACGCGAAACCCCGGGGGGTCGCAGAAAGGGGTGATTTATGGCATCTGTACTATTTGCTCCTGGTTTGACCGCACGCTGAGTTCGGAGCCTGCCTCTTATCGGGAAGGTGATTAAAGGGGAAAAGGTGGTCCGAAATGCGCTACGCCGGGCGACATAGATAACTTCGTCCAGTTGATAGAAGGACCAAAGCGGCAGTCGCCTCGTACCCAACCAATCCGGCGAAAGTCGCTGGTGAAGCCGCCCGGCACGTGACACGGCGCCGGAGTTCCGTCAACAGGGTGCGATCACGGGCTGCCTGCGTGGTCCACCCGCAGGTCTTCGCCGGGAGCCATGCGCATCACCCGCAGGGCGACCAGTGAGGCCCATGACCATCCGGTCAGCGCGAGGGCCCGGAGGAGAAGGCTGAACGGCTGGGGGTCGGCGCCCCTGTCGGACAGGACTCCCGCCAGCACATAGAGCACCGGCAGGGCCGTGCCGACGACCGCGCAGATGGTCATCCATCCGCGATCTCCCCGCGCGGCCCAGCCGCGGGCGAAGACGAAGCAGGCTGCGACCAGCGACCCGAGCACCACGAAGAAGGAGACGCCGTGCAGGATGTGGCTGACGCTCGTGGCGACGGGAACCCCGGGCGGCGCTCCCTGCGGATAGCCCCATCCGGGCGCGGTCGGGAACGCGCCGGCGCCGATCAGCCCGAGGCCGAAGCCGCCGATGAGCAGGGGCCCCAGGTGCCGGCCGGCCCTGGACGCAGGGCTCGCCGCAGCCCCAGGGCGCCCGCCGCGTACAGCAGACCGGTGGTCACGAAGGTGGCGATCTGGATCCACCCCAGGTCGCCCAGGCTCAGCAGGCTCAACGCATGCCGCCGGGGGTCGAAGCCGGGGCGCGTGTAGTCCTGGACCAGCACGGCGAGGATGAAGAACGGTCCCGCGACGACGCCGCAGCGCAGCAGTGCTCTGGTCGACACGACTCCTCCTTAGCAACACTAAAGAGAATGCTTCCTTAGCATTGCTGCGCCCGCCTCGTCGCCAACGCCTCCGCCCTGGGCCCCGCGACCGTCAAGCTGTTCGACGAGGAGCTCGCCGCCCTGGTCGGTCGCGGGTTCACGCCGGTTCTGGCCCTCCGTACGATCGCGACCTGCACCCGCTACATCAACGGGTTCGTCCTCCAGGAGCAGATGGAGCGCCACGGTGATCCGGTCACCCTGGCCGACCTGGCCGCGATGCTGGAGCAAGGCATGCGGGCGCCCCTCATCACGGCGATCACCGAGGGGGGCGACCCGCTGGGCGAGGAGGCCTTCGAGCACGGGCTCCGCCTGCTGGTCGACGGGACCGCCGCCGCCCTGGCGTCGCACCGGGCCGGATGACGCCGCCGCCGGCCCTCTTCATCTGCCCGCCTCCGCGGTCGGCGGCGCCTCGCGGGCGGAGGCCAGGACGCGGGCGGCGTCGCGTTCGTACGGGCCGCGCGCCGTCAGCGTGAGCAGCCCTCCGGCCAGTACGGGGAGGGTCATGAGGAGCAGGGCGGTGGTGAGGGAGCCGGTCCGGTCGGAGACGATGCCCACGATCAGCGGCCCGACGGCGACGGCGCTCCCGCCGACGAGCTGGGCCAGGGCGAAGGCGATGCCCCGGGAGGAGGCTCCGATCACGTCCGCGAGCGAGGCGGTCAGGTTGGGGGTGGCCGTCGACATGAGGATGACGGCGGCGGCCGTCAGCAGGGTGAACGGGACCAGGGCGCGGGGGGCGGCGAGCAGCGCGGTGGCCATGACGACCGCGCCGGCGACGACGCCGCAGCCGCCGACGAGCACCCGGCCGCCCTTGAGGGTGATGTGCGCGCGGCGTCCCAGCCACGCCCCGGCGAGGGTGCCGGTGACCACGCCGAGGACGGTGACCAGCCCGCCCAGCGCTCCTGCCTGCCCGGGGGTCAGCGCGAAGGTGCGGCCGATCAGCGTGGGCATCCAGTAGAAGAGCCCGGCGACGCCCATGCCCAGCGTGGCCAGGCCGACGGTGACGATGACGAGCGTGCGTACGGCGAGCACGTCCCGCACCTGCCGCCCGAGCCGCGGCGGCGTCGGGCGCGCCCCGGAGTCGTCACCGGCAGCACCGCCTGCGGTGACCTGGTCGAGGAGGCCGCGGGCGGGCTCGCGCAGCCGCAGGCAGATCAGGGCGGTCAGCAGGCCGGGGATCGCCATCAGCAGGAACGCCGCCCGCCAGCCGAACGCCTGCCCGAGCACCGCGCCCAGCACCGTGCCGATCCCGCCCAGGTGCGCCGACATCCGCGTCCACCCGAACGCCTTGGCCCGGCTGACCGGCGGATAGTAGTCGGCCAGCAGGCTGCCGGTCGCCGGGTTGTCGACGTGCTCGGCGGCGGCCAGCGCCATGCGGGTCAGGAAGAAGACGGCGAAGCCCGGCGCGAGCCCGCTGCCCGTCGTGGCCACGGCCCAGAGCAGGACCATGACGGTGATGACGCGGGTCCGGCTGAACCGGTCGGCGAGGTATCCGGCGGGGACGGCGACCGCCGCGGCCGCGATCGCCGAGCCGGTCGGGATCGCTCCGGCGAGGGTGTCACCGATGCCCCATTCGGCCTGGATCAGGGGGAGGAGGCCGCTGAGCAGGCCGGCCTCGACCCGGTCCACCAGCCCGACCAGGAACAGGATGACGAGCGGCGCCCAGCCGTAGGGGGCGGGGTCACCGGCGCGGACGCCGCCGGGAGGGGGAGCACCCCAGCGGCGTCGCGGCCGGGGGCGGGCCTCGTCACGCATGACCCACCTGCCGTTCAGGACACAAAGTCGCGGACCTTCGCGTAGACCGAGGCGTCGGTCAGGAACGCGGCGTGCGACAGGCACCCGGCGTACGTGTTGACGGCCCCGGCGAGGGACACGCTGGAGTCGGGGTTGACCACCGTGTCGCAGTCGGACCAGAGCGTGCCGTACGCGACGTCGCCCGGCGTCTCGTCCCCGCTGTTGAGCGCGGTCAGGAACGGAGAGCCGATCCGCATCTCCTGGCAGGTCGGCCGGTCCTGCGGGCAGAACCGGGTCGCGGTGGTGCCGTGGTTGGGGCCCGCCAGCGAGATCCAGGTGCTGACGGCCGTCGTGCCGCCGAGGAACTTGAGGTAGTGGCGGCTGTTCAGCGAGCCCATCGACATCGCGACGATCGTCACCTTGGCCGCGCCCGTGGCCGACCGGATGGCGTCGACCCTGGCCCGGATGTCGGCGGCGATGTCGACGTTGGACTTGGCGCTGTCGTAGTCGATGGTGAACAGCCGGTCGGCGGGCCATCCGTCCGCCTCGAAGCGGTCGATCATCGTGTTCCACCGGCCGCCGTCGCCGCCGTAGCCGTGCACGAACAGGATCGGCTCGATGGCCGCTCGCGCGGGCGGGGCGCCGGGGACCAGCACGGCCAGGCACGTCAGCAGCGCCGCTGTCAGGGCTGTCGCGGCGCGGGCCACGGCGTTCATGGGCGACCTCCTCGTGGGGTCCGACGAATGCCACCTGATTGTGCGCGACCCGAAACTTAATGGCAACAATTAAAATGTATTCCCCAAACAGGCGGCATGAGCTTGACCCGGTTGCCTCGGGTCCTCTATCATCCGGCCGTCTAATGGGAGTCGTTAACTCCGGGGATCGCCGCGAGGGTCTGCGCCGAGGCCGGGGCGGTCAGGCCGGCGACGAGCATGTCGAGCAGGTTGCCGGAGAACAACTCCGCCGTCACCGGCGGCTCGCCGGGAGCCGACTCGTCGAGGAGCTGGGCGCGCAGGCCGAACAGGCTGATGAGCTGGGAGCGCAGCATGGCCAGCCGCTCCAGCCGGAGCGGGCGGGGGAGCGGTTCGAGCGTCGCGTGCAGCCATCGCGCCACCGCGAGCCCGGCCGGCGCGTCCACGATCTGGAACGGCCGCCGGTAGGCGAGCGAGGGATAGCTGAGCCTGGCCACGATGCGCAGGTGGGCCCGGCCCAGCTCGGTGCGGAGGTCCTCGTCCATGGGGGCGGCGAGCGCGTGTACCAGGGCCCGCGGGTCGGCGGTCCGGTCGCCGGCGGCGATGGCGGCGACCAGCGGGGCGCGGCGCGCCTCGACCGCCTCCAGGTGCGCTCGCAGGATGGCCTCGACCAGGCCGTCCTTGCTGCCGAAGTGGTAGTGCAGCGCCGACTCGTTGCGCGCCCCGATGGCGTCGTGCAGCTGCCGGGTGGTCACGTCGGCGACCCCGTGGCGGGCGAACAGCAGCGCCCCCTGGTGGAGCAGGGCGTCACGGGTACTTGATCTGGCCACGGCGGCATACTATCGTCCAGCAGGTATTAATGAGATACATTACCAGCTGGGAGCCGAACGCATGACGGACGCCCTCGCGGCCTGGAGGCGGCTCGTGCGCGCGCTGGACGAGGCGGGGGAGACCGTCACCGGCCTGGCCGGGCCCGACGCGGGCGTGGACGTCGCCGAGGGCCTCCGCTACGTGCTCCACGTCCTGGCCGACCAGACCGACCGGGCCGGGACCCGCGACTCCGGCCGCCCGCTGTTCCTGCCGGGGGTCACGCCGGTGCGCAAGCTGTTCTTCGACAACCCCGACACCGCGTACGACATCGCGCTCATCTCCAGCCGCCGCTCGTACCGCATCCGGGGAGAGCGCGGCACCGTGCCGTACCTCGCGTTCTGCGTCTACGGCGCGAACAGCTCCGACGGCCGGCCGACCCGCGTGAGCAACCTCAACGACGAGCGGATCGCCTTCGGCCCCCACGGCTCGTTCGAGATCACGCTCTCCCCGGACGAGCGGCCGGGCGCCTGGATCAAGCTCGAACCGGGGGCGCACACGGTCATCGCCCGCCAGTACTTCCTCGACCGCGCCCGCGACCGGCCCGCGCGGTTCGCCATCGAGGCGCTCGACGATCCGGGGCCTGACCCGGTCTTCGACGACGCCCGCTTCGCCGCCTTCGCCGGGTCGGCCGCCGCGTTCGTCACCGCCGCGACGGGCGTGGCACGCGGGCGCGCCGAGCAGGCGGAGGCCACCCCCAACCGCTTCGTCCACCACCGGGGCCACGGCCTGTACGGGACACCCGACGCCGGCTACGTCATCTGCTGGTACTCCCTCGAACCGGACCAGGCCCTGGTCGTCGAGGCCGTGCCGCCGCGCTGCCGCTACTGGGGCGTCCACCTCGCCAACCGGTGGGGCCAGTCGCTCGACCATCGCAGCCGCCGCACCGCGCTCAACGCCGGCAGCGCGACGCTCGCGCCCGACGGGAGCCTGCGCGTGGTGGTCGCCCACTCCGACCCGGGCGAGCCCAACTGGCTCGACACCGCCGGCCACCCGCGCGGCTGGGTCCTCTTCCGATGGCTGCTCAGCGACGAGGTCGTGATCCCCGAAGGACGCGTCGTCCCGCACCCCCGACCTGGAGGAACGACATGAGCTCGCCCCTCTGGCACCGCCCCAACGCCGCCGACCCCCGGGTCACGGCGGCCAAGAACGCCTTCCTCGCCGGCTTCCCCCTGGTCACCACCATGCGCATCATGCAGGGCATGGCGCAGCGACTGGGCGTCAACCGGATGTGGGCCTCGCGACGGCTGTCGGGCCCCGACAGCCGGGCCATCGTCGCGCCGAACCTGGACACCGTCTACGCGCTCGCCGTCCTGGACCTGCGGGCGGGCCCCCTGACGCTGACCCTCCCCGCCATCCCGGACCGCTACCACAGCGTGCAGCTCCTCGACGCCTGGATGGGCGGCTTCGGGCTGCTCGGGACGCGGACCACCGGCGGCGGGGGTGGTTCCTGGGCCATCCTGCCGCCTGGCCACTCCGGCCCGGTCCCCGGCGGTCTCGAACCGCTATGGTGTCCCACCGGCCACGCCTTCCTCCTGTGCCGGGTCCGCGCGCTCGACGCCGCCGACGCCGCCGAGGCCGGCGCCCTGGCCACCAGGATCGAGCTGCGCGCCCCGGCCCGGACCCCGGGAGGCATGCCGCTGCCGCCTCCCGCCGGGCGCGCGCACGACACCGGGCGCAACGGCCTCGGCTTCTTCGACGAGCTCTGCGCCGCCCTCCCGGCCAACCCGCCCGTCACCGCCGAGCAGCGCCGGGCCCTCGACGCCGTGGCGGGCCTCGGCGTCGCCGCCGGCCGCCGGCCCAGCGCCGAACTGGACGAGCCCGGCAGAACGGTCCTCGCCGAGGCGGTCGCGGAGGGCATGCGCGAGCTGGAACCCCCCGCCGACGCCCCGCACACCGTCAACGGCTGGACCGCCAACCTCGGCCTCGGCACCCGGGAGACCAGCGGCGGGCTCCGTGAACGGGCGATGGTCGCCAGATACTTCTGGGGCCCCGTCCCGGCGGAGGAGGCGATCTACCCGCGGACCTCCACCACTGCGGACGGCCTGCCCCTGGACGGCTCCAAGCGCTACCGCATCCGCTTCCCCAAGGACGGCCTGCCCCCGGTCGACGCGTTCTGGTCCCTCACCGCGTACGGTCCCGACATGTTCCTCGTCCCCAACAGCCGCGGCCGCTACTCCATCAGCGGCGACGACCCGGGTCTCGTCACCGCCGAGGACGGCTCCCTCGACCTCTACCTGTCCCACCATCCGCCCGCGGGACCCGAGACCAACTGGCTGCCCGTCCCGGACGGCCGGTTCAACCTGATCCTGCGTCTCTACCTGCCCCGTCGCCCGGTCCTCGACGGCGCGTACGCGTACCCGCCCGTGACCGTGCTCGACCACCGGCCGCGTCTCTGACCGGCCCGTACGGGGTCGTCGGCGGCGACGCCCGGCAGGCCGGTCTTCGTCCGGCGGTGCGAAGACCGGCTTCGGGCACGTCACTTCCGGCCGAGGATCTTCGCCCCGAACCTCACCGAGTGCCCGACTCCATTGCATGCCCGGCATTTGCCGAAAGCGCCCTTGAAGGTGGTCGAATGCGACTCTTTCGAGCGATTGCAGCGAGGGCATTTCATGTAGGGATGGAAGTAGCAGGACCCCAGGTAGACGACGGAGATGACGAGGGCCAACCAGATCAGTGGGTGCATGCCGCCAGCGTGCACACAAAGTGATGACTTCGTCACGGGAATCCCCGGACAAGGTCATCACTTCCTGTATCCGCAGGGTTACAATACGCTCACCCCGCTGAGTTAGGCGCCCGTTCCGGTCGCGGCCACCCCGTCCCGGCCGAGCTGGTCACGCAGCCGTACGCACTCGCGCGCGAAACGGCTGCGGCCCCCCGCCGCCGCGTACGCCGTCACCTGAGGGATCGCGCCCCGTGCCGCCGCCCAGGTCGCCGTGTCCGCCGCGAGCGCCATCGCCCGGGTGTGCGCGACGCCCGGCCGTTCGCCGGGATCGGGCAGCAGGGCGGGCAGCAGCGTCGTGAGCAGCCGCCAGACCGCCGCGTGGGCGCCCTGCCGTGCCGCCTCGTCCAGCACCCGCACCACCGCCCGCTTGTCGAACCGCGCTGTGCGCCGCAGCAGCAGCGCGACCTGCTCACCCACCGCCTCGGCCGGCAGGTCCCCCCTGGCCGCCATCCGCAGCAGCAGGGACGGCGCCTCCGGATGCCCGGCGGCGACGAAATAGGCCAGGGTGAGGGCCAGCGCCTCTCCCACGGGGCCGTCCGCGTCGATCAGCGCCGCCACGAACACCGGCGCGATCGTCGGGTGGAGCAGAAAGGGCAGGTAGTTGACGGCCACGACCTCCCGGTGCGACGGCAGGACGGCCGGCCACCAGCCCATCGCGCCGCCGTGGTCGTCGTAGCTCCAGTGCGCCGGCTCGCGCAGCAGGTCGTCGAGCGGCGCGTGGCCGACCGGTTCGGCACGCAGTATGGGCTTCAGCCTGACCTCGTACTGCGGGCGATCGGGCTCGTGCTCGTCGAAGTAGCGGTCGACGGCGCCGTCCAGGTAGGCCCATCGCAGCCCGGTCTCCGGGTCGGGCAGCCCTTCACCCGCCAGCCAGGCGGCAGCGGTCGCGGCGGCCGGCGAGCCGGTCCGCGCCGCTCTCGCGGCCGCTCCCGGGTGACGTCCCCTGGGCAGCCGCACCAGTGCCTGGACCAGGTCGGCGGTCAGCGGCTCGACGCCCGCCGCCGCGCACTCCTCCAGCCGGTCCACCAGCACGTCCGGGTCGAGGTGCCCGGTCGAGCGCGTGGGCGTGGCCAGCAGGACGGGCGGCAGCGTGCCCGCCCGCAGCGCCTCGTAGACCTCGCTGAGCCGGCGCAGCACGAACAGGTGCGGCGGTGAGACCTGCCACGGCTGCGGCAGGCGACGCCGGCGGCGCGACTCCACCATCGGGTCGGGCGGCTCCGGGTCCGTGAACAGCGGCCCGAACCCGAAGGAGCCGATGTGGACGCGGAAGTCTCCCGGCTCGCCGGGTCCCGGCGGGGGAATCCGCAGCCCGTCGCGCATGGCCGCCACCCGCTCCTCGGACACGCCGATCTCCAGCACCTGCTCGAAGATGCCCTCGCGGACCCGCTCCGGCAGGTCCGCGAACATCCGATACGGCTCGCCCTCCTCTTCCCGCTCCCCGTCGCCGCTCTCGGGCTCCTCCACGGGCTGGACACTCACCGTGAAGCTCGCTCCCGCCCACGGGTCGACGGGCTCGGGCTCGGGCGGACCCGGATCGGCGCCGGGCGCGATCACCTCCAGGGCGAGGGCGCTGAACCATGATCGGGTGTTGGTCCAGCTCGTCTGCTGGAACAGGTGGGGCTCGTCGCCGTAGGCGCTCAGCGCCCGCCGCAGCTCCTCCCGGTCACCGCTCGCCTGCCGCGTGAACGCGGCCAGCCACCGCTCGTGGTCGGGCCACTGGTACATGTGCCAGGGCAGGTCCAGGGTGGGCTCCGGGAACGGCTCCGGCTCGTACGGCTGCGGCAGCGGCGGCGGGGTGAACACCTCAGGCGGCTCCGGGGCCGGCACCTCCCCGCCGTGGACGGCCGCCACCCGGGCGCCGAGCGTCGGCGGCAGCATCGGCACGGCCTGGGCCAGAGTTTCCGCGGCCGGGGCCAAGGCCGCGGCGTGCTTGAGCGCGATCCTGGCCGCCCGCCCCTGGACCTCGTCCGAGCGGTGCGCGAACGCGGTGGCCAGCGCGCCGGCCAGCGCGGGCGCCTGCTCCGCGGCGTCCGGCAGTGCGCGCTCCAGCCAACGCAGGCCCTCCAGGGCGAGCTTGGCCTCAGGGCGGAAGGTCAGCGCGCCGATCGCCTCGATGACCTCGGCCTCCTCGTGCGGTCCGCCCTGCCTGATCTGGGCGAGCGCCAGCTCGGCGACCGGGCCGGGAGCGGTGGGCAGCAGCCGCAGGTAGTCGCGGGCCCGGTCGGCGGCCTCCTGCGGGGTGGGGTCGAGCAGCTGGTGCAGGCGGACGAAGAAGCGCAGGCCGAGGGTGTCCCCGCCGCGCAGGAAGCGGGACAGGCAGCCGTCCAGCAGCTCCGCGCGCGACACCCGGCCGCTTTCCCGCAGCCGGTCGAGCAGGGACAGCCAGGGGGTGGGGACGGGGTCCAGCCGCTCCCAGCGCAGCGCGCGACCGGCGCCCTCGGCCTCGAAGATCCTCGGCAGCAGCGCGCCGATCAGCGGGTCGTCGGGGACCGGCCGGGAGCTGAGCCAGGCGGTCACCAGCGGGTCGTGCTCAGGAGGCGGGACGCCGCAGGCCCGCAGCAGCGCCAGCGCGAGCGGACCGTCGGGGTCGTCGGCCGTGCGGATCTTACGGGCCAGCCGCCCGGCCACCTCGGCCTGCCAGCCGGCCGGGCGCGCGGCCACCACCCGGATCAGGTCCGTCACCCCGGCCCGGCGGTCGGCGAACTCCCGCCGGGCCAGCCAGGAGACCGTGGCGGCGGGACCGGACAGCACGCCCGCTCCCGCGATCCGCAGCACCGCGCCGTGACCGCCGACGGCATCCAGTGCCGTGTCCCACGGATCCGGCGCGGACCCGTCCTCCTCCCACAGGTCGTCCCCCTCGCCCATGCCGAGCGACCAGCGCGCCCTGGCGCGGCGGTCGGCGGCCTCGCGCAGCTCGCGGCGCAGGTCCGGGAGCTGCCGGGCGACCTCGGCGCGCTCGGCGCCGGACAAGGCGATCACGACCTCGGCCAGCCCGCGGGTGTCGCGGGCGATGATGCGGTCACGGACCCGCGCCCAGGCCGTCATCAGGCAGCGCTCACGGAAGCAGTCGAACACGTCATGCGCCGCACCCTAGGGATCGCCTCCGACAAACCGCCGGCCGCGCCCGGCGGCGGTACGGGGTCCCGTCTCCCGGGCGCGGGAAGGCTCCCGGGGTCCTCGCGCGGGTCAGCTTCTCCCGTACGTCAGCCGCCGGAGCGCGGCCTCGGCGGGCCCTCTGCGCCCGCCCGGCGCCAGCAGCGCGGCGAGCGCCACGGTGGCCAGCCAGGTCACCACGGCGATGCCGGACGCCACGGCGTCGCCGACGCGCGTGCCGAGGCCTCCCGCGTACGGGGCGAACACCGCGACGAAGATCACTGACTGGAGCAGATAACAGGTCAGCGACCATTGGCCGCAGGCCGCGAGCGCCCTGACGAGCGGGCCGGGACGGCCGCGTCGCGCCCGGCCGGCGACGAGTCCGATGATCGCCGCGTACGCGAGCCCGCCGGCGATGCCGGTCACGCTGTGCAGCGCGTACGCGGACACGGAGACCAGGTCCGACGGCGTCCAGATCCGGGTGTCGACGAGCATCAGCGGAACCGCGCCCACGACGGCCGACGCCGTGCCCGCGACGGCGACCCGGGAGAGCAGGTCCCGGTTCGGCGTCGGGTTTTCCAGCACGTGCCGCCGGGCCGCCCAGATCCCGAACAGGAAGGCGGGCACCACGCTGACGGCGAAGTAGGTGGGCGTCATTCCGGACCATCCGATGAGCCGCATCACGAGCGCCTCGACGGGATCCGCCATGGCGGCGGGCGTGTCGCCCTTGGGCGCGGAGACGGTGAGCAGCCCGAAGCCGAACATCACCACGACGTGCAGCGCCAGCCCGATCACCGCGGCCCGCAGCACGGCCCGGTCCTCGCGCCGGACGAAGCCGACGAGCACGAGCCCCACCAGCCCGTACGCCCCGAGGATGTCGCCGAAGAACAGCAGCAGCGCGTGGCAGAACCCGAAGGCCAGCAGCCACAGGCTCCGGCGGCGCAGCACGGCGCGCACCTGCGGCCAGCTCCTGCCGGTGGCCAGGTGCCGATCGGCGAGCTGGACCAGGCCGTAGCCGAACAGGGCCGCGAACATGGGCAGCGCCCGCCCGTCCACGAGGACGATCTGCACCCCGGCGACCACCCTGTCGACGACCGCGCCGTCCAGGGCGTAGCCGCGGAAGCCCGCGTCGTGGCCGGACAGGTACATGTGCGCGTGCGCCAGCGCGATGAGCAGCAGCATCAGCCCGCGCGCGAGATCGGGGGCGAGGGCCCGGCGGGTGATGGGGGTGGCCCCGGGAGCGGGAGCCGGAGGAGCGATGGACATGGTTGACCTCTCACATCGAAGGACCCCGCCTCTGCGGCTGCTCGGGCGTGCGGGTGTCACGGTGTCCCCGGCGGCGTGCGTCCGGCCGGCGCTGTTAAGGCTACGCTACTGTAGCTACAGCAATATAGCTACAGTGGCGTAGCTCGGCGCCGGTGTCTCGATGCGGGCGCTCCCACGGGCCGGTCGCGGTGCGACTCCACGAGTAAGATGCGGCCCTGGGATCGAACGAGGGGTGACGATTGGGAGATCACAGCGGCCGGGCGCGGCGGAGCGCCGAAGAGGTGGCCAACGCCATCCGCGCCGCGGTGCTGGAAGAGGTGGTGGAGGTCGGCGTCGGCCGGCTGACCATGGAAGGCATCGGCAGGCGGGCGGCGACCGCCCGCACCACGCTGTACCGTCGCTGGTCGGACCCGATCGACATCCTCCTGGACGCGCTCTACCACGCGCATCCCGTCGAGGAGCCCACCCCGGGAGCCGACGATCTGCGCGGCGACCTGATCCGATCACTCCAGCT
Source organism: Nonomuraea corallina (assembly GCF_027620315.1). Lineage (GTDB taxonomy): Bacteria > Actinomycetota > Actinomycetes > Streptosporangiales > Streptosporangiaceae > Nonomuraea > Nonomuraea corallina. The sequence goes on along the minus strand of NZ_JAPNNL010000070.1, from coordinate 5,886 downwards.
CATGCGCGCCTGGATGCTCAGCCCGGCCGGCCGTGCGGTCGCGGCCATCCTCACCGACCCGATGGGCGCCGCGCAGGTCTCCGACGCGATCTTCGAGAAGGTCTTCGCCCGGCGAGGGGGCACGTTCACGAGCACGGTGCTGCAGTACTACGCCGACCGCGGCCACTTCCCGGCCGCGTTGCTCACCCCCGTGGTCGCCGACATCGGCGAGGCGCTGGTCACCAAGCGCCTGCTGGACGGCACACCGCCCAGCGACGAGGACCTGGCCGACATCGTCGACCAGGCCATCCTCCCGGCCGTCGGACTCCGCGCCCCCCGCCCGGGGGGCGACTGACCGATCGGCCTTCGTCTTCGCCGCGATTCCTTTATCGGCGGTTGTAGATGTTGCCGTAGCAATTGCGGTTGCTGATGGTCAGGTAGCACGCGTTATACAGACCGCGGATTCTTTTCTCCTCCGTGACCCAGGTGGTGCCCGAGTCGACGACCAGACCTAGAGTCCGGTCAGTTTGAGCCTGACGTGGTAGGAGTAGAAGGTCTCATCGGTCCCGTCGAGGAACGTGTCCTCGATGGCCACCTCGCCCCTGTCCAGCGCGAAGCACGTGACGCCGTTCGCGATCGCCACGCCCAGGCTGTCGCCCGTGCCGGCGGCCGGGGGCGTGACCTCGCGCAGGTCGAAGCCCACGCTGCCGATGGTTCCGACGACCGTGGTGGGGTGCTCGAAGTCGGCGGGGTCCCCGTCGCCTCCGGTCACCATCGGGAAGTAGTCCTCGGTGAACCTGGGGAACAGGTTCCCGCCGACCAGGAAGCGGAGCTCATCCCGCCCGTCCCGTTCCGCGGCGTTGAGCGAGTCGATGTCGTAGAGCTGCACGCGGCACGACGTCGCCCTGGCGGCGGCCGGATTCGCGGTCACGGCCAGCGGCGTCACCACGCCCACGGTCAGCGCCAGTCCGGCGATCAGCTTGTGAGATCTCATGGTGCCCTTTTCTCCGTGGAGGGCGCGTGAGGATCTCCCCGATCCGCGGGGAGCACGGCCCCTGTCCCCGCAGTGTCGCCCCGGCGCCTCGCGGCCGGCCGCGTACAAATACCGGCCGGATCGGCGCCCTTCGGCCTTGCGCGTCCCTCACGTGCGGGCTCGGTGTTGAGAGGCCTGAGCTCCACTGTCCCCCTGGCGGGGCCCGGTGACGACCTCGACCGGGGAGCGGCCGTGCGCGGTGTCACGGCCGCTCCGTGGAGACGGTCAGACGCGGGTCCACTTCTGGTTGGCGCCGCCGTGGCAGGTCCAGATCTGTGCCCTGGCGCCGTTGGCGGTGCCGGCGCCGCTGACGTCCAGGCACTTGTTCGCGCCCACGGCGGTGATGCTGCCGTCGGCGTTGAGCCGCCACTTCTGGTTGTTCTGGCCGTTGCAGTCCCAGATGATCACGGCGGTGCCGTCGGCGGTCCCGGCCCCGTTCACGTCCAGGCACTTGGTGCCGTACACCCGCAGCTCACCGGCGCTGGTGACGGTCCACTGCTGGTTGGGCTGACCGTTGCAGTCCCAGATGAGCACCTGCGCGCCGTTGGCCTGGGACGCGCCGTTGACGTCCAGGCACCGGTTCGACGCGACTCCCCGGAACGCGCCCGTGTCCGGCGGATTCGGGTCGCCGCCTCCCAGCCGGGTGAAGAAGTCCCAGACCACCGGCCTGGTCCAGGAGTTCTCGCCGGGCTCGAAGTCACCGGGCCTGCCGTCCACGGGACCGGGGGTGTGGCCCGCGTCGAAGGCCGCCCACGCGACCGGGTACCCGGCCCGGCACCCCGAGTAGTAGGTGACGACGTGCGTCAGGCTGCCCGATGCGGGCTCCGGCGGGTTCTGGGGGGTGCAGCCGTTGTTCCTGACGAACCTGTCCCGCAGCGAGCGGCCCGCGGAGATGTTGAGCACCGAGTCCCTGAGGCCGTGCAGCCCGATGTACGCGACGGGCTCCGTGCCGCCGCTGCAGCCGCTGAGCTGCGCGCCGGCGTAGACGGCCACCGCGCGGAACACCGTCGGGCGGGCGCACGCGAGCGCGTAACTCATGCCGCCGCCGTAGCTGAAGCCCAGGGCGAAGCGCTGGGCGGTGTCCACGCAGAGGTCCGCCTCGATCCTGCGGATCATGTCGTCGACGAAGGTGACGTCCTCGCCGCCCGAGTTGGCCCAGCCGTTGTTGAGGCCCTGGGGCGCGACGAAGATCGCGGTGCCGTTCGACAGGGCCCTGAGCCCGTAGTAGGACCACGGGTAGCCGCTGGTCCCGCCCGAGTCGACGTCGTTGGCGGTGCCGCCGTTCCAGTGGAATCCGAAGATCAGCCGGTACGGGGTCGTGTTCTGGTAGTTGTCCGGAATCCTCAGGATGAAGCTGCGGTTCTTGCCGTTCGTGGTGATGGATTGGGCGCCGCTTCTGAGGGCCGGGGTCTTGCCGCATCCCGCGGTGGGCGCGAGGGCGCGCGGCGCCGTGCGCGACGGGGTCGTGCTGTCGCCCAGCGCCGGCTGTCCCATGGCCGGGACGACGAGCAGTGCCGCCGACGCGATGGCGGTGAGGAGGAGTCTGAGCCTCGGCATCACGCACTTTCCTTTGCCGTTGTCCTGGTGACACACGTGAACGGAAGCGTCCGGGCGTCGCGGATGTTAGCGCTAACTCAACGCCGCCTGGATCGCCTTCCTCTCTTTCCGATGGCTGACGGCGATGGTGCAGCGGAGCAAACAACGCCGCGAAAAGATCTGTCAAGCGTCCGGGCGTCCGAGGCCGGGGTCTCCCGCCCAGGCCGGCCTCGCCGCTCCTCCGCCTGACCAGGACAGGCCGACGCGGCGGTCGTTGATCTGCCGCGATGTAACTTTCACCGGACCGAGGGGCCGTGCTAGCGCCGCAGCCGCACGGGATCGGCCGTGCCGCTGCGGCGGACGATCCAGGCGTCGGTGATGTGCCGGAACATCGCCTCGGCGGCGCCCTCGGGGTCGTGCGCGGCGATGCGTTCGTAGACGCGGCGGTGGCCGAGGTTCGACGCCACGCACAGGGCCCGCTCGGTCCGGCCCATGTACCGGGCGGTGTTGACGACCTGACCTTCCAGCGACCGTACGACGGCGCGGGCGATGCGGTTGCCGGAGGCGCGCATGATGGTGTCGTGGAAGGCGCGGTCGCTCTCGGCGTAGGTGGCCGGGTCGCCCACGAGCTCGTCCATGTGGTCCACCAGCGCCCGTAGCCGGTCGATGGTGTCCGGCCCGGCCAGGCGGGCGGCGACGTTGGCCATGTCGGACTCCAGCACGCGCCGGGTGACGACGAGGTCGTCGAGGATCGTCAGGCTCTCGTCCTCGGCGATGGTCGCGCTGAGGACGAGCTCGTCGAGCATGTCCCACGTCGCCGGCGGGGTGACCATGGTGCCGGAGCCCTGCCGGACCTGCACCAGCCCCTTCTCCTGAAGGATCTTGACCGCCTCCCGCACGACGGTGCGGCTCACGGAGAAGGCCTCGCACAGCGCGGGCTCGGGGGGCAGCGGGGTGCCCGGCGGGTGGACCCCGCGCACGATGCGCTCCACCAACTCGGCCGTCACCGCTCTGGCGAGACTCGGCGGGCGATGGACCCAGGCCGGCGCCGGGCCACTGCCGGCCGTTTCGCGCGATGCCGTCATGTCGCCTCCGGTGACCTGCCAGGTGACAGCGTCACCGCGCACAGTATACGCGAGATCTCTTGCCGTAATACGTCATACGAATTACGTTTACCGCAGACGGCCGGATCCGTCGGCCGCTCCCGAAAGCGGGCAGCGATGAGACACCGAGCGTTATGGGCGGCCTGGATGGCCGTCGCCCTGACCGTGGCCGGCTGTGGCAGCGCGACCCGGACGGACCCTCCGTCCGCAGAGGCGCAGCGCAAGCTCGTGGTCTGGGACTGGAAGTCCGGCGAACCGGCTGCCGCCGCGTACGTCGCCAAGGCGAAGGCGGTCTTCGCCGAACGGCATCCGGGGGTCACCGTCGAGTTCGTCGCGCAGCCGTTCGACCAGTACTACACCCTGCTCGGCACGGCGAGCCGGTCGAACAAGGCGCCCGACGTCATGCTCTTCAACGGGGGCGGGCAGATCCGCGACCGGGCCGGCATGCTCCTCCCGCTGGACCCGTACGTGGCCGAGGACAGGGACCGGCTGGCGGGCTGGGGCGCGTTCAGCGAGGGGGGCAAGGTCTACGCGGCGCCGGTGACCCTGCAGGGGCACCCGATCTACTACAACAGGTCGCTCTACGAGGCGGCCGGCCTCGACCCGGCCGCCCCGCCCGGGACCTGGGACGAGTTCGTCAGCGGCTGCGCCGCCATCAAGCGGAGGACCGGGGCCGCCTGCTTCGCGCTCGGCAACAAGGAAGGCTTCGGCATCCAGTTCTTCCTGTCGGGCCTCGGCTCCGGCATCCTCACCCCCCGGGAGTACGACGACTGGATCGCCGGCGAGCGCGACTGGACCTCCCCCCACGTACGACGGATCTTCGAGCTGTGGAAGGACGCCGGCGACCAGGGGCTGAACAACGGCGGCGCCAACTCCACCGCGATGTTCACCGACGTCTTCCGGGTCTTCCAGACCGGGAAGGCCGCTCACATCATCGGGCTGATGTCGGACATCGGGCACTGGAAGGACTTCGGCGAGTTCCTGCCGCCCGAGAAGCTCGGCGTCATGCCGGCCCCGGTCGTCACCGACGGGGCCGCCCCGAGCCTTCCGTACGACGGCGGCATCGGCTACGCGGTGGCCAAGGGGACGAAGGACCCCGCGCTGGCCGCCGGCCTGGTGCGGGCCCTGACCTCGGCGGAGGCCCTGACGGCGTTCTACGCCGAGGCCGGCGCGATCACCTCCGACACCACGATCGACGTCTCGAAGGCCGGTCCGGCCGCCGCCGCGATCGCCTCCCAGATCCGGACCGGCAAGCCCGCCCTGCACGTGGCGCTGTCCTCCAAGACCCTGGACGTGATGGGCAGGCTGTCCCAGAAGCTCCTGAGCGGGTCGATCACCGTGGACGGGGCCCTGGAGCAGTTGGCCGCCTCCGACCGGACGGGCTGACCCCCGTGCGCGCCGAGCGCCTCGCGCCGTACGTCCTGGTGGCCCCGGCCGTGCTGATCATCGTGGTGCTGCGCCTGTGGCCGCTGGCCCTGGGCGTCAACTTCTCCTTCACGGGCGACGGCGAGCTCAACGGCGCCTTCGTCGGGGCGGGCAACTACCTGGAGCTGGCCACGGACCCGCTGTTCCACACCTCGCTGCGCAACGTCGGGCTGCTGATGCTGCTGCTTCCCGTGGCGGTGGCGATCCCGGGGCTGCTCGCCACCTTCCTCTATCTGCGCGTGCCGGGACACCGGGTCTACCGCAGCGTCTACTTCTTCCCTGCCGTGCTCTCGCCGGTGATCGTCGGCGCGATCTTCAACCTCGTGCTCGGGTACGACGGCCCGCTGAACTCCGTCCTGGCGGCGTTCGGCGCCGGTCCCGTCGACTGGCTGGGGGATCCGGGCATCGCCATGGTCACGGTGGCCGGGGTGCACATCTGGGCGACGTTCGGGATGGCCCTGGTGGTGTTCCTCGCGGGGTTCAGCACCCTGGACGGCTCGCTGCTGGACGCCGCCCGGGTGGACGGCGCGTCGCTCCGCCAGTCCATCCGGCACGTGATCATCCCGGGCCTGACCCGTACCATCCAGTTCGTCTTCGTGACGACGACGATCGGCATGCTGACGTCCATGTTCGGGCTGCTCTTCGTCATGACCAGCGGCGGCCCGGAGGGGTCGACCTACCTGCCGGAGTACTACATCTGGCACCAGCAGGGACAGCTGAACCGGCCGGCGCTCGCCTCGGCCGCCTCGACGGTGCTCTTCGTCGTCATGCTCGTGGTGGGGCTCCTGCAGATCTCCGTGCTCCGCCGAG
>NZ_JAPNNL010000007.1 GCF_027620315.1 Nonomuraea corallina | reverse complement strand
CAGACCGGTCCTGGGCCGCGCCGCCCGCGCCCGGTCCTGGAGGTCGACGGCCTGGTCAAGCACTACCCGCTGGTCAAAGGGGCGGTGTTCAGGCGGCGGGCCGGCACCGTCCACGCGGTCGCCGGCATCAGCTTCGACATCCGCGAGGGCGAGACGCTCGGCCTCGTCGGCGAGTCAGGGTCCGGCAAGACCACGGCGCTGACCGAGATCCTGGAGCTGACCCGCCCGCAGCGGGGCCGGATCACCGTGCTCGGCCGCGACACCGCCGCGCTCACCGCCGCCCAGCGGCTGGAGATCAGGCGTGACCTGCAGGTCGTCTTCCAGGACCCGCTGGCCTCGCTCGACCCCCGGATGACGGTCCACGACATCCTGACCGAGCCGCTGCGCACCCACCGGCACGGCGGTCCCCGGCGACGGGTCGGCGAGCTGCTCGCGCTCGTCGGGCTCGACCCGGCCCACGCCGCCCGCTACCCGGGAGACTTCTCCGGCGGCCAGCGGCAGCGCATCGCCATCGCCCGCGCGCTCGCGCTCGAACCGCGCCTGCTGGTGCTCGACGAGCCGGTGTCCGCGCTGGACGTGTCGGTCCAGGCCGGTGTGCTGGGCCTGCTCGGCGCGCTCAAGACGGAGCTCGGGCTGTCCTACCTGCTGGTGGCGCACGACCTGGCCGTGGTGCGGCACCTCGCCGACCGGGTGGCCGTCATGTACCTGGGCCGGATCGCCGAGATCGGCCACGCCGACGCGCTCTACACCGCGCCCGCCCACCCGTACACCCAGGCGCTGCTGTCGGCGATCCCGCTGCCCGACCCGGCGCGCGAGCGCGCCCGCGAGCGGATCCTGCTCACCGGCGAGCGGCCCGACCCGGCCGCGCCGCCGTCCGGCTGCCGGTTCCGCACCCGGTGCCCCACCTTCCGGTCGGTGCTGACCGAGGCGGAGCGCGGCCTGTGCGCCGGCGCCGATCCGGAGCTGCGCCCGCTGGGCCAGGACCAGTCGGCCGCCTGCCACTACGCCGAAAGGCTCGCCGTCGTCTGACCCGCACCGCACGAGGCCGTCGTCCGACCCCGCACCGCACGCGGCCCTCGTCCGACCCGCACCGCACGAGCAGGAGGAGAACCACCGATGAAAACCCCGTTGACAGGCGCGCGGCTCGCCGTGGCCGCCGCCCTGGCGCTGTCCCCGGTCGGCTGCGGGGCGCGCGGCCCCGACACCGGCGCGGGCCAGGGCGACGACACCGTCAAGGCGTCCGACCTCAACCTCCAGCCGCGCGACAAGATCGCCGAAGGCGGCACCCTGCGCTGGGGCATCAACGAGTTCCCCAGCCAGTGGAACCGCAACCACATCGACGGCAACCTCGCCATGGCCGCCGTGGTCAGCAACGCGCTGCTGCCGTCCGTGTTCGTCTCCGACGGCCAGGCCCGGCTCTCGGTCAACCGCGACTACGTCCTCGACGCCCGGATCACCGACCGCAGGCCGCGCCAGGTCGTCACCTACACCCTCAACCCGAAGGCCCGCTGGTCCGACGGCAAGCCCATCACCTGGGCCGACTACCGCGCCCAGTGGGAGGTCATGCGCGGCGGCGACTCCGCCTTCCGCATCGTCTCCGCCACCGGCTACCAGGACATCGCCGCGGTCGAGCGGGGCGCCGGGGAGCAGGAGGTGGTGGTGACGTTCACGCGGCCGTTCGGTGACTGGCAGTCCCTGTTCAGCCCGCTGCTGCCCGCCGCCGTCAACGAGGACGCCAAGGCCTTCGACTCCGCCTGGCTGAACGCGATCCCGGTGACCGCGGGGCCGTTCAAGGTGGGCAGGCTCGACCACACCGCCAAGACCATCACCCTCGTCCGCGACCCGGCCTGGTGGGGAGACCGGGCCAAACTGGACCGGATCGTCTACCGGGCGGCCGACCAGGACTCGCTCACCGGCATGTTCGGCAACGGCGAGCTGGACGTGGCCGACATCGGGCCGTCCGCCCCCGACTACGCCAGGGCCAGGAGCGCCACGGGCGCCCAGGTGCGGCTCGCGGCCGGGCCCGACTTCCGCCACTTCACCTTCAACGGCTCCGGCGAGAAGCTGCGCGACGTACGCGTGCGTCAGGCACTCCAGCTCGGCATCGACCGGGCGGCCATCGCCCGGTCCGACCTGCAGGGCCTCGACTGGCCCGCCGCCCCGCTCAACAACCACTTCTTCATGCCGACCCAGGAGGGCTACCACGACAACGCCGGCGCCTTCGGCGGGCACGACCCGCGGCGGGCCCAGCGCCTGCTGGACGAGGCCGGGTGGAAGCTCGACGGGGACGTGCGCGTGAAGAACGGGCAGCCGCTCACCCTGCGGTTCGTGGTGCCGGCGGGATCGCAGGCCGGCAAGTCGGAGGGCGAGCTGGCGCAGAGCATGCTCGCCAAGATCGGGGTGAAGCTGACCATCCAGGCGGTGCCGAGCGACGACTTCTTCACCAAGTACGTCATCCCCGGCAACTTCGACATCGCGCCGTTCGCGTACATCGGCACCCCGTTCCCCCTGTCGAGCAGCTACGGGGCGTACGTGAACAGTCCCGACGGCAAGACCTGGAACGCGAACCTGGGGCGGTCCGGCTCCGAGGCCATCGACGCGGCCCTGAACCGCGCGGTGGCCGAGCTCGATCCCGTCCAGGCCCGCGCCGCCCTCAACGCCGCCGACCGGCTCCTGTGGGAACAGGCCAACGTGCTGCCCCTCTACCAGAGGCCGCAGGTCGTGGCGGTCAAGGACACCTTGGCCAACATCGGCGCCCGGGGCTTCCACGACCTCCGCTACCAGGACATCGGGTTCCTGCGCTGACCCCGGTCGCGGGCGGCGGCGTGGAGAAGCGGCCGGGGCCGCTCTGCCAGACTGATGGGCATGCTACGAGCCTTCCGCCAGGTCGACGTGTTCACCGAGGTCCCCTTCGGGGGCAACCCGCTCGCCGTCGTCCTCGACGGTGACGGGCTGACCGCCGAGGAGATGCTCCGCTTCGCCAACTGGACCAACCTGTCGGAGACCACGTTCCTGCTGCCGCCCACCACCGCCGAGGCCGACTACCTGGTGCGGATCTTCACGCCCTCCGCCGAGCTGCCGTTCGCCGGGCATCCGACGATCGGCAGCTGCCACGCTTGGCTTGAGACCGGCGGCTCGCCGCGCGACCCCGACCTGATCGTCCAGGAGTGCGGCGCCGGCCTGGTGCGGATCCGCCGCGACGAGTCCGGGCTGGCCTTCGCCGCGCCGCCGCTGCTGCGCTCCGGGCCCGTCGAGGAGGACCTGCTCCGGCAGCTCGCAGCCGGGCTCGGCATCGGCCTGGACGAGATCGTCGACGCCGAGTGGGCCGACAACGGCCCCGGCTGGGTGGCGCTGCTGCTCCGCGACGCCGACGCGGTGCTCGACCTGCGCCCCGGCCCTCTCCCGGTCGACACCGGGGTCGCCGGGCTCTACCCGGACGGCGCTCCCGCCGCCTACGAGGTACGCGCGTTCTGCCCGTACGCGGGCACCGTCACGGAGGACCCGGTGACCGGCAGCCTCAACGCCTCCGTCGCCCAGTGGCTGCTGCGCACCGGCCGGGTCAGCGCCCCGTACGTGGCGAGCCAGGGCACCGCGCTCGGCCGCACCGGCCGCGTCCGGATCTCCGCCGACGACGGCGACGTCTGGGTGGGCGGCTCCACGATCAGCCGCGTCAGCGGCACGGTCGACCTCTGACCACCCGCCGGCGCGTCCCTGGGGGGTCCCGGGGCGGCGGTCTCAGACGTGCGGCAGGACCTTGAACCGCACCTCGTCGCCGGGACGGAGCTGCGCGGCCACCGGCAGGTCCGCGTCGGCGACCACCGCGATCACCGGGTAGCCGCCGGTCGGCGGATGGTCGCTGAGGAACACGATCGGCTGGCCGCTCGGCGGCACCTGCACCGCCCCCGTCACCATGCCCTCGCTCGGCAGCTCGCCCTCCCGGGCCCGCGCCGGCTCCGCGCCGCGCAGCCGCACCCCCACCCGGTTGCTGTCCTGGCTCACCGCGTACGGGGCGGCGCACAGCGTCTCCAGCGCCCCGGAGGCGAACCAGTCGTCTCGCGGCCCCGGCAACACCCGCAGCACCGCCGGCCGCGGCCCGGCGAGGGGGGCCAGGTCCACCGCGATCCCGGCCAGCCCCGCCGCCGGGCCCACCGGCAGGATCGTGCCGGCCCGCAGCGGCGGCGGCCCCAGCCCCGACAGCGAGTCGGTCGAACGGCTGCCCAGCACCGGCTCCACCGCGACGCCGCCACGCACCGCGAGATAGGTGCGCAACCCCCACTCAGGCGTCCCCAGCCGCACCTCGGCGCCCTTCGGCACCCAGAACGGCACCCCCATGCCGGCCCCGGACGCGCCGCCGGACACCGGGCACGGCGCCCCCGCCAGCGCCACCCACGCCCCCTCCAGGAACCGCAGGCGGGCCAGCCCGAACGTCACCTCCACGCCCGCCAGCCGCTCCGGGTTGCCGACGAGCCGGTTGGCCAGCCGCAGGCTCCCCGCGTCGGCCGCGCCCGAGGACGGCACGCCCAGGTGCGCGTACCCGTGCCGGCCCAGATCCTGCACGGTCGCGTACGGGCCCGGCGCCAGAACCTCGATCATGCGACCTCGAACCGCACGCGGGTGCCGGGCCGGAACGGCGTCGGCGGCTCGGCCGACACGTCCCACACCCGCGCGTCCGTACGCCCCAGCAGCCGCCACCCGCCGGGCGACGCGGTGGGGTAGACCGCCGAGTACGGGCCCGCGATCGCCACCGACCCGGCCGGCACCGACGTGCGCGGGGTCGCCAGCCTGGGCATGTGAAGCACCGGGTCCAGGCCGATCAGGTAGGCGAAGCCGGGCGCGAACCCCAGCCAGCCGACGACCAGCTCCCGGCCGGTGTGCCTGGCCACCACCTCGTCCACCGAGATCCCGGCCGCCTCGGCCACGGACTCAAGGTCCGCACCGTCATACGTCACAGGCACCGTCACCCTGCCCGCACCCTCGTACGTCGAACCTGAGCCTCCACCGGACTCGCCGGGCTTGTACGAGCCCGCGCCCGGCCCGCCCTCGTACGTCAGACCCGAGCCTCCACCGGACTCGCCCGGCCCGCCCTCGTACGGCAGACCGGCGCCTCCGCCCGATTCGCCATGCCCGCCCGGCGGGGCGTCGCGGCAGCGGGCCGCCAGCCTCTCCAGGAGCTCGCGCAACCGGGCCTGATCGGCGCCCGGAGCCACCACCAGCACCGTCTCGGGCCCCGGGACCACCTCCAGCACCTCTGGCGGCCGTTCGTCCCGCAGGGCGGCGTCGAGCCGATGGGAGACCTCCAGGGCGCCGGTCTCCACGAGCAGGCCGTGCTCCCCGGCCCGCCGGATCACGTGCCCTCCGCGACGCGCCCGGGGACCGCCGATGCCCCTCGGAGCGGTGACAGACGAACCGGCGGACCCTCACCCGGCCTCCGGACCCCACCCCGTGCCGCCAGAGGCCGCGCCACGAGCATGCGCGTACGAACCATGCAGGTGCGGGTCATGCGAACGCCTGGAGCACCACGCCGGCCTCCAGGAGGCCGTCACGGACGGCGCGGGCCAGGCCGACCGCGCCCGGGGTGTCGCCGTGGACGCAGATCGACCGGGCGGTCACCGGCACGTCGGGGCCGTCGGCGGAGGTGACCCGCCCTTCGCGGGCCATCCGGACCGCGCGTTCGGACACGGTGCGCGCGTCGTGGATGACCGCGCCCGGAGCCCGCCGGGAGACCAGCGCCCCGGCGGCGGTGTAGGCGCGGTCGGCGAACGCCTCGCTCACGGTCGGCACCCCGGACGCGGCCGCCGCCTCGTGCACCACCGACCCCGGCAGCGTCAGCACCGGCAGCGAGGGGTCGTAGTCGGCCACCGCGTCGACCAGGGCCATGGCCTGCTCGTGGTCGCGGCAGACCCGGTTGTAGAGCGCGCCGTGCGGCTTGACGTACGAGACGCGCCCGCCCATCGCCCTGGCGATGCCGTCGACGGCGGCGAGCTGGTAGAGCACCTCGGCGCAGAGTTCCTCCGGCTCCAGGTCCATCTCCCTGCGGCCGAAGCCGGCCAGGTCGCGATAGGACACCTGGGCCCCGATCGTGACCCCCCGGTCGACCGCCGCCGCGCAGGTGCGCCTGATCGTCACCGGGTCGCCGGCGTGGAAGCCGCAGGCGACGTTGGCGCTCGTGACGATGTCGAGCAGGGCGAGGTCGTCGCCGAGCCGCCAGATGCCGAAGCCTTCGCCGAGATCCGCGTTGAGGTCGATCACCATGGGTCCATCGTGGCCCCTCCGCACCCTCACCGGGGCGGAATCCGCCCCGCCGGGCGTGGGAGAACGCTCATCAGGGCGTCTCGCGCGGCCCGACGAACAGGGTCTGGGAGGCCGAGCCGACCTCGCCGTGGCTGTCGTACAGGGTGGAGCGTGTCAGGCCGCGCCCGGACGGGCCGACCACCGTCTCCGCGTCCATGCAGATCCACTCGCCCTCCGGCGCCCGGTACAGCGAGATGACGAGGTCGACGTTGACGAACACGTGGGTGTCGAAGTCGAGCGCGTAGCTGATGCCGTTGCCGCTGTCGGCGAACAGCGCCAGCCGTTCCAGCGGGGTCGGCTCCTCGTCGGCCACCAGAGGCACCCGCGACCGGCCCCAGGCGATGGCGGGGCCGGTCTCCGTCGCGCTGCCGCGGGTGAAACGCCACTCGGTCGCGCGCCCGTACCCGAAGCCCGTCGTCAGCCAGGTCGGCTCGCTCTCCGACGCGGGCAGGGGCGGCGGCTCGACGAGGGTGGCGGGCGTGGGGGCCTCACGGATGCGCCAGGCGGTGGCCCGGACGTACTCGCGGCCCCCTGCGGAGACGGAGGCGGCCAGGCACTGCACCCGCTTGCCGTCGCGCACCACGTCGGTGCGGACCGTCAGGTCGGCAACCGGCACCGGGCCGAACACGTCGACGGCGAGCCTGGCCGGCTCCAGCCCCGGTCTGGGGGCGGTCCTGGCCAGCTCGTGCACGATCAGGGCCGTGACCGGGCCCAGGTGCTGCGTGCCCGGGTCCCACGGGCCCTGGGTGTGCTCGGTCGCGCGGTAGCGGCCTTCACCCAACGGGACGTACATCGCCATACGGGCACCCTAGATCTCGTCGGGGATGTCCGCGATGTCGTCGAGGGCGGCGGCCAGTTCCTCCGGGTCGCCGCCGATCCGCTCGGCGATCTCGATCAGCACGTGCAGCACGTCGTGGCGGTCGTGGCCGAGGTCCAGCAGGCGCTGGGCGGCCTCCCACAGCTGCGGCGGGTCGCCCTCCCACAGCCGGGTGGCGATCTCCTCGTGCCAGGCGAGGTGCTCGCGGTCGATGCCGCCCACGTGGTCGATCTCCAGCAGCACCCGCCGGTCGGCCTCGTCGGCGGGGTTGAGCCGGTCGAGATCGATCCCGTTGTGCGAGCCCTGCAGGAACGGGAACGCGAAGACCCGCCTGGCCAGCGCCGACAGGTCGCCGTCCGGCAGCAGCCGCTCCAGCAGGGGCCGGTCCAGCCCGAACGAGGCCGGGTCGCGGTAGGCCTCGGGGAACTTGCCCGTCGCCTCCCACACCGCGTCGAGCGTGGCCTTCAGTCCTTCGTCGGGCAGACCCGCGCGGTGCGCGGCGAAACGCGCCCACGCGGCCAGCACGTGGGGCATCGCCTCCTGCTCGGCCTCCGACAGCATCACCTTGCGCGGCAGCCAGTCGAGCAGGAACGTCTCGCACTTGGTCGGGCTCACCCGCAGCGGCCTGCTGAAGTCCAGGTCGCACCCGTAGTCGATGATGTGGTCGGCGCACCGGGAGGCGGCCGAGGGGTCCGACAGGTGCTCGGCGTCGTCGGACGCGAGGAACTCCGCCGCCAGCATCGCCCGCCGCTCACGGTTGTACGGGGCCTCGATGTGCAGCGGCGCCGGCCGTTTGCGCCCCGGCGGCAGCGCCTTCAGCCGCGCGCGGGCGAAGGCGTGGTAGGCGCTGTAGCTGTCGCTGACCGGCGGCGTCTTCTTCGGCTCGCCGGTGGCCTTCATGGCCGACTCCAGCAGCGCCCTGGCCTGCTGCGGCTCGATCTCCTCGAACAGCAGCATCGGGTTGCCCGCCGCCTCGGCCTCGGCCTGCTCCAGCAGCTTGCCGACCTGCGAGGACACCCAGGCGTCGCGCGCCATGCCGGACATGTTGTAGTCGACCACCATCACCAGGGCGTGGCGGTCGCGCTGGTCGCCCGGCCCGTCGCCGCTCCACCGGTAGGCGAAGGTGCAGATCACCGTGTCCTGGTCGCCGTAGGCGTCGCGGGAGACGTAACAGCCGGTCGGCTTGACGGCGCCCACCCGGTCGGCCCAGCCGGGTCTGGCCACGCCCGACTCCATCATCGCCAGCGCGGCGCCCTCGGCCTTCGCGCCCTGGCGGGCGGTGCCGAGGTAGGCCAGGCAGATGAGCAGGGTGAGGGAGGCCGGCGTGCCGGCCTTGGCGGCGTAGTCGACCAGCCCTTCGCCGAGCACCTGCTCGACGTCGCCGCCTCTGACGCGCCTGCCCCACCAGGCGCCGATCATGTCGGAGACCATCAGCTCCGCGTCGAGCGGGTTCCGCACCGCGAGGAGCTCGCGTGCGGCCTGGACCATCTCCTGGAAGACGTCGTCAGGCGGAATGCTCTCCCGGGGGTCTCGTCGGTGTCGGCGCACGCCCTCACTCTCTCGCATTCCAGGCGCAAACGGTGCGTAGAACGCGGCCTGATGACTCCGATGTTATCGATGGGTTCGCGGCGGTGGTGCGGAGTTGACGATGGCGAGCAGATGCTCACGCGCGACGCGCTCGACGATCTCGGGCGTCGCCGTGATGCCGAGGTGCTGCGCGCACGCGCACACGTCGGCGACACACCGGTCGATGGTGTCCACCGGCACGGTGAGGAACTCTTCGGCCAGCCGTAGACTGACCGGCTCCCGCAGGAGGCGTGTGGCCAGAGCGAGCATAGGTGTCAGATTCCTCTGCAGGCCCGGGGGCAAACCCCCAGGAGTGGACGCAGGCGACTTGCGCTCTCATTTCACCTTTTATCACGACACTGTCAAGGCTCCGAGGCGGCTGTGTTCGCTTCTCGGCGGCGGCATTCGTGCGAAGCTGTCTCCATGCGCATCCAGCTCACGCAGCGGGCCGAGGCCGATGAGCTCCTCGGCCGCAGCCCGCTCGCCCTGCTCGTCGGCATGCTGCTCGACCAGCAGGTGCCGATGGAGTGGGCGTTCACGGGTCCGCACACCATCTCCGAGCGGCTGGGGCACGATCTGACCGCGGAGGAGATAGCCTCCTATGACCCCGAGGCGTTCACCGCCCTGCTCGCCCAGAAGCCGGCCGTCCATCGCTATCCCAAGGCGATGGCGGCCCGGGTGCAGCAGCTCGCGGCCTACCTCGTGGCGCACTACGACGGCAAGGCCGAGCTCATCTGGGCCGACGCCGCCGACGGCAAAGAGTTGCTCGGACGCCTGCAGGCTCTGCCGGGATACGGCAAGCAGAAGGCTCAGATCTTTTTGGCATTGCTCGGCAAGCAACTGGGGGTCAGGCCGCCAGGATGGCGCGAGGCGGCCGGCGCGTACGGCGAGGAGGAGTCCTACCGATCGGTGGCGGATGTGGTCGACGCCGACAGCCTGGCGAGAGTGCGAGCTTACAAGCAGGCTGCCAAGCAGGCGGCGAAGGCCGAGTAGCCTGATCTTGCTGCGCAACGTGGAGCGATTTTGACAGGATGCGTTGACCGTATGGCGGCCGGGGCTTCCGTCCGCGCATGCCCATCGCCGATGATGTACTGCAGAATCCGGTCGCCCGGAGCTGCGCTACGCCGATACACGATTATGGAGATGTGCCGCGTGGGAGACCCTGGCACGCGACGGAGGTACGGACCATGAGCGCCGAGACCTCCGTTCCCCGTCCCCGGGAGTCGGATGTGGACATCTCAGACTCCGCCCTCCTCAAGGGCATGCTGTCCGAGGCGGAGTTCGCCTTCGCCTTCTTCGACGTCGACGGCCGCGTCCAGCGGGTCAACGACGTGTTCAGCGATCTCGTCGGCGTGCCCGCCGACCGGCTCATCGGCCGCGCCCCGGCGGAGGCGCTCGCCGCCGACCTCAGCCAGGCCGTCACCCAGGGCGTCCAGGCCGTCGTCGAGAGCGACGGCCCGGTCGCGGAGCGGCGCCTGCGCGTACGCTCGCCCGAAGGCTTCGACCGTCACTGGTCGATGTCGTTCTCGCCGATCCACGACGACGCCGGCGACCTGAGGGCCGTCACGCTGGTCGGGCTGGAGGTGACCGAGAGCCACCAGATCGAGGAGGACCTGCGCCGCAGCGAGGAGCGCTACCGCTCGCTGGTCGAGGCCCAGTCCCAGCTGGTGTGGATCACCACGCCCACCGGCACGGTCACCGAGGACGCGCCGCAGTGGCGCGCCATCACCGGCCAGGGGCTGGAGGAGTACCTCGCCTACGGCTGGCTGGACGTCGTCCACCCCGACGAGCGCCAGGCCACCGAGGAGGCATGGAAGGAGGCGCTGCGCGGCCGCACCATGTTCGAGTGGAACTACCGCGTGCGCACCCGCGCCAGCGGCTACCGCCACTTCGAGGTGCGCGCCGTGCCGATCATCCGCCACGGACGGGTGGTCGAATGGGTCGGCGCCAACACCGACGTGACCCCGCAGCGCGAGGCCGAGGAGATGCGCGGCAGGCTGACCGACCAGCTCGGCGCCGCCGCCCTGCGCACCGCGCGGCTCCAGGGCGCCACCGCCCAGCTCGCCGAGGCGCTCACGGTCGAGCAGGTCGTGCAGGTCATCATCGACGTCGGCCGCACCGCCCTGGCCGCCGACCGGTCCGCCGTCGCGCTGCTCGACACCGACCGCGCCGCGCTCAAGCTGATCAACGGCGAGGGCATCCCGGAGGCGTCCGGCTCCTCCGGCGAGGAGATCCCGCTGTCCCACTCCAGCGTGATGACCATGGCCGTCAACAGCCGCAGACCGGTCTTCGCCGAGTCGCCGGTGATGCTCAAGATGCAGCTCCTGGAGGCCGGCGGCGACGAGAAGGTGCTGGCCCGCTATCTCGCCGACAGCGACGAGCAGGCCTGGGTGGGCCTGCCGCTGCTGGCCGCGGGGCGGGCCCTGGGCGCGCTGCGGTTCTCGTTCACCAGGCCGCAGAAGATCTCGCAGGAGGACGGCGTCTTCCTGGAGGCGCTGGCCGGCCAGTGCGCGCTGGCGGTCGAGCGGGCGACGCTGTTCGAGCGCGAGCACCGCACCGCCGAGACGCTCCAGCGCAGCCTGCTGCCCGACCACCTGCCCGTGGTCAAGGGCCTGCAGCTGGCCCAGCGGTTCCGCTCCGGCAGCCGCCACGTGCAGGTCGGCGGCGACTGGTACGACGCGTTCGTGCTGCAGGACGGCCGGGTCGCGGCCGTCGTCGGCGACGTCATGGGCAAGGGCGTCAAGGCGGCGGCCGGGATGGGCCGCATCCGCAACGCCATGCGGGCGCTGGCGCTGACCAACCCGCCGCCCGCGGCCGTGCTGGGCGGCCTCGACCGGGTCTTCGACGCCACCGAGGAGGACGACCAGGTCACGACGCTGGCCTACATGGTCGTCGAGCCGGCCACCGGCGAGGGCACGCTCGCGCTCGCGGGCCACCCGCCGCCCGTGCTGGTCTCGCCGCAGGGCACCGCCATCCTGTGCGACGCCGAGCCCGGCACGCCGCTGGGCTGGCCGACCAGCCGCCGGCAGTTCCGGTTCGTGGTGCCGCCGGGACACACCGCCGTGCTCTACTCCGACGGCCTGGTGGAGAACCGCAAACGCGGATTGGACGCCGGTTTGGCAGAGATTTGCAGTGTTGTGACCGAAGCCCCGCCTGAGGTGGTCACTGATCCCAACATGCTGTTGGACTTCCTGGTTGATGGGATGTTGTCAGGATATGAACAGGACGATGACGTTACGGCCCTAGCTATTCACGTCCCGGCCCTCACCAAGAGTGACTGAATGAAACAGTCATAAGGGTTGCTTTCGGGTATCAGTGCCGCCCTTGCGTACGCACTACTCTCTCGGTCGGCCTAGGGTGGAGGACAACCGCCGGGAGGTGGCCGTATGGAGTGCTAGGGCGTGCCAGAATGCTGGAAGGTCCGTAGCGCTCCGCACGGCCTCACCGATCTCCGAGAGAGGCAACAGCCCCCAGCGGGCATCTGGGTCCATTGTCGCCACGCGTTCGTTCGAGAGGTGTTCGTGTCGCCTGCAAGTTCGACTCGCTCGAAGCCACAAGAGCTGAACGAGCCCGTCATTCAGCGACTGCTCGAGCGTGGGCGCTCGCAGGGTTTCCTCGAGTCTGAGGATGTCCGTCAGGCCTTCGAGGAGGCGGACATCCCCATGTCGCACGCCGCCGCGTTCTTGCGGAACCTCAGCAAAGAGGGCGTGACCGTGGTGGTGACCGCCGCGGATTCGGCTGCGCCGAAGAAGAAGTCTCGAGGTTCAGCAAAGCGCCAGACCGCCGCGCCCGTCAAGAGCAAGACGGCGGCGGCCGCCAAGGAGCAGCAGCCGGAGACCGTGACCGCGGTCGTCGGCACCGCCGAAGCCGAGCCCGCGCCGAAGAAGCCGGCCCCCGCCAAGAAGGCCGCCCCGGCGGCCAAGAAGGCGGCCCCGGCCAAGAGCGCACCCGCCAAGAAGGCCCAGCCGGAGAGCGCCGGGCCTGCCGAGACCAAGCCCAAGGCCCCCGAGGGCCCCAAGTCCGAGGTCGACGACGACGACATCGAGCTCGACGGCGACGTGGAGCTGGAGGATCTCGAAGACCTCGAGGTCGAGGACGAGGAGATCGTCGCCGAGGGCGACTCCGAGGCCGAGGCCGACACCGACACTGACGACACCGACGACGAGCCGAAGGCCGACGCGGTCGTGGTGGTCAAGGAGAAGAACGAGGACGAGGTCCTCATCCTCTCCGACGATGACGACGACGCCCCCGTGGCGCAGGTCGCCGCCGCCGGTGCGACCGCCGACCCGGTCAAGGACTATCTCAAGCAGATCGGCAAGGTGCCCCTGCTCAACGCCGAGCAGGAGGTCGAGCTCGCCAAGCGCATCGAGGCGGGCCTGTTCGCCGAGGAGCAGCTCGCCAGCGACGGCGAGGGGCTCCCGGTCGACGTGCGCGCCGAGCTCGAATGGATCGCCGAGGACGGCCGCCGGGCCAAGAACCACCTGCTGGAGGCCAACCTCCGCCTGGTGGTCTCCCTGGCCAAGCGCTACACCGGCCGCGGCATGCTCTTCCTGGACCTGATCCAGGAGGGCAACCTGGGCCTGATCCGCGCGGTCGAGAAGTTCGACTACACCAAGGGCTACAAGTTCTCCACCTACGCCACCTGGTGGATCCGGCAGGCGATCACCCGGGCCATGGCCGACCAGGCGCGGACCATCCGCATCCCGGTCCACATGGTCGAGGTGATCAACAAGCTGGCCCGCGTCCAGCGGCAGATGCTGCAGGACCTCGGCCGCGAGCCGACCCCGGAGGAGCTGGCCCGCGAGCTGGACATGACCCCCGAGAAGGTGGTCGAGGTCCAGAAGTACGGCCGCGAGCCGATCTCCCTGCACACGCCGCTGGGCGAGGAGGGCGACAGCGAGTTCGGTGACCTCATCGAGGACTCCGAGGCCATCGTCCCGGCCGACGCGGTCAGCTTCACACTGCTGCAGGAGCAGCTCCACTCGGTGCTCGACACCCTGTCGGAGCGCGAGGCCGGCGTGGTGTCCATGCGCTTCGGCCTCACCGACGGGCAGCCGAAGACGCTGGACGAGATCGGCAAGGTCTACGGGGTGACGCGTGAGCGCATCCGGCAGATCGAGTCGAAGACCATGTCCAAGCTTCGCCACCCGTCCCGTTCGCAGGTTCTGCGCGACTACCTGGATTAGGTGACGCGCCCGGAAAGGGCACGACCCCTCGCGGGATCGTGCCCTTTCCGCTTTCCCGGGTTCCCGGGTTCCCGGGTTCCCGGGGTTCCGGGGTTCCGGGGTTCCGGGGTTCCGGTTCAGGGGAGGTGGACGTCGAGTCTGCCGCCGGTGAGAGTGACCCGGTAGCCGAGGTCGTCCAGGGTCTTGACCAGCTCGTCCGGGGTCTCCGGGGTGAGGCCGCTCTCCAGGAGCCGCCGGGCGACCTCGCCGCGGGTGGCCTTGGCCATGTGGCTGACGACCTTGCCGGCCTTGAGCACCCGTACGGACACGCCTCGGGGGCCCGGCCGCCAGGCGGACGCGTACGCCGACGAGCGCAGGTCGACCACCAGCCCCGGCAGCCGGTCGAGCTCCGGCGTGAGGAACGGCCGCCAGAAGGCCGCCAGCGGCCCGACAGGCGGCAGGCTGACCCCCATGGCCAGCCGGTAGGGCGGGATGCGGTCGGAGAGCCGCACCACGCCCCAGAGGCCCGAGAAGATCAGCACGCTCTCCTCGGCCCTGGCCCGCGCCTCGGGGGAGAGCTCGCCCGGGGCGAGGTTGTCGTACAGCACCCCGGTGTAGAGGTCGGCGGCCGGGAGCGTGCCCGCCGTCCTGAGCTCCAGGTTCTTCGCGAGCTCGGGCGCCTGGCCGGGGGAGAGGCCGAGCACGTCCAGGGCGTCCCGGCGGCGGGACGCCCTGATCAGGGCGTTGAGCACCCGTTTGCGGGGCCGGTCCAGCTTCGGGAAGGACAGGCCGGCGACGGGCGGCCCGTCGCCCGCGGGGGCCTTGCCCTCCGACGGAGGCAGCACAATCAGCACAAGAGCGCAGCTTACCGGGGCATCGGCGCAGGTCAGCGATGGCCTGTCGTGGCGATGCCGCGCACGAAGTACCGCTGGCCGAGAAAGAAGATCAGGATCAGCGGCAGGGTCGTGATGACGCCGGCCGCGAGCACGATCTCCCACTTCGGGTCGCCGCCCTGGTAGAACTGGTCGACGATGGCCTTCAGCCCTCTGGGCAGCGTGTAGAGCATCGGGTCCTGCAGGTAGATCAGCGGTTTCATGAGGTCGAACCAGCTCGCCTTCAGCTCGAAGACGAACGCGATGATCAGCGCCGGTCTGGCCAGCGGCAGCGCGATCCGCCAGAACAGGTCCAGGTACGACGCGCCGTCCACACGCGCCGCCTCGAACACGTACCTCGGCACGCCGAGCAGGAACTGGCGGAGCAGGAAGATGTAGAACGCCGACCCGAACAGGTTGCCCGCCCACAGCGGCACCTGTGTGCCGGTGAGCCCGGCGGCGTTCCAGATCAGGTAGGTCGGCACGAGCGTCACCGCCGCGGGCAGCATCATCGTCCCCAGCACGCTCGCGAAGATCAGGTTGCGCCCGGGGAAGCGGAAGTAGGCGAACCCGAAGGCCACGAACGCGCTCGACAACGTCACGGACGCCGCCGCCGCCAGGCCCACGACCAGGGTGTTCACCAGCCAGGCCAGCATCGGCGCGGCCTGCCACACGGCCACGTAGCTCTCCGGCGCGAACGGGTCGGGCCAGGGGACGAACGGGTCGGCGAAGGTGTACGCGCGCGGCTTGAGCGAGGCGACGACCAGCCACACGAACGGGTACAGGAAGATCGTCGAGGCGGCGGCCAGCATGATCAGGAAGAACACCCGGCCCGCGCCGCCCCGGCTCCGCTCCGGCGCCGTCATGCCCGCTCCCCGCCCTCGTAGTGGACGAGCCGGCCGCCCACCCGCCACTGCACGAACGTGATCAGCGCGATCACCAGGAACAGCACCCAGGCCAGCGCCGAGGCGTAGCCCATGTGCAGGAACTGGAACGCCTGCTGGAACAGGTAGACGACGTAGAACAGGGCCGCGTCGCCGGACGACTGCTGGGTGACCTGGTTGCCGAAGAACATGGCGTACACCTGGTCGAACATCTGCAGCGACGCGATCGTGTTGATGATCAGCACGAAGAACAGGGCCGGGCTGATCATGGGCAGCGTGATCCGCAGGAACCGGGCCCACGACCCGGCCCCGTCGATCATCGCGGCCTCCGACAGCTCGGCCGGCACGTTGCGCAACGCCGCGAACAGGATGATCGTCGTGGAGCCCAGGTTCCACAGCGACATCAGGACGATGCCCGGCAGGATCCAGTCAGGGTCCGTGGTCCACTGCGGACCCTCGACGCCGAACAGCGCGAGGAACTGGTTCACCATGCCCGCCTGTCCGTTCAGCAGGAACAGGAACAGCACCCCGACCGCCACGTACGGGGTCATCGACGGCAGGTAGAAGATCGTCCGGAAGACGCCGGCGCCACGCCCGCCGATCCGGTCGAGCATCAGCGCCAGGGCAAGGGCGAGCACGATCGCCAGCGGCACGTGCAGCACCGTGTAGAACACCGTGTTGCCGATGGCCCTGGCGACCTTCGGGTCCTGCGCCAGTCGCGCGTAGTTGTCCGTTCCGGCCCAGACGGGGCTGGAGATCAGGTCGTACCGGGTGAACGACAGCGCCAGGCTGGCGATCATCGGGCCGAGCTGGAAGACCGCCAGGCCGATCAGCCAGGGCAGCACGAACACGTACGCCCACCGGGTCTCACTCCGCCCGAGCCCTCGCCCTCGCCCGAGCCCTCGCCCGGAACCGCGTCCTGAGCCCGGCCCGGAACCGCGTCCTGGGTCCCGGTCGGAGCTCCGCCAGGAAGGCCGGCGTAATCCGGGCCGTGAACCCGGTCCGGATGCGCGCCCCGGCGTCGTCACGACCCGGCCTCGTCGATCGCCTTCTGCGCCTCGGCCTGGGCCTGCTCCAGCGCCTCGGCCGGGGCCTGGCCCTCCAGCAGCACGCGGGTGCCCGCGTCCTCCCACGCCTTCTTGAACTCCGCCGCCGCGGCCGACTGAGGCACCGCGAACCCGACCGGCTGCACCTCGCGGATGACCTTGACCGCGTCGTCGAACGGCTTCCTGCCGCTCGGCCGGACGATCTCACCGAAGATCGTCTCGTCGGCCTTGACGTTCCCGGTGTAGGTGCCGATGTTGACCTTGCCCTCCTGTGCCCGCTTGTCCTGGCGGGCCCTGGCGGCGGCGATCCAGGTGTCGGCGGCGGTCATCGTCTTCATCCAGCGGCAGGCCGCCTCCGGGTTGCGCGCGCCCTTGGGGACGACCCAGGCGTTCCCGCCGACGTAGTTGACCGGCTCGCCCCGCCTGTCGCGGAACGGCAGCACGGTGATCCCGACGTCGGGGCTGCTCCCGGCCATCGAGCTGACCAGGAACTGCTCGCTCAGCATCATGCCGACCTGGTCCTTGACGAACGGGTTCTCGCCGCCGAAGAAATCCCACGTGTCCACGTACGCCTTGAGCCGCTTCCAGCCGCCCTGCCGCTCCACCAGGCCGTGGGCGTACCGCAGGGCCTCGACCACCTTGGGGTCGCCGAGAGCGGCGGTGCGGCCGTCGGCGGACAGGAGGTCGGCGCCGTTGGCCTTGGCCCACAAGGGGAGGAACTCGGGCAGCTTGGGGTTGAACCCGAACCGCTCGATCCTGCCGCCGTCGGCCTTGGACATCTTCTCGGCCAGGCGGCCGAGGGCGTCCCAGTCGGAGGTGTCGATCGAGGCCGGGTCGACCCCCGCGTCCTCGGCCGCCTTGTCGTTCACGATCAGCACGACGGAGTTGTAGAACTCGGGGATGCCGTACCACGAGCCCCCGTACTTGACCTGCGCCTGCGCGGCCGGGTAGTAGTCGCCGGTCGGGATCGACTCGCGCGACACGCACGCGTCGATCGGCTGGATGGCGCCGCGGGCGGCGTAGCTGCCGATGCGGTCGCGCGACAGGTACACCACGTCCGGCGGGTTCCCCGCGGCGACGGCGGAAAGGAACGCCTGCTCGTCGAACGCGCCCTCGTTGATGTTGACCGTGACCTGCGGATTCGCCTTCTTGAACAGGTCCACCCGGACGGAGGCGATCTCGTCGGGAAGGCCGAAGCCCATCGTGGTGAGCGCCTGCCCCGCCGTCCGGCCCTCGCCACCACCACCCCCTCCGCCGACTCCGCCGCCTCCGCCGACTCCGCCGCACGAGGAAAGGACGAGGATGCCGGCCACGACGACGGCGCCCGTTGAACGGGACATGGCTACCCCTTTCACGGCCTTTGACTGGTCGAGCGCCTTACCGGGAAAGGGGTCGGTCAAACGTGCCGCGCGGTGCAGGTCAGCTAGGCTGCCCTGATGGACGCCGATCTTCTCGTGCACGAGGCGTGGCCGGCCTGGGAGCGGCGGGCGCTCGGCGGCTGGGTGCTGCGGTACGCGGGAGGCGTGACCAAGCGGGCCAACTCGGTTCTGGCGACGGGACCGGCGGACGATCCGGACGCCGCGATCGCCGCCGCCGAGGCCTTCTACGCCGAGCGCGGCGCGCCGTGCGTCTTCTCGGTCGGCGCCGCCGCGCCGCCCGGCCTGGACCGCGCGCTGGACGCGCGCGGGTACGCGCTGGTGGACCCCACCGTCGTCATGGCGGGCGCGATCAGAGGCGAGCCTTCGACGCGGGTACGTATCGAGCCGCGGCCCTGGCGCGGCTGGCTGGAGACGTGGTGGCGGGTCGACGGCGGCCGTGCCGGTGGGCTGGAGGCGGCCGAGCGGATCCTGACCGGCGTGCCGGCGCTCTACGCGGCCGTCGAGGAGGGCGGTGTCCCGGTCGCGGTCGGCCGGGGCGTGCCGCAGGGCGACACGCTCGGGATCTTCTGCGTGGCGACGGTTCCGGCGGCCCGCCGCAGAGGGCTGGCCAGGGCCGTCCTGCGCGCCCTGGCCGCCGAGAGCGGAGCGCCTGGCGCGTACCTGGCGGTCACGGAGCGCAACGCGGCCGCGCGGGCGCTCTACGAGAGCGAGGGCCTGGAACCGAAGGGCCGCTACTACTACCGGGCCGGGCCCGCGCCGGACGCGGAGCTCCTGGCCAGGGCCACGGCGGTCGGCGACACTCCGGTGGAGGCCGCGATGAACGGCGAGACGCCCGGCCCGCGAGGGGACGCGGAGACGCCGCCCGGCCCGCGAGGGGACGCGGAGACGCCGCCCGGCCCGCGAGGGGACGCGGAGACGCC
The DNA here is from genome assembly GCF_027620315.1 of Nonomuraea corallina. Classification (GTDB taxonomy): domain Bacteria; phylum Actinomycetota; class Actinomycetes; order Streptosporangiales; family Streptosporangiaceae; genus Nonomuraea; species Nonomuraea corallina. Next base: position 69,869 of record NZ_JAPNNL010000007.1, on the reverse strand, counting down.
GCGTGAACTACGCAGGGACGTGGAGACGCCGCCCCGCCCGAGAGGGGACGGGAAGACGCCGCGCGGCGACGACGGGGTGCGGGTGGTGGGCGCGTGAGGCGGTGTGGACGCAGGACGGCGACCCCGGGAGAGCCGAGGTCGCCGTCCTGTCGAGATATATGTGGTTATGTCATCACGGCAAGCGCGTCAGCGCTCGTCGTTGGGGGCCATCTTCGGTGTTTCGCTGAGGCGAGCCGACTCGTCCAGAATGTCGGCACCCTTCTCGCGCAGCGCCGCGATGTGCTTACGCCCATGGTGGGCGCAGAACAACAGCTCCCCACCCACCGGCAGGGTCGCGCGAATGTACGCCTGGGCACCGCAACGGTCGCAACGGTCGAGGGCCGTCAACGGCTTAACGGGGGCAAGAGCTCCAGTCACGTATCGCCTTTCGGGTCACCCCCGCCGAAGCGAGGATCTGGCGTCAGTCACTTGGAACAACATCTAACCGGACGTGGACGTTCCCAACCCACAGGTCTCTACGCCCAGAGCGGAATGTGTCCGAAAGTAATGGGGATCACCCTGCTGGTAACGGCAAACATGGCGCCATGGCAAGCTTGTACGCGTGCGTGAGGGAAGAACGGTAAGCTGCGCACAGGTGTTCGAACGATAAACCCGGAGGGCTGGAGTGACGCTAGTGGAGGCGGGTTACACGGCTCGTCACCTCTCGGTGCTTGAGGGCCTCGAGGCCGTCCGCAAGCGCCCGGGGATGTACATCGGTTCCACCGACAGCCGCGGGCTCATGCACTGCCTCTGGGAGATCGTCGACAACGGCGTGGACGAGGCGCTGGGCGGTCACTGCGACCGCATCGAGGTCGAGTTGCACGCGGACGGCTCCATCGAGGTGCGCGACAACGGCCGCGGCATCCCGGTCGACGTCGAGCCCAAGAGCGGCCTGGCCGGCGTCGAGCTGGTCTACACCAAGCTCCACGCGGGCGGCAAGTTCGGCGGCGGCTCCTACACCGCCTCCGGAGGCCTCCACGGCGTGGGCGCCTCCGTGGTCAACGCCCTGTCGGCGCGGCTCGACGTCGAGGTCGACCGTGACGGCAAGGTGCACGAGATCAGCTTCCGGCGCGGCGTGCCCGGCGTGTTCGACGGGCCGGGGCCGAGCGCCAAGTTCAAGAAGAAGTCCGGCCTGCGCGACGGCGGCGAGCTGCCCGCGAAGGTCACCGGCACGCGCGTGCGCTTCTGGGCCGACAAGCAGATCTTCCTGCCCGACGCCGAGGTGTCGCTCGACGAGATCCACGTCCGGCTGCGCCAGACCGCCTTCCTGGTGCCCGGCCTCACCCTCGTGGTGATCGACAGCCGCCACGAGGAGCAGGTCCGCGACGAGTTCCGGTTCGAGGGGGGCATCTCGGAGTTCACCGAGTTCCTCGCCCGCGACGAGGCCGTCTGCGACGTGCTGCGCCTGCAGGGGGTGGGCCACTTCCGCGAGACCGTGCCCGTCCTCGACGACCAGGGCCACATGACCTCCACCGAGGTCCAGCGCGAGCTCAGCGTGGACGTGGCCGTGCGCTGGGGCAAGGGGTACGAGTCCACGGTCCGCTCCTTCGTCAACGTGATCGCCACCCCCAAGGGCGGCACCCACGTGACCGGTTTCGAGCGCGGCCTCGTCCGCACGATCAACGAGCAGCTCCGCGAGACCCGCCTGCTCAAGAACGGCGACGACCCCGTCACCAAGGAGGACATCCTCGAAGGGCTCACCGCGGTCGTCACCGTCCGCGTGCCGGAGCCGCAGTTCGAGGGCCAGACCAAGGAGATCCTCGGCACGTCCGCGGCCACCCGGATCGTCTCCCACGTCGTCAGCCGCGACCTCAAGGAGCTGTTCGACAACCCGCCGCGCGGCTACAAGCAGCAGCTGCGCGCGGTGCTGGAGAAGATCGTCGCCGCGGCCAAGGCGCGCATCGCCGCCCGTGAGCACCGCGAGAACCAGCGGCGCAAGAGCGCCCTGGAGAACTCCGCGCTCCCCGCCAAGCTGGTCGACTGCCGCAACGACGCCGTCGACCGCAGCGAGCTGTTCATCGTCGAGGGCGACTCGGCCCTCGGCACCGCCAAGCTGGCCCGCGACTCGGAGTTCCAGGCCCTGCTGCCGATCCGCGGCAAGATCCTCAACGTGCAGAAAGCGTCCGTCAGCGACATGCTGAAGAACGCCGAGTGCGCCGCCATCATCCAGGTCGTCGGGGCCGGCTCCGGCCGCTCCTTCGACCTCGACGCCGCCCGCTACGGCAAGGTCATCCTCATGGCGGACGCCGACGTCGACGGCGCCCACATCCGCTGCCTGCTGCTCACGCTCTTCCACCGCTACATGCGGCCCATGGTCGAGGCCGGGCGGGTCTTCGCCGCGGTCCCTCCGCTCCACCGCATCGAGCTCACCAACCCCGGCCGCGGCAAGGACAAGTACATCTACTGCTACTCCGACGGGGAGCTGCAGAAGGTGCTGCGCGACCTGGAGCGCCGGGGCAAGCGCTGGAAGGACCCGGTCCAGCGCTACAAGGGCCTCGGTGAGATGGACGCCGACCAGCTGGCCGAGACCACCATGGACCCGCGCCACCGCATCCTGCGGCGCGTCCGCATCGAGGACGCGCAGGAGGCGGAGCAGATCTTCAGCCTGCTGATGGGCAGCGACGTGGCGCCGCGCCGCGAGTTCATCGTCAAGAGCGCGGCCGAGGTCGACCGCGACCACATCGACGCCTGACCTGCGCCGGGGTCAGTCGACGGGGATCAGGCGGCCCGTCTTCACGTCGTAGACGGCGCCGGTCACCGGCATGCCCGCCGGCAGGAACGGCGACGACGTGATGCGGGTCAGGTCGTGCCGGAGCGCCTCACCCTGGTCGGGCACCATGTGGAACTCCAGGCTCCGGGTGTCCACCCCCTGGTCCTGGGTCAGCTGATGGACCTGCGCGTCGGTGGCCTTGGTCATGCCGCAGTCGGTGTGCGGCATGACCAGGACACGCTCCACGCCGAGCAGGTAGACGGCCAGCACCAGCGTGCGCAGGACGTCGTCGGTGACCCGGGCGCCGGCGTTCCTGAGGATCTTCGCGTCGCCCGGCCGCAGTCCCAGCAGACCCAGGGGGTCGATGCGCGAGTCCATGCACGTGACCACGGCCAGGCCGCGCGCCGCGCGTCCGGTCAGGTCGGAGCCCTTGAACGTGCGGGCGAACTCCGCGTTGGCGGCAAACAGGTCGTCGAACGCATCCATGACTCAGATGATCCCCCATGACCTCGATCTCCATGCGTCGGGGGTGGCGAACTTGGGCCGGAGGTCGGCGAGCACGCGCGATCACTGCTAACTTTACGTGATGGTTCAGTAGCCCGACGTGTGCATGATCGAAGAAGGTCGTCTTGAGCAGGTCCGAATCGCTCGCTGCGTATCTCCGCGCCCAGGCCCGGCGCTGTCTGGATCGAGTGGAGTCCGACGACGGCGGGCGCAACGCCAGGCGCGCCCTGGCCCTGCTGGACGCCGCCGCCTACGCCGGCGGGCTGCCCGAGGACGATCCGCTGGTCCTCATGCTCGACCAGGCCGGTTGCTACGGGCCGCTCGGCTGCGAGGCGTTCGACCCCGGCGAGGCCGGGACCCGGCTCATCCGGGCGTGGGAGGGCGCGGAGCCGCACGAGCTTCTGCTGTCGCTCCCGGCCGCGATCGCCGCGCCGGAGCGGCACGACCAGGAGTACGGCTCCACCCCGCACTAGGCCGGGAGCCCGGGCAGCGCGGGCGCGCGGGCAGGTGTGCGGCGCAGACCCCGGGGTAACGGAGGCTGTCGTCGCCGGACGGCGACGGCCGAAACCGCGCATCCGCCGTCGCTCATCGAGGTGAATCCATGGAAGGCATCGGACGATTCCGGTCGACGGTCGTCGACTGTCCCGACCCGCAAGGGCTGGGCGCGTTCTACTCGCGGCTGCTCGGCTGGCCGATCATCGTGGAGGAGGACGACTGGGTGGTGGTGAGTGACGGCGGCTCGCCGGACCGGCTGGCGTTCCAGCTCGTGCGGGACTACCGTCCGCCGACCTGGCCGGAGGGGGAGCGGCCGCAGCAACTCCACCTTGACGTGCAGGTGGACGACCTCGACCAGGCGGAGGAGCGGGTGCTGGAGCTCGGCGCGACCAAGGCGGCCGTGCAGCCGAGCGAGGACGGCAGCTTCAGGGGCTTCCTCGACCCCGCCGGACATCCCTTCTGCCTGACGATCTGACGACGGCCCGCGTCCCACCGCCGCGCGGACTTCTTGACGCGGGCGGTTGACGAGCGCATCATGAGATTATTCAACGGATGATGAAATCTGGTGATCGTGATGGGCGGACGCTGTGTGATCATCGGGGGCGGTCCCGCCGGCATGGTCGCCGGCCTGCTGCTCGCCCGGGCCGGGGTCGAGGTCACGGTGCTGGAGAAGCACGCCGACTTCCTGCGCGACTTCAGGGGCGACACCGTCCACCCCTCGACGCTCGACCTGCTCGCCGACCTCGGCCTGGGCGAGCGCTTCGCGCGCCTGCCCCAGTACCACATCACGGAGGTCGCCTTGCCCGCCGGTGACCGCCGGGTGGTCTTCGGCGACCTGTCCCGGCTCAAGGTGCGCCATCCGTACATCGCGATGGTCCCGCAGTGGGACCTGCTCACCCTGCTCGCCGACGCCGCCCGTGAGGAGCCCTGCTTCACGCTGAGGATGCGCACCGAGGTCACCGGGCTCATCCACGAGCGCGGCCGGATCGCCGGCGTGCGCTACCGGACCGCCGACGGACAGGACGGAGAGCTCCGAGCCGACCTGACCCTCGCCTGCGACGGCCGGTGGTCCGTGGCCCGCCGTGAGGCCGGGCTGCGGGTCAGGGAGCGGCCCGTGCCGTTCGACGTGTGGTGGTTCCGGCTGCCGCGCCGCCAGGAGGACGACCTCGGGGCGCTCATCCCGCGCGTCACCGGCGACCGGCTGCTCATCGTCCTGCCCCGCGAGACCCACTTCCAGGTCGGCTACATCGGCCCCAAGGGCTTCGACCGCGAGCTGCGCGCCCGCGGCCTCGAACCGCTCCGCCGCGAGGTCGCCGACGCCGCGCCCGACCTGGCCGGCGAGGCGGCCGACCTGACCTCGATGGACGACGTCAAGCACCTGGACGTCCGGCTCAACCGGCTGACCCGCTGGCACGTCGACGGGCTGCTGTGCATCGGCGACGCGGCTCACGCCATGTCACCCGTCGGCGGCGTCGGCATCAACCTGGCGGTCCAGGACGCGGTCGCCGCCGCGACGCTCCTCGCCGGCCCGCTCCGCCGCGGGCGTCCCACTCCGAAGGCCCTGGCCCGGGTACGCTCCCGCCGGCTGTTCGCCACGGTCGCCGTGCAGGCCCTCCAGCGGATGATGCACCGGGCGCTCGTCGTACGGGTCCTGCGCGGCACCTGGACGGGCCCGCCCGCGCCCCTGGTGCGGCTGCTGCGGCTCTTCCCCGCGCTCTCGTACGTCCCCGCCTACCTCGTCGGCGTCGGCCCGCGCCCGGAACGCGCCCCGGCCTTCGCCCGCGGCGACCCCGGACAGATCCCCTCGACGGATGACCTGCCCCACCGATGACCGCTCCGGCACGACACGGGCACCGTGGGGCGGGCCGACCCACGCGAGCCGCTGCCGACCGGGGTCACGGGACGGGTGACCCCGGGGCCCTGATCAGGCTTCCGGCGGGGTGGACGGTTCGAGGGCGGGGCCGGAGCCGAGGGCGCCGCCGATCGCGCCGATGGTGTGGGTGAGGCGGACGCCGGAGCCGTCACGACGGCCGATCTCGTCCGGCAGCGTCACCGGCTTGCCCACCGGGGAGACCGCCTTGGCCGGAGCCGGGCCCGCCCAGGCCAGCAGCAGGACGTCCTCGCCCTTCAGGAACCGCTGGGCGCGCACCCCGCCCGTGGCCCGGCCCTTGGCAGGGAAGTCGGCATAATCGGACACCTTGCCCCCGCCGATCTGGGTGCCGGGCAGGGCCGTGGACGAGCCCGCCACGGTGACCACCTGGGCGGGCCTGGACGGGTCGACGGCGCCGAACCAGATCACCCGCGCGCCGTCGTCGAGGCGGACGCCCGTCATGCCGCCCGCGGGCCGCCCCTGCGGCCGGACCAGCGACGCCGGATAGCGCAGCAACTGGGCCTGCGAGGTGATGAACACCAGGTCATGCTCCTCGGACTCCAGCTCGACCGCGCCGACCACCGCGTCGCCGTCCTTGAGCGTGATCACCTCGAAGTCGTCACGGTTGGCGGGATATTCGGGCACCACCCGCTTGACCACCCCCTGCGCGGTGCCGAGCGCCAGGCCGGGCCCCGCCGGGTCGAGCGAACCCAGACCGACCACGGTCTCGTCAGGCTCCAGCGACACGTACTCGGCGACGGGATGGCCGCCCGACAGCGACGGCGGAGCCGCCGAGGCGGGCAGCGTCGGCAGGTCGACCACCTGGACGCGGATCAGCCGGCCCCGCGACGTCACCACGCCCACCTCGCCCCGCACGGTGGTGCGGACGGCGGAGACCAGCACGTCGTGCGGCGACCGGCCGCCCTCGCCGGGCAACGGCGCGGCGTCGGCGGTGCGGGCGAGCAGGCCCGTGGACGACAGCAGCGCCAGGCACGGGTCGTCGGCCACCTGCAGCGACACCACGGGGGTGCGGGTCTGACCGGTGGCCTCACGCAGCTCGGTACGGCGCGGCGTGCCGTACTTCTTCGCCACGTCGGCCAGCTCGCCGGAGACCACCTGCCGCAGCCGGGTCTCCGACGACAGGATCGCGGTCAGCTCGGCGATCTCCTCGGTGAGCGTCTCCTTCTCGCGGTCGAGCTCCAGCTTGTCGTAACGGGTGAGCCGGCGCAGCGGCGTGTCGAGGATGTAGGCGGCCTGGACCTCGGTCAGGTCGAACACGCTCATCAGCCGCTCGCGCGCCTGCGCCGAGTCGTCGGAGGCGCGGATCACCTGGATGACCTCGTCGATGTTGAGCAGCGCGACGATGAGACCGTCGACCAGGTGGAGCCGGTCCTCGCGCTTGCGGCGGCGGAACTCCGAGCGCCGCCGGACGACCTCCAGCCGGTGGTTCACGTACACCTGGAGCAGCTCGCGCAGGCCCAGCGTGCGCGGCTCGCCGTCGACCAGCGCCACGTTGTTGATGCCGAAGGTCTCCTCCATCGGCGTCAGCCGGTAGAGCTCCTCCAGCACCGCCTCGGGGATGAAGCCGTTCTTGATCTCGATGACCAGGCGCAGGCCCTTGTGCCGGTCGGTGAGATCCTTCAGGTCGGCGATGCCCTGCAGCTTCTTGCTGGTCACCAGCTCTTTGATCTTGGTGACCACGCGCTCGGGGCCGACGTTGTAGGGCAGCTCGGTGACGATGATGCCCTTGCGGCGCGGAGTGATCTGCTCGACCGTGCAGGTGGCGCGCATGCGGAAGGTGCCGCGCCCGGTCTCGTAGGCGTCGCGGACGCCCTGCAGGCCGATGATGGTGCCGCCGGTCGGCAGGTCGGGGCCGGGCACGAACGTCATCAGCTCGTCGAGCGTCGCGGCCGGCTTCTTGATCAGGTGGCGGGCGGCGGCGACGACCTCGGTCAGGTTGTGCGGCGCCATGTTGGTCGCCATGCCGACCGCGATGCCGGTGGTGCCGTTGACCAGCAGGTTGGGGAAGGCCGACGGCATGACCGTCGGCTCGGTCTCCTGCCCGTCGTAGTTGGGCTTGAAGTCGACGGTGTCCTCGTCGATCGACTCCACCATGAGCATCGCCGCCGGGGCCAGCCTGGCCTCGGTGTAGCGCATGGCGGCCGGCAGGTCGTCGAGCGAGCCGAAGTTGCCGTGGCCGTCGATCAGCGGCAGCCGCATCGAGAACGGCTGAGCCAGCCGCACCAGCGCGTCGTAGATGGCGCTGTCACCGTGCGGGTGGAGCTTGCCCATCACGTCGCCGACCACGCGGGACGACTTGACGTGCCCCCGGTCGGGCCGCAGCCCCATCTCGCTCATCGAGTAGAGGATGCGGCGCTGCACCGGCTTCAGCCCGTCGCGGGCGTCGGGCAGCGCCCGCTGGTAGATGACGGAGTAGGCGTACTCCAGGAAGCTGGTGCGCATCTCGGACGACACGTCGATGTCGACGATGCGTTCCTCGAAGTCCTCGGGAGGGGGTGCGGCGGTGCGTCGGGCCATGTCGAACATTGTGCCGAAGAAACGTGCGTGCGTGCGACACGTCTCGGGAGTGGCCCGCCTCAGGCCAGTCGAGAACCGGCGAACAGGACGAACAAGAACACCAGCACCTCGACCCCGTACACGATGTTCCGTCCTGTCTGGCCGGCCACCAGGAAGCCGACGGCGGCCAGGAAGCACCCCACGGTGAGGACCAGGTCGACCACGCCGAGGATGAGGGCGAAGAACAGGCGGAAGAGGAACCAGAGGAAGCCGAGCCCGTACCAGCTGTCGATGGTGGAGTCGTCGTACGCCCACCGGGACAGGCCCATGGGGGAGTAGAAGCAGTCGTCCCAGAACTGCTGCCAGCGCAGCGCCACCCCGCCCTGCTGCTCCTGGACGACCGCCTGGGCCCCCTTGAACTCGACGACCTTGAGCGCGCCGTCCGTGACGTCGATCAGCACCTCCTGGTCGCTGATCTCGATCGTCGCCGTGCCGTTGACCACCGCGACGAACCGCCCGCCGCCGCTCATCACCTCGTAGATGTGGTCCACCCCCGCGACGGACGAACCGGGCAGGCTCGCGTGGCGGTTGCGGAAGATGACGTAGAGGGCGTCGGCCTTCTTGGCCACCACCGAATGCTCCAGACCCACGGAGAAGACTCCGACGGGGGTGACGATGGAGGTCTCGCCGGTGATGTTGATGTTGCCGTTGCCCCATTCCAGCTTGACGGGAAGGAGCGCGGGCCGGTAGGACGCCTTGACGCCCGAGCCGGCGCATCCGCTCCCCCCCAGCATCATGACCACGGCGACCGCAGCCACAGCTCTGAACAACGTCCGGCTCCGGCGTCCCAGCCCGTGCACCGTGAGCGCGTGGGGTGCCTCTGTCATGACCCCTCCCCTGGGGCACGATAAGCGGCTGATGTCGTTCCAACGATCCGCCGAACCGCCCGGTTCCCCCGTTCCGGCTCGGAATCGTCGGCAGGACCTGGTAACAAGGGACCCATGATTGACGCCCCCGACGCGGCGATGCTGCGCGAACAGGCCGAGGAGAGGCTGCGGGCGCTGGCGGGCGAGCACGCCCGGCTGCGTGACGACCAGTGGGCCGCCATCGAGGCGCTCGTCGTCGACCGGCGGCGGGTGCTGGTCGTGCAGCGCACCGGCTGGGGCAAGTCGGCGGTCTACTTCGTGGCCACCGCCCTGCTGCGCGCGCTGGACGAGGGGCCGACCGTCATCGTCTCGCCGCTGCTCGCCCTCATGCGCAACCAGATCGCCGCCGCCGAGCGCGCCGGCATCCGCGCCGTGACGATCAACTCCGCCAACCCCGAGGCGTGGGAGGAGATCTACGGCCAGGTCGCCGACGGCGAGGTCGACGTGCTCCTGGTCAGCCCCGAGCGGCTCAACAACCCCGACTTCCGCGACCACGTCCTGCCCGAGCTGGCCGAGAGCGCCGGCCTGGTCGTGGTCGACGAGGCCCACTGCATCTCCGACTGGGGCCACGACTTCCGCCCCGACTACCGCAGGCTGGCCACGCTCTTCGCCGAGCTGCCGCCCGGCATCCCCGTGCTCGCCACCACCGCCACGGCCAACGCCCGCGTCACCCGCGACGTCGCCGAGCAGATGGGTGACGACACCCTGGTCCTGCGCGGGCCGCTGGAACGCGAGAGCCTCCACCTGAGCGTCGTCAGGCTCCCCACCGCCGAGCAGCGGCTGGCCTGGCTCGCCCAGACGCTCCACGAGCTGCCCGGCTCCGGCATCGTCTACACCCTCACCGTCGCCGCCGCCCACGAGATCGCCGGCTATCTGCGCGAGCAGGGCCACGAGGTCGCCGCCTACACCGGCCAGACCGAGCCGGCGGAGCGGCTGGCGGCCGAGGAGGCGCTGCTCGACAACAAGATCAAGGCGCTGGTGGCGACGAGCGCGCTCGGCATGGGGTTCGACAAGCCCGATCTGGGGTTCGTCGTCCACGTCGGCGCCCCGCAGTCGCCGGTCGCCTACTACCAGCAGGTGGGCCGGGCCGGCCGCGGCGTCGAGCGGGCCGAGGTGATCCTGCTGCCCGGCGTCGAGGACCGCGAGATCTGGGCCTACTTCACCTCCCTGGCCTTCCCGCCCGAGCCGGTCGTCCGGACCGTGCTCGGGACGCTGGAGGAGCGGGGCGTCATGTCCACCCCCGCCCTGGAGAGCGCCGTCGACCTGAGCCGCACCCGCCTGGAGATGATGCTCAAGGTCCTCGACGTCGACGGCGCGGTGCGCCGGGTCAAGGGCGGCTGGCAGGCCACCGGCGAGCCGTGGGCCTACGACACGGAGCGCTACGCCCGCATCGCCGCCGAGCGCGAGGCCGAGCAGCGGGCCATGCTCGGCTACCTCACCACCGACCGCTGCCGCGAGCACTACCTGCGCGAGCTGCTCGACGACGAGGCCGCCAGGCCGTGCGGACGCTGCGACAACTGCACCGGCCGCCACCGCTCGCCCGACATCGCCGCCCCGGCCGTCGAGCGCGCCCGCGAGCGGCTGGCCAGGCCCGGCGTGGAGATCGACCCGCGCAAGCAGTGGCCGACGGGCCTGCCCGACCTGTCCGGCCGGATCAAGCCCGAGCTCGGCGCCGAGCCCGGGCGCGCCCTCGGCCGGCTGACCGACATCGGCTGGGGCAACCGGCTGCGCGAGCTGTTCGACGGCCCTGACGGGCCGATGCCCGACGACATGTTCGCGGCCGTGGTCCAGGTGCTGTCCGCGTGGGAGTGGAGGCAGCGGCCGGTGGCCGTGGTGAGCGTGCCCTCCTCGACCAGGCCGCTGCTGGTGCGCGCCTTCGGCGAGCGGCTGGCGCAGGTCGGCCGCCTGACCTACCTCGGTGAGCTGGGCTACCGGTCGGGGCCGCCCGGCCGGCAGTTCAACAGCGCCAAGCGGGTCCAGGCCGTACGGGCGACGCTGGCCATGCCGAAGGAGCTGGGCGCGGCCGTGGCGGCGTGCGGCGGCCCGGTGCTGCTGGTCGACGACCGGGTCGACACCGGCTGGACGATGACCCTCGGCGCCGCCCTGGTCCGCCACGCCGGCGCCCCGGCCGTGCTTCCCCTGGCCCTGGCCGTCGCCTCCTGATCAGCGCCGTCGCGCCCTGATCAGCGTTGTCAGGTCCTGATCAGGGTCGTCATGTCCTGATCAGCGGTCCACCGGCGCTCACAGGCGCGGGCGGGCTCCCAGGTGGACGATCGCCTTGGCGGCCAGCCCGCAGCCGGAGCTCAGCGCCTCCGCCGGGGGCTTGCCCGCCAGCCACGCCGGCAGGAACCCGGCGCAGAACGCGTCGCCCGCGCCCGTGCCGTCGACGATGCGGTCGACCGGCTCGGCCGCCGCCCGCACCGGCTCGGGACGGCCGTTGCCGTACCACAGCGCGCCCTCGGCGTTCATCTTGATCACGACCTCGGGGAACCACGCGGTCAGCACCTTGGCCGCCGCCTCGGGGTCGTCGCGGCCGGTCAGCACCTTGGCCTGGTCGGCGTTGGCCAGCAGCAGCTTGGCGCCGCTGGTCCACTCGAGGAACGGCTCGGCGCCCGTACGCTCCAGAGGGGCCGCGGAGGCGCAGTCGACGGAGATCGACATCCCCGAGCGGCGCGCCATGTCGAGCGCGGCCAGGCCCGCGTCGCGCGAGCCCTCGTTGATCAGCGTGTAGCCGGACAGGTGGAGGTGGCCGCCGCCGAACAGGTCACGCGGCAGGTCCTCGGGCGCCAGCGCCGCGTTGGCGCCGGGGTCGGAGAGCATGGTCCGCTCGCCCTTGTGGGTCACGAGCACCACGCAGGTGCCCGTGGGCCGCTCCGGGTCCATGACGAGCCGGGCGTCGACGCCGTAGCCCATCAGCTCCATGTCGCGGTTGCGGCCGGTGATGTCGGCGCCTCTGCGGCCGATGAAGGCCACCTCCGCGCCCTCGACCGCCAGCCATGAGGCGATGTTGGCGCCCGAACCGCCTCCGTGCATGGTCACGACCGCGGGCGTGTCGCTCGCTCTGGCGAGCGCATAACGGGCGCGCGCCACCGCGTCGGTCATGAGATCGCCCACCACGACGACCCGCGTCATGATGCCACCACCTTGCCTGCTGCCTACCGATCGAGCCTGGCCACGGCAAAACTAACAGCTTCCGGGCTGCTCGTGGGGCGGACCCCGGAGACCCGGCCTGAGTCGATGCACATCCGTTGCCCAACGGCACCGGAGATTCTTGGCATGTGGGATGGGGGTTTAGTCTCGGGACTGTGGAGGCACAATACCCCGCTCACTGGGAAGCGGACGTCGTCCTGGCCGACGGCGGCACCGCGCACGTGCGCCCCATCAGGCCCGCCGACGCCGACCGGCTGCGGGCCTTCTACTCGCGGCTGTCCGAGGAGTCCATCTACTTCCGGTTCTTCGGTCCGCGGCCACGGCTGTCGGACCGAGAGGTGCGGTGGTTCACCAACGTCGACTACGTCGGCCGGGTCGCCCTGATCGCCACGATCGGGGCCGACATGGTGGCGGTCATCCGCTACGACCGCACCGGACCGGGCGAGGCCGAGGTGGCGTTCCTCGTCGAGGACGCGCACCAGGGCAGGGGAGTGGCCTCGGTGCTGCTCGAACACCTCGCGGCCACCGCCCGCGAGCGCGGCATCGAACGCTTCGTCGCCGACGTGCTGCCCGCCAACATGAAGATGATGGGCGTGCTGCGCCAGGCCGGTTACACCGCCGAGAGCCGGTTCGCCGACGGCGTGGTCCGCATGACGCTCGACCTGACCCCCACCGAGACCTCCACCGAGGTCACCCTCGCCCGCGAGCACCGCGCCGAGGCCCGGTCCATCGCCCGGCTGCTGGCCCCCGGCTCCGTCGCGGTCATCGGCGTCTCCCGCGAGCCCGGCGGCGTCGGCCAGACCGTGCTGCGCAACCTGCTCGCCGCCGACTACGCCGGCCCCGTCTATCCCGTGCACCGCGAGGCCCGCGCCGTGGCGGGCGTGCGCGCGTACCCGAGCGTCGGCGCCATCGACGACGACGTCGACCTGGCCGTGGTGGCGGTGCCCGCCGGGAGCGTGCTGGACGTGGTGGAGGAGTGCGCCAGGAAGGGCGTGCACGGCCTGGTCGTGGTCTCCTCCGGGTTCGGCGAGACGGGCGAGGAGGGGCGCGCCCGCCAGGACGAGCTGGCCCGCCTCGCCCGCGCCCACGGCCTGCGCGTCGTCGGCCCCAACTGCCTCGGCATCGCCAACACCGCCCCCGCCGTCAAGCTCAACGCCACCCTCGCCGCGACCGTCCCCTGCCGGGGCAGGGTCGGCTTCTTCAGCCAGTCGGGCGCGCTCGGCACCGCGCTGCTGCAGCGGGTGGCGCAGCGGGGCATGGGCATCTCGTCGTTCGTCTCGGCGGGCAACCGGGCCGACGTGTCGGGCAACGACCTGTTGCAGTACTGGGAGGAGGACGACGCGACCGAGGTGATCCTGCTCTACCTGGAGTCGCTGGGGAACCCGCGCAAGTTCACCCGGCTGGCCAGGCGGATCTCCCGCAGCAAGCCGATCGTGGTCGTCAAGAGCGGCGGCACCCCGTCCGGCCACTCCGCCCAGGAGCTGGGCCTGCCCGACTCCGCGATCAGCTCGCTGTTCGAGCAGGCGGGGCTGATCCGGGTCGACGACCTCATCCAGCTCTTCGACGTCGGCCAGCTGCTGGCCTACCAGCCGCTCCCCGCCGGGCCCCGGGTCGCCGTGGTGACCAACTCCGACGCGCTCGGCCTGCTCGCCGCCGACGCCTGCGTGGCCGCCGGCCTGTCGCCGCGCGCGCCGGTCAACCTCGGCCCGGGCGCCGGGCCGTCCGAGTTCGGTGCGGGACTCGCCGGCGAGCTGGCCTCACCTGAGGTCGACGCGGCGGTCGTGATCTACATGCCGCCCATCCCCGGCGACGCGGCCGGGGTCGCGGCCGAGCTGCTGAGGGTGTCCCAGGGCGTTCAGAAGCCGGTGCTGGCCACGTTCCAGGGGCATCTCGGCATGCACCCGCACCTGCAGACCGGCCCGGTGCCCGACCGCGGCTCGATCCCCTCGTACGCGGCCCCCGAGGAAGCGGTCCGCGCCCTGGCCCAGGCGGTCCGCTACGCCCGGTGGCGCGCCGAGCCCACCGCGCCGCCTCCCGAGCTGGAGGACGCCGACACCGCCCGCGCCCGAGCGCTGGCGTCCGAGAAGCTCGCCGCCGCCCTCGCCGAGGACTCCCGTGAACCCGCGAGCGCCCCGCCCGCCGTCGGCACCCCGGAGCCGGCCGGCGCCGACGGACAGGCGACCGGACCGGCCGGCGCCTCGACGGGCTCTTCCGACCTGGGCGAACCCGGCGACGACGGGAGCCGGACACGGGAGGGCACGGCACACGGCAGAGCGCCGTACTTCGCGGCGGCGGGCCCGCCGGTGGAGGCCGACGCCACCGAACTGCTCGCCTGCTACGGCATCGCCGTCTGGCCCGCCCACGTGGTCGGCTCGGCGGACGAGGCGGCCAGGGCCGCCGAACGGCTCGGCTGGCCGGTCGTGCTCAAGGTGGCCGACCCGGACGCCTCCAGGCGGGCGGGCACCGTGCGCCTCGGGCTGCCGACCGCCGACGCCGTCCGGCACGCGTACGGGGAGTTCGCCCAGCAGTTCGGCGAGGCGACCGCGCTGGCCGTGCAGCGGATGGCGCCGCAACCCGCCGTGCCGACGGTGGTGAGCGTCGTGGAGGACCCCGCGTTCGGCCCCGTCGTGTCGTTCGGGCTGGGCGAGGTGACCGCCCGGCTGCTGGAGGACCGCGGCTTCCGGCTGGCGCCGCTCACCCGGGAGGACGCGGCCGGGCTGGTGCGCTCGGTGCGGGCCGCGCCGCTGCTGTTCGGCGAGTACGGTTACCCGCCGGTCGCGGTGGACGCCCTGGAGGACCTGCTGGTCAGGGTCAGCCGCCTGGCCCACGACCTGCCGGAGCTGGCCCGGCTCGACCTCGACCAGGTGCTCGTCGGCGAGGACGGCGTGACGGTGCTCGGCGCCAGGGCCGTCCTGCGCACCCCGGCGGGCCCTCGCCTCGACGGCGGCCCCCGCAGGCTGAGCTGACCGTCCCGGCTCCCAGGCGGTACGGGACGCGAGACGTTATAGAGCGTTACGCCGCGCGGGTGGTTGCACTGCGTGGCCCTGGCAAACTGGATCCATGAGGGAAACCCGAGTCTCAGCCGCGGGCCTGCGTGAAGCGATCGAGCGCAGCGGCTACTATCCCGACCTCGTCACCGATGCGGTCGAATCCGCGCTGGGCAAGGAGGCCGTCACGGCCTTCGTGGTGCACCACGAGGCCACCTTCGACCCCGCGATGGAGGTGCGCAGGCACGTCACCGTGCTGGTGCTGACGGCCGGGAGACTCCTGGTCTGCCACACCGACGAGCATCCGGCGGTGGAGGGCGTCTCGACCGCGCACGCCTCCACCACCACCGAGGCCGTCCAGCTCGGCCGCATCCAGTCGGTGGCGGTCACCCGGGTGGTTCCCGAGCCCGCCTCGTACGTTCCCGGCGTCCCTCCGACGGAGGTCACGCTGACGATCGGCTGGGGCGCCATCTCCCACGTCGACCTGGAGCCGGCCACCTGCGGCGACGAGAACTGCGAGGCCGACCACGGCTATACCGGCGCCATCACCGCCGACGACCTGTCCCTGCGGGTCAGTGAGGCCGCGGACGGCCCGGAGGCGGTCACCCACGTCCTGTCCTTCGCCAAGGCCCTGTCGGAGGCCACCGCCCGCACCGCCGCCTGACCAGGGCCGCGGCGCCGGCGTCGGGTCTCCCGGCAAGGGAGGGATCTTCGCCCGGGCCGGCGAGGAACGGGGGCCGATAGGATCCAGGGCATGACGAACGGGCCCCTGGTCCCGGCGTACGGCGCCGGCTCGCTGCCCGACCTGTCCCCATCGCTGCTGGCGGCCCTGGGCCTGGACGTGCCCAACCCCCTCGGCCTCCCGCCCGCCGAGCGCACGTGCGTGTTCCTGGTCGACGGCCTCGGCGCCGAGCTGCTCGCCGCGCACGCCTCGGCGGCGCCGTTCCTGGCGAGCCTGCTGGGCGGCTCCCGTACGCTGAACGCGGGATTCCCCGCCACCACCGTGACGAGCCTGTGCTCCCTCGGCACCGGGGCCCCGCCCGGTGAGCACGGGATGGTCGGCCTGACCCTGGCCGTCCCCGGCACCGGACGCCTGTTCAACTGCCTGAGCTGGTCCGGGCTCCCCATGGACCCGCTCGAATGGCAGCCCGCCGAGACCGTCTACCAGCGCGCGGCGGCGGCCGGCGTCGAGGCCGTCTACGTGGCGCCCGCCGCGTTCGAGGGCACGGGGCTGACCGGCGCCGTCTTCCGCGGCGTCCGCTACGCGGCGGCCGAGACCGCCGACGACCGCGTCGCCCGGGTGCTGGCCGAGCTGCGCCGCCCGCGCGCCCACGTCACCGTCTACTACGGCGACCTCGACGCGATGGGCCACATGACCGGCTGGGGCAGCGCGGAATGGCTGGAGCAGCTGGCCGTCGTCGACGCCATGGCCGAGCGCATCGCCGCGGGGCTGCCTCCCGGCTCGGCCCTGTACGTGACGGCCGACCACGGCATGGTCAACGCCTCGGAGAAGCTCGACGCCGAGGCCACCCCCGAGCTGGCCCACGGGGTCGAGATGCTCGGCGGCGAGGCCCGCGCCCGCCACGTCTACGCCCGGGAGGGAGCCGCCGGCGAGGTGCTCGCCGCCTGGCGCGAGGCGCTGCGCGGCCGGGCCTGGGTGGTGTCGCGGCAGGAGGCCGTCGAGTCCGGCTGGTTCGGCCCGCGGGTGCGGACCGCGTGGCTGGGCCGCATCGGCGACGTGATCGCCGTCCCGTACACCGACCTGGCCATCACCGCCCCGTCCATCCACCGGATCGAAGCCCTCTTCACCGGCTACCACGGCTCGATGACGCCATTCGAGCAGAACATCCCGCTCCTGGAGGTGAGCACCCGGTGACCGGTCCGCTGATCACCCCGTCCGCTCTCGCCGCGCTCGGCGAGATCACCCTGCTCGACGTGCGCTGGCGGCTCGGCGGCCCGTCCGGCCTGGACCTCTACCGCGAAGGCCACCTGCCGGGCGCCGTCTTCTGTGACCTCGACGCCGCCCTGGCCGGGCCGCCGGGCGAGGGCGGGCGCCACCCGCTGCCCGCGACCGACGCGTTCGAGCGGGCGATGCGGCGGCTCGGCGTCTCCGGCGCGCGGCCGGTCGTGGTGTACGACGACACCGCCTCGACCGCGGCGGCCCGCGCCTGGTGGACGCTGCGCTACTTCGGGCACCGCGACGTCCGGGTCCTCGACGGCGGGCTGCCGGCCTGGAGCGCGGCCGGGCTGCCGATCGTCAAGGAGGAGCCCGTGCCCGCGCCCGGCGACTTCACGGCCCGGCCGGGCGGGATGCCCGTGCTCGACGCCGAACAGGCCGCCGCCCTGGCTTCCACCGGCGTGCTGCTCGACGCCAGGGCCGCCGAACGCTACCGCGGCGAGGCCGAGCCGATCGACCCGGTGGCGGGCCACATCCCGGGCGCGGTCAGCGCTCCGACCACGGAGAACGTCACCCCCGACGGCGCCTTCCTGCCTCCGGGCGAGCTGCGGCGGCGCTTCGCCGAGCTGGGCGTCCGCGAAGCGCGCCGGGCCGGGGTCTACTGCGGCTCCGGCGTGACGGCCGCCCACCAGGTGCTCGCCATGGAGGTGGCCGAACTGCCCGCCGCCCTCTACGTCGGCTCCTGGTCCCACTGGGTCACCGACCCGTCCAGACCGGTCGCCACCGGCTGACGCCACACGATCCGTACGGGTCGCGGGCAGGCCCGCGTGTCGTACGGTCAACTGGCACGTGAGGCGTACGCGTGTCGCACGGTCATCCCGGCGGGGTGGATGGACGCCCGAAGGCCGCTACGGTCACGCGGGTGGCCGGGCGGACCGTTCACGGGTGCGCGGCGGAGGCCGGAGGTCTCCTTCGCCGGGACGCCCGGCCGGCGCGGGCCCGGCAGCCGGGCCACCGGCGGCGGGTGGGTCCGGCTCGCGCGGCACCAGCGGCTGGTCGCCCGCGCCGAAGCAGGTGAACGCGGTGATGCCCGTCCAGGCGGAGGCGAGGGCAAGAGCTGAGGCCGGGGTGTGGCCGGTGGCGAGCAGCTCGTGAAACCGGCTCATCACCGCCAGCGCGTCCTCGTCTCCCACCGGCACCATCCCGGCCACCACGCACGTCGCGCCCTGCGCCAGGAACGCGCCCGCCAGCCCCAGCGGCGCGCCGTCCGCCGGTGTGCGGGCCATGCCCGAGTCGCACGCCGACAGCACCACCAGCCGGGCCGTGCGCGGGCCGTCGAGCAGGTCGTAGGCCATGAGCGGGCCGTCGTCGAGGGTGATGCTCGACAGCAGCGGGCTGCGGGCGTGGAACACCCCGTGCGCCGCCAGGTGGACGACGTCGCAGGAGGCCAGGGCGGCCAGCACCGCGTCGCGCCGGGCCGCCACCGGCCGCGCGCCGGGATGGGCGGCCACCACCCGGTCCACCTCCTCTCGCGCGTACGCCAGGCCAGGTCCTGCGGCCGCGGCCACGTGGAGCGATCCCGCCGCGCCCCTCTCCGGCCCGGCGGACCGTCCGGCGGGCGCACCGTGCGGGACCGGAGCCCGGCCGGGCCCGGCGATGCCCGAGGGCTTCGCCGGCGAGGGGACGGCGTGGTCGGCCTGTGCGGTGCCCGGGGGCTGCGCCGATGAGGGGACGGCTCGGCCGGGGCATGGGGACGCGGCGCTGCGGGCGGCGGTGAGCCAGGAGCGGGCGCTGGCCGCCACCGTCACCGGGCGTTCCCGCAGGCAGGGGAGTGCCGACCAGGGGAGGGTGTGCAGGACGCCGGTCGGCACCAGCACCAGCGGACGATCGCCCAGCTCGGCGGCGAGCGGAGCCAGCAGGAACCGTTCCAGCTCGGCCCCGGCCGCCGCGATCGCCTCCGCCCCGGCGGCGCCGTCGTGCAGAGCGGCCCGGCGCAGCGAGTAGCGCAGCCGGACCAGCGACTCACCGGCCTCACGCAGCGGCCCCAGCGACCGCAGCGCCATCCGCTCACCCGTCACCACCACGGCGAACAGCGAGCTGTCGTCCGTGACGTACTCGACCAGCGCCGCCCGTCCGAGCGCGGCCCGCAGCTCGGCCC
This sequence comes from Nonomuraea corallina, assembly GCF_027620315.1. Classification (GTDB taxonomy): domain Bacteria; phylum Actinomycetota; class Actinomycetes; order Streptosporangiales; family Streptosporangiaceae; genus Nonomuraea; species Nonomuraea corallina. Next base: position 50,616 of record NZ_JAPNNL010000007.1, on the reverse strand, counting down.
ACCCGTCGGTCTCGCCCGCGCCGTGCGCGGAGCGGGCGTGGACCGGGGCCGCGACGGCCCGCCAGCGTTCCGCCCACTCGAACACCTCCTCGGCGCACCCGTCGCGCACCGCCAGCCGCAGCCCGAACGCCGCCAGCCGTTCGCCCGCCCGCGCCGCGTGCGCCCGCACCGACGGGTCGTCCAGGCTGTCCATGCGGCCGCCCATCCCGGCGAGCCCTTCCTGCGCGGCGCGGAACGCGGCCGTGATGTCCTCCCGCAGCGCCGCCGCCAGCGCCAGGGCGTGCTGGCGCACCAGCGGCGGCACCTGCCCGGCGGGGACGCACTCCTGGGGGTACCGCCCGCCGGGCGGGATCGCCGGCGCTTCCTCGGTGAGGCGGGCGAGCTGGGCCGAGGCCGCGGCGGGGTCGCCGAGCGCCAGCGCGGTCTCGGCCGCCGTCAGCCGCAGCGAGGCGGCCTCGGCCAGGTGGGCGGAGTCCTGTTCCAACCCGTCCGCGCACGCGACCAGCTCCGCCAGCAAGGCGGGCGTCGGCGGCTCCAGCGCCAGGCGGGAGCGGAGCACGACCTCTCTGGCCAGGGGCAGCCACGCCCGGCGGTCCTGATCGGACAGCTCCCGCATGGCCCGTTCGGCGACCGCCACGGCCTCGCGCGCGTCGCCTGTCAGCAGCTCCACCTGGGCGAGCTTGAGCCGCGCCTCGGCCAGCGCCACCCGCGCGCCGGACTCCTCCAGGTCGGGCACGGCCAGGCTGAGCAGCGCCCGCGCCTCGCCGGGCAGGTGGGCGGCCAGCAGCGCGCCCGCGAAGTCGGCCCGCATCGTCGCCAGCCGTTCCGGGAACCCGTACAGGGTGTCCTCGGCCTCCCGGTAGTGGGTGAACGCCCCGCCGATGTCGCCCCGCCGTACGGCCAGGAACGGCAGGTTGGCGGCGGCCAGCCGCACCAGGTGGGACAGCCGGGCGTGACGGGCGATCTGCAGGCAGGCGGTGATGTCGCGCATGGCCTGGTCCCAGTCGCCCCGGTAGGCGTGCACCAGCCCCCGGTTCAGCAGCCCGCCGGCCAGGAACCGCCGGTCGTCGACGGTGCCGGGAGCCGCCACGAGAGCCCGCAGCGCCCGGTCGCAGGAGGCCACCGCCTCCTGGTAGCGCCCCAGGTGGGCGAGGGCCACGGCGCGCTGCGTGTCGAGCTTGGCCCGGTCGAGCGGCGACAGGTAGGCCCACGCGAGCGCGGCCATCCTGAGCGCCTGCAGCGGGTGGCCCCGCTCGGTCCGCACGGTGACGAGGGAGAGCCTCGCCTGCGCCACCCGCTCGGCGGGCGCGCCCGGCGTCCGGACGGCCTGCCGCAGCCGCTGCTCGGCGGCCTGCAGATCACCCAGCTCGCGCGAGGCCAGTGCCATCGCGCGCAGCGCCACGGACGCGGCCTCTCCGTCGCCGGCCTTCTCGGCCGCCTCCAGCACCTTGCGCCCGGCGCGCAGCGCCTGCTGGGGGTCGATCACCGAGCGCAGCACCGCCATCTCGGCCGCGCGCACGAGCAGCGCGCCGCCGGAGGAACGGCCCGGTGTACGGGTGAGCCGCGGTGTCGCCATGCGCCGCCTCGCGAAGGGGAAGCGGCCGGGACCGGAGGGGGTGCGGGCCCTCGGCCCCGGGCCGGGGGTCAGGGTCGGGGGTCAGGGTCGGGGGTCAGGGTCGGACGCGCACCCAACTCGTCTGGACGGGCGCGTGGCCGGGCCGGTGGCAGACGACGCTGAGCCAGCCCGGAGGCAGGCCCGTGGCCGCGAACTGGCCCGTACTGGCGAGACGCCTGGTGAGCGTCAGGTGGAGGGTGCGGATGTCGACGTGGCACCCCTCGCCGGGCGGCGGGCACACCTGACCGGCCACGTCGATCAGGCCGTCGCCGACGGTCACCTCCAGGTCGAAGGTGAGGGCGTCGGTGACGAACCGGACCGTCTGCGGGCTCTCGGCGCCGCGCACGCCCCGCGCGGCGTTGTAGCCGGCCGGGCAGGCGGTCACCGCGTGCGGGACCCGCAGGGCGAACGCCTGGCGGGCGGCGGCGGACACGTGAGCGGGGATCGGGTCGTGCCCGGAGGCCAGCCGGAGGGCCGCCAGGAAGTACTCGTCGTCGATCATTGCACCGTCTCCTGCAGTGAGATCAGGGTGCGCAGTTTCTCCAGGCAACGGGCCCTCGTCGGGCCGACGCTGCCGATGGGCAGCCCCAGCCGCACGGCCACCTGCCGGCTCCCGAGGTCGGACGCGACCAGTGTCAGCAGGCTGCGGCAGGGCTCCTTCAGCGCGGAGACCGTCTTCCAGAGCAGGCGGTTGCCGTCTGCCTCCAGGACGGCCGACTCGGGGTCGGGATCGTGGGCGACCTCGAAGGGCGCGGGCGCGGACCTGCTCTTCCTGATCAGCAGGAGCGCCTCGCGGCGCGTGGTCGTCGCCAGCCACGCGCCCACCCCGGCGGGCTCCCTGATGTCGTGGAGGTGTTCGAGCAGGCGGAGCCAGGCGCCCTGGACCGCGTCGGCGGCGTCCGGCTCGTTGAGCCCGCAGGCGCGGGCGACGGCCCACATGCGGGGGCCGAACCGGGCCTCCAGCTCGTCCCAGGCGCTCTGGTCGCCGGAGTCGGCCGCGAGCAGCAGCTCCGCAAGCTGGCGCGGATCGGGCATGCGGCCTCCTTCCGGACCGGCGGAGGAGCGGGGGTCGACTCCTCGTGATCGCCTGGGAACTGAGAGTGAACTCTACAGACTCGACGGTACGAGGACTCCCAGATCCGGAATTTGCCGGGCCTCCTTCAGGCTGAGAAGCTCCTCGGCCGCCTGCCTGGCCGGTCGGTCGGAGGCGGCCGCGGCGATCGTGCCGGCCACCACGGCGGCGGCGAAGGACGTGCCGCACCAGATCGCGTACCCGGCGAACCCGTCGCGTTCCAGGAAGCTGCTGGCCAGCCAGTCGCCGCGGGCGCAGGCGTCGACCCAGCCGCCATGCGCCGAGTAGGGGGCCCGCCGGCGCTCGTCGGCGTCCACGGCGCCGACGGCGAGCACGCCGTTCAGCGCGGCGGGGTAGAACGGCCGGTCGGACGCCGTGTTGCCGGCGCACGCCACCGGCAGCGTGTCGGGCAGCCCGGCCAGCGCGTCGGCGAGCAGGGGCGGCGGCCGGTCGTCGAAGGTGTGGCCGCCGAAGGACAGGTTGAGCACCTGCGGGGGACGCTCGCGCATGCGGTGGAGCACCCGGAGGACGGTCGCCTCGTCGCCGACGCCCTCGCCGTCGAGCACCCGCGCCACCCGCAGCGACACGCCCGGCGCCTGGCGGGCCAGCAGCCCGGCGATGAACGTGCCGTGACCGGCCTGGGCGCCCTCCGCGGCGTCGCGCGCGTCCTCGGGGACGGCCTCGAACCACTCGGCGCCGGCCCACCACTGATGGCCGGCCACCCCGGTGTCCAGCAGGCCCACCGTCACCTCCGAGCGCGACCGTCCCGGCCGGTAGGGGACCGGCTCGCACGGGAACGGCCGCGAGGCGGGCCCGCCGAAGAACAGCGGCTGCCCGGTGAAGACGTGGTTGGGCGAGGCCCGGAACCCCTGCTCGCGCAGCTCGGCGGTCAGCTCGCGCGGGTCGACGCCGGGCGAGAGATGGACCACGCAGACCCCGTCGGCCTCGGACACGGCCCTGGTCCAGCGCGCCGCGGCCGACAGCGCGCCCCGGTCGGTCAGGACCTGGCCCGGCCGGATGAGGGCCTGGCCTGCGGGTTCGATGTCCATGAGCGGGTATTTATCCCCGTCGGAGCGGCTGTCACGCGTCACACGCGCACCAACTTGGTATGGCCCCCCTCTGGTGCCGGATTGCGACCGACGGTAGTCTCTCCCTAGTCACTTGTGATCACTCCCGCTGGACGAGGCCGTTGGGGAAGGCGCACCTCGTACCGAATCGGGAGGTCCGGTGTCTGCTCGTGGCGTGCTGTACGTCCACTCGGCCCAGCCCGCGCTGTGCCCGCACATCGAATGGGCGGTCGCGGGTGTCCTTGGCGTGCCCGTGGACCTGACGTGGACCCCGCAACCTGCCGCGCCCAATGTCGTGCGGGCGCAGGCGGAGTGGGAGGGACGTCCCGGCATCGCGGCCGCCATCGCCTCCTCGCTCATGGGATGGCAGCGCCTGCGGTTCGAGGTCACCGAGGATGCCTCGCCGGGCGTCGACGGGTCCCGCCACGCCTACACGCCGACCCTCGGCCCCTACAGCGCCGTCATCGGGGCCTCCGGCGACATCATGATCTCCGAAGACCGGCTGCGCGCCGCCATGCTCATGGCCTCCCAGGGGCGGTGCGTGCTGGAGGAGGAGCTCGACAAGCTGCTCGGCAAGCCCTGGGACGAGGAGCTGGAGCCGTTCCGCTACGCCGGCGACGGCGCGCCGGTCCGCTGGCTGCACGCCGCCGTGTGACCCGCCCCCGAACACGCGGAAGGGCCCCGCACCATGCCTGGTGCGGGGCCCTTCCCCGTCGCGTCTACAGCGGGATGTTGCCGTGCGCGCCCCTGGCCGGGGTGGCCTGGGCGAGCACCTTGGCGATCGCGCCCCGGGTCTCCTCGGGCTTGATCACCTCGTCGATGACGCCGATCTCCCGCGCGCGGGGGAGCCCGCCGGCGAGCTTCTCGTGCTCCTCGGCGAGCCGGTGCTCCAGCTCCACGCGCTCCTCCTCCGGCGCCGCCGCCAGCTCGCGCCGCTTGAGGATGCGCACCGCCGCCACCGGGCCCATGACCGCGATCTCGGCCGTCGGCCAGGCGAAGACCTTGGTGGCGCCCAGCGCCCGGGAGTTCATCGCGATGTACGCGCCGCCGTAGGCCTTGCGCGTGACCAGCGTGATCCTGGGCACCGACGCCTCGGCGAACGCGTGCAGCAGCTTGGCGCCCCGGCGCACCACGCCGTCGTGCTCCTGGCCGACGCCCGGGAGGTAGCCGGGCACGTCCACGAGCACGACCAGCGGCACCCCGAAGGCGTCGCACATGCGGACGAACCGCGCCGCCTTCTCGGCCGAGGTGGCGTCGAGGCAGCCGCCCAGCCGCATCGGGTTGTTGGCGATGACGCCCACGGTGCGCCCGCCCAGCCGGCCGAGCGAGGTCACGATGTTGGGCGCCCACTTCGGGTGAAGCTCGATGCCCGGCTCGTCGAGCAGGTCGTTGACCAGCGGCTTGACGTCGTAGGCGCGGCGCGCGGACTCCGGCAGCAGGGCGGAGAAGTCGACCTCCGTCACGGCGGCGGGACGCACCCTGCCCTGGTGGCCGAGGAGCACCGCCAGCTGGCGGGCCTTGAGCAGCGCCTCGGTCTCGGTCTTGGTGATGACGTGGACGACGCCGCTGCGCTTGCTGTGGGGCTCGGTGCCGCCCAGCGCGGCGCTGTCGACGCTCTCGCCGGTGACGCTGCGCACCACGTCGGGGCCGGTGACGAAGATGCGGCCGGAGTCGGCCAGGATCACCAGGTCGGTCAGCGCCGGCCCGTAGGCGGCGCCGCCGGCGGCCGGTCCGACCACGACCGAGATCTGCGGCACGACGCCGGACGCCTTGGTCATGGCCGCGAACACGCGGCCGACGGCGTGCAGCGACTCGGCGCCTTCGGCGAGTCGCGCACCGCCGGAGTGCCAGACCCCGAGGATCGGCACCCGTTCACGGACGGCCACGTCGTAGGCGTGCACGATGTGCTCGCAGCCCTCGCTGCCCATCGCGCCGCCCTGGAAGCGGGCGTCACTGCAGAAGGCGACGACGGGGACACCCTCGACGCGGCCCATGGCGGCGAGGACGCCGCTCTTGTCCTGGGGGGTGATCAGCCGCAGCGAACCCTCGTCGAGGAGCGCGGCGAGTCGTATGGAGGGGTCTCGGGGATCGGCAGGCTCCTGGTCGGAGCCTTCGGTGGCGAGACGGTTGTCGAGCACGGTCATTCAAGCCCCCTTGAAGACGACGGTCACGTTGTGGCCGCCGAAACCGAACGAGTTGTTGACGGCGGCGATGTCGCCTTCGGGCAGGGTGCGGTTCTCGCCGTGGACGAGATCCACCTCGATGCCGTCGTCGATGTCGTTGAGGTTGATGGTGGCGGGGACGATCCGCTCGTGGAGCGCCTTGACGGTGAAGACGGACTCGATGCCGCCCGCGCCGCCGAGGAGATGGCCCGTCATGGACTTGGTCGAGGTGACCAGCGGGTGGGTGCCGATGGCCTTGGCCAGGGCCTGGACCTCGATGACGTCGCCCGCGGGGGTGGAGGTGGCGTGCGCGTTGACGTGCTTGACGTCCTGTCCCGTCAGGTCGCCGTCGGTGAGGGCCTGCGTCATCGCCATGATGACGCCGCGGCCTTCGGGCTCCGGCTGGGTGATGTGGTGGGAGTCGGCCGAGTAGCCGACGCCGGCGGCGTAGGCGTAGATCCGCGCGCCCCGCGCCCTGGCGAACTCCTCGCTCTCCAGGACCAGGATGCCAGCGCCCTCGCCGAGCACGAACCCGTCACGGTCGCGGTCCCACGGCCGCGAGGCGCCCTCGGGGTCGTCGTTGCGGGTGGACATGGCGCGGGCGGCGGCGAACGCCGCGATGTTGAGGCCGTGGATGGCGGCTTCGGTGCCGCCGGCGATCACCACGTCGGCCCGGCCGGCCCTGATCATGTCCATCGCGTAGCCGATGGCCTCGGCTCCGGAGGCGCACGCCGACACGGTGGCGTGCACCCCGGCCTGGGCGCCCCGGTCGAGGCCGATCCAGGCGGCGGGGCCGTTGGGCATGAGCATCGGCACCGTGAAGGGCGACAGCCGGTTCCAGCCGCGCTCCTTGTAGGTGTCGTAGGCCGACAGGGTGGTGTTGATGCCGCCGATGCCGCTGGACACCACCACGCCCAGCCGCTCCGGGGCCACCTCGGGGGCCCCCGCGTCCTGCCAGGCCTCGCGGGCGGCGACCATGGCGAACTGCTCGCTGCGGTCGAGCCTGCGGGCCTCGGGACGCGGCAGCACCCCGGCCGGGTCGACGGCGGCCGTCCCCGCGAACCTCACGGGGACGGTGTCGACCCAGTCGTCGGTGAGCGTGGCGACGCCCGACTGACCGGCGAGGAGCGCCGACCAGGAGGAAGTGACGTCTCCACCGACGGGCGTCGTCGCGCCGAGCCCGGTGACGACGACACGTACCCGGTTTGCACTCACGTTCCGCACTCCTTGTCGATCAGTTTGGTGTTGCCGGATGTCAGTTCTGGATGAACGTGAGGACGTCCTTGACCGTCTTCAGGTTCTTGAGCTGGTCGTCGGGAATCTCGACGCCGAACTCGTCCTGGGCGGCCACGGCGATCTCGACCATGGACAGGGAGTCGATGTCGAGATCGTCCACGAAGCTCTTCTCGGGCGTCACTTCGGAGGCCGGAATGCCGGTGATCTCGTTGATGATCTTGCCGAGGCCCTCGAGGATCTCCTGCTCGGTGGCAGCCATGTCGTTGGTTCTCCTTAGTTTCCTGGGTTCTGCACGGTCGAGCCGTGCAGGCTCTGAGAGATCGTACGGGGGGTCTAGGGAATCTCGATGACCTGGCCCGCGTAGGTGAGTCCGGCTCCGAAGCCGAGGACGAGCGCGAGCTCGCCCGAGCGGACCTCACCGCGCTCCAGCATGCGCGAGAGCGCGAGGGGGATGGAGGCGGCCGAGGTGTTGCCCGCGAGCACGATGTCGCGGGCGACGACGGCCTTCTCGGCGCCCAGCCTGCGGGCGATGGCCTCGATGATGCGCAGGTTGGCCTGATGGGGGATGAAGGCGGCCAGCTCGGCCGGGTCGACGCCCGCCCGCTCGCACGCCTGCTTGGCGACCGGGTGGAGCGCGGTCGTGGCCCACCGGAACACGGTCTGGCCCTCCTGGTGGAGGGAGCCGTGGCGGTCGGGGATCATGATGGCTTCGGACTTGTCGCCCGCGCTGCCCCAGACCACCGGGCCGATGCCCGGGGTGTCGGACGGGCCGACCACGGCCGCACCCGCGCCGTCGGCGAAGATCACCGCGGTGGAGCGGTCGGTCCAGTCGAGCCACTGCGACAGCTTCTCGGCGCCGATGACCAGCACGTTCCTCGCCGAGCCGGAGCGGATGGCGGAGTCGGCGGTGGAGAGCGCGTAGCAGAAGCCGGCGCAGGCGGCGTTGACGTCGAAGGCGCCCGGCGAGGAGATGCCGAGGCGGTGGGCGACGACGGCGGCCGCGTTGGGGATCTGGCTCTCCAGCGTGCAGGTGGCCACGATCACCAGGTCGATGTCGGAGGTGGCCAGGCCGCTCGCGGCCAGCGCCTTGCCGCCCGCCTGGGCGGCCATGTCCTCCAGGCTCTCCGCGTCGCCGGCGATCCGGCGCTCCTGGATGCCGACGCGGGACCGGATCCACTCGTCGCTGGTCTCCATGGTCTTGGACAGGTCGTCGTTGGTGACCACCCGGGACGGCTGGTAGTGGCCGAGCGCCAGCACCTTCGCCCCCGGGGCGGTGTCGGGGATCCTCACTTGATCAGCTCCCTGGCGGCGTCGAGGTCGGCGGGGGTCTTGAGCGCCACGGTCTCGACGCCGCGCAGCCCGCGCCTGGCCAGGCCGGTCAGCGTGCCGCCGGGCAGCAGCTCGATCATCCGGGTGACGCCCAGCTCGGCCATGGTGGCCATGCAGGCGTCCCACCGGACGGGGTTGCTCACCTGGTCGACGAGCCGGCGCATGACCTCGGCCCCGTCGGTGACGGCCGCGCCGTCGGCGTTGGACAGCAGGGTGACCTTCGGGTCGGCGGGCTCGGCCCGCAGGGCGGCCTCGCGCAGCTGCTCGACCGCGGGGGCCATGTGGACGGTGTGGAAGGCGCCCGCGACCGACAGCGGGATCAGCCGGGCGCGCGCCGGGGGGTCGGCCTTGAGCGCGGCGAGCTGCTCGACGGTGCCGCCCGCGACGATCTGGCCGGCGCCGTTGATGTTGGCGGGTGTCAGGCCGTGCTTGTCGAGCGCGGCCAGCACGTCGGCCTCCACGCCGCCGAGCACGGCGGTCATGCCGGTGTCGGTGATCGCCGCGGCCTTGGCCATGGCCTGCCCGCGCTCACTGACGAGGTCCAGCGCCTGTTCCGGGGTCAGCACCCCGGCCAGCGCGGCGGTGGCGAACTCGCCGACGCTGTGGCCGGCCAGCACGTCGGGCGTCGCGCCGAGCACCTCGGCGGAGGCCAGGGCGGCGGCCACGAGCAGCGGCTGCGCGATGGCGGTGTCACGGATCTCGTCGGCTCCCGCGGTGGTGCCGCAGGCGATCAGGTCGATCCCCGCCACCTCGGACCAGGCGGCAAGCCGGTCCGCCACGCCGGGAAGCTCGAGCCACGGAGTGAGGAAGCCAGGAGTTTGGGCGCCTTGGCCGGGCGCGACGAGTACAAGCACGAAGTCCACCATGCCCTGTAGAAGTCCGACACGCTGATGAAGATCTGAACACACTTTGTCCATGGTGCTTTGTAGGAAGCCCACAGTTTGGGTTTCGGCCCCGTTACGTTAGGGCCCGCCACGTTACAGCGCTCTCCGCGAGCCTGCCGAGGATGAGGCCGACCTGCAGCGTGAAGGCGGAACGGCCCTCGGTCGGCTGGTAGCCGGTCAGCTCGGTGATCTTCCTCAACCGGTAACGCACCGTGTTCGGGTGGACGAACAGCAGCCGGGCGGTCGCCTCCAGCGAGGTGCCCTGCTCCAGGTACGTGGCGAGCGTGTCGAGCAGCGGAGTGCCGGCCAGCGGCAGGTAGACGCTCTCCACGAGCTGCTCCCTGGCGTCGTCGTCGCCGTCGAGCGCCCGTTCGGCCAGCAGCTCCTCGGCGTGCACCGGGCGGGGCGCGTCGGGCCAGCCGGAGCTGGCCTTGAGCCCGGCCAGCGCGGCCCTGGCCGAGTTGGCGGCGGCGTGCAGGTCGGGCACCTCGGGGCCGATGACGATCGGGCCCTGGCCGAACCGGGCCACGACCTGCCGGGCCGCGTCGTTCGGGCTGCCGGCCCCGCCCACGATCACGATCAGCCGGTCGGCCTGCACCCCGGCGAGCAGCTCCATGCCGATGCGCCGGCCCCGCTCGCGTAGCCCGTCGATCACCTCGCGCGGGTCGCCGTCGGGCGCGTGTCCGGCGATCACCACCACGGGCGAGGACGTCCAGCCGAGCGCGGCGGCCCACGAGTGGAGGCCGTCGTCCACCTCGCCGCGCACCAGCGCGTCCACGATCAGCGCCTCCAGCCGCGCGTCCCAGGCGCCTCTGGCCTCGGCCTCGCGGGCGTAGACGTGCGCGGCCGCGAACGCCACGTCGCGGGTGTAGCGGAGCATGGCCTGCTGCAGCTGGGTCTCGCCGCCGGGCGCGGCCAGCTGGTCGACCTGCGCCTCCACCACCTCCACCACGACCCTGACGATGTCGACGGTCTGCTGCAGCGAGATCGAGCGCTTCAACTCGCGCGGGGCGGTGCCGAAGAACTCGATGCTGGGCGTGGGCCGGTCCTCGCCGGCGTGCTGGAACCACTCCACGAACGCGGCGATGCCGGCCTGCGCCACCAGCCCCACCCAGGAGCGGTCCTCGGCGCTGAGCGCCCGGAACCAAGGCAGCTGATCGTCCATGCGCGCCATGGCGGCGGTGCCGAGCGCGCCCATGGCGCGTTCGAGCCTTCGAGTGGTGTCCTCCCGCGTCCGGTCTGTCACGCTCCTAGAGTGCCAGGTCCCGTCAGATGACCGCGACGGCCGTGATCAGGCCGATCGCCACATGGGTGACCGCCAGCAGCCGCGCGCCGGGCTGCAGTTCGGGGTCCTTGACCAGCTCCCGCACCGAGATGCCCGCCACCCGGTCGAACAGCAGCATCGCCAGTGTCTGGACCACGATGCCGACCAGGCCGAACACGGCGGTGCCCGCCAGCCCTTCGGCCAGCCGGCCGCCGGAGGACCAGATGGAGGCCGCGACGATGAGCCCCACGGCCGCCATCGCCGAGGAGGCCAGCAGCGTGGCGTTCGGGTTGCGCTGGGTGCGGATGACCTCGCTGAGCCGGCCCGGCGTGGCCAGGTCGATCACGTAGAAGCCGACGATCATCAGGATGACGCCGACGGCGGCGTAGGAGGCGATGGCGCCCGCGCCGCGGGCGAGGGTCTCCAGGAGAGTCATGTGAGCTCGATTCGGTGAGGGACGAAGGACGAGGTGTCGTCGGTGATCAGGCCGGTGGTCTCCCGGATGCCCAGCCCCGCCGCCTCGTCGGCGATCACCCAGGCGCCGAGCACGGGCCGCTGGCCGTCGAACTCGGGCAGCGCCTCGAAGCCCTGGAAGACGTAGCCCTCCTGGCCGTACGACCCGGGCGTCTCCTGGGTCAGGGCGGGGGTGACCACCCGCATCGAGGCGCCTTCGCGGCCGAGCAGCGGCTTGGCGATGTAGGACTCCAGGTCGCGCGGGCCGTCGAGATAGGCGGGCAGCAGGTTGGGATGGCCGGGGTAGAGCTCCCAGAGCACGGCCAGCAGCGCCTTGTTGGACAGCAGCGCCTTCCACAGCGGCTCGATCCAGGTGGAGTGGCGGACCGCGTGGCGGCCGAACGGCTCGCCCAGCATCCACTCCCACGGATAGAGCTTGAAGATCGAGCGGATCATCTGCTCGTCCATGTCGACGAAGCGCCGGTTGAGCTCGTCCCAGCCGATGTCCTCCATGGCGACGGCGACGGTCCGCAGGCCCGCCTGCTCGGCGGTCTCCTGCAGGTAGGCCAGGGTCATGGCCTCCTCGCCCGTCTCGTCCATGTTGGTCCAGGCGAAGTGGGTGGGGCCAGGTGGCAGCGGCAGCGCGCGCCAGCGGTCGATGAGCCGCTCGTGGATGGAGTTCCACTGGTCGTCGCCGGGGTGGGTGTCCTGCAGCCAGAACCACTGGATCACCGACGACTCCAGCAACGAGGTGGGCGTGTCGGCGTTGTACTCCAGCAGCTTGGCCGGGCCGGTGCCGTCGTAGCGCAGGTCGAACCGCGCGTACAGGTGGGCGTCGCGCCGCTCCCAGGACCGGGCCACCTCCTCGGCGGCCCACCCGGGGATGGCGAAGTCGGCGAAGCGCCCGGTCTCGACCACGTGGGCGGCGGCCCGCAGGCACATCGCGTGGAGCTCCTCGACCTGCTCCTCCAGCGACTCCACCTCCGCCATGGAGAAGACATAGTGGACGGACTCGTCCCAGTAGGGTCTGCTCAGGCCCTGGGGGTGGGCCGCCCGGTGGTAGGCCAGGCCCTGACCTTCGATGGTCTTCTCCCAGCCCGCGCGGGGGACGCCGCGCTCGCGCCGCACCGCTCAGCTCCCGCCGCCGCGGGAGCTGCCGAAGCCGCCCCGCTGGATGGTGCGGCCGTCGCGGCTGGTGATGCTGGCGTCGGACGGGCGGAGCGTGGTGCCGCCGCGCACGCGGTCGCCGACCCGGGTGCCGCCGTAGTACCAGTGATAGGCCGCGCGGGAGCCGCTGTAGAGGTAGGTGCCGCCGCCGCGGTCGTCGTCGTCGCAGAAGGACTCGTCGACCACGACGTAGGTGCCGTCGTCCGCCCGCTGGCTGGTGTCGACGCAGTCGGCGGTGACCTCCTCGGAGCGGGAGGCGGCCGCGCAGTAGCCGACCACCATGACCGACACCACACCGATGACGGTGAGGGTCACGACGTTGGACGACTTCTTCTTGGGTGGCGCCTTGCCGGGCCGGGGGGCGTGGTGCGGCGTCTTGGCCATCTGGCTCCTGCTCTCTTGCGATCACACAGCCTAGCGGCGCGGGGGACCGCCGTTCAATTCCGGGCGGCTCCGCGCTTGGTCGCTCTGATAGGCATGAACGTATGGAACCGGTCGAGGCGTTCCGAGAGATCGCCTTTTTGCTGGAGCGCGCGGGCGAGCCCGCCTACCGGGTGCGCGCCTTCCGCCGCGCCGCCGCCGTCGTCGCCGAGCTGCCGCGCGAGGAGCTGGAACGGCGCGCGCGCTCGGGCGGCCTGGCCGAGCTGCCCGGCATCGGCAAGGTCACCGCTTTGGTGATCAGCGAGGCGCTTGACGGGCAGGTCCCGACCTACCTGCGCAGGCTGCGCGCCACCGAGGGCGCCGACCTGGGGGAGGAGGCCGCCGCGCTGCGCGCCGCGCTCAAAGGCGACCTGCACAGCCACTCCGACTGGTCCGACGGAGGCTCGCCGATCGAGGAGATGGCGCTGGCGGCCCGGGCGCTCGGCCACGGCTATCTGGCGCTCACCGACCACTCGCCGCGCCTGACCGTCGCCCGCGGCCTGTCCGCGGCCCGCCTGCGTGAGCAGCTCGACGTGGTCGCCGAGCTCAACCTGCGGCTCGCCCCGTTCCGGATCCTCACCGGCATCGAGGTCGACATCGACGCCGGCGGCGGCCTCGACCAGGAGCCCGAGCTGCTCGACCGGCTCGACATCGTGGTCGCCAGCGTGCACTCCAAGCTGCGGATGGACCGTACGGAGATGACCCGCAGGATGGTCACCGCGATCGCGAACCCGCGCGTCGACGTGCTCGGCCACTGCACCGGGCGGATCGTGCGGGCGGGCGGCGCGCGCGGCGCGCGCAGGCCGGAGTCGGAGTTCGACGCCGAGCTGGTCTTCGAGGCGTGCCGCCGGTTCGGTGTGGCCGTCGAGATCAACTCCAGGCCCGACCGGCTCGACCCGCCCAAGCGGCTGCTGCGCCAGGCGTACGAGCAGGGCTGCGTGTTCGCGGTCGACTCCGACGCGCACGCCCCGGGTCAGCTCGACTGGCAGCGCTTCGGCTGTGAGCGGGCCGCGCTGTGCGGCGTCGAGCCGGAGCGGATCGTGAACACCTGGCCCGCGGACGATCTCCTGGCCTGGGCCCGCTGACGCGCGAAAGCCCTGTGGGCACGCGATTGTCGGTGCCGGAGCGTACCGTCACCAGTGTGAACCGCACCGACCGGCTCTACGCGCTCGTCGAGGACCTGCGCGCCATCTCGCCGCGCTGCCGTTCCGCGCGGGAGCTCGCCGCGCGGTTCGAGGTGAGCGTGCGCACGATCGAGCGCGACATCGTCGCGCTGCAGGAGTCCGGGGTGCCCATCTACGCCGAGCAGGGCCGCAGGGGCGGCTACGCGATCGACAAGACGATGTCCCTGCCTCCGCTCAACTTCACCCCGGCCGAGGCCGTGGCCATCGCGGTGGCGCTCAGCCGGGCCGGCGACCAGCCGTTCGGCCGCCAGGCCCGCAGCGCGTTACGCAAGGTCGTGGCCGCCATGCCGGGCCGCGAGGGCGAGCTGGCCCGCGAGCTGGCCCGCCGCGTGATGCTCGTCGCCGAGCCGCCCGAGCCCGGCGGCCCGGCCCGCCCGCTCGGCGCCGAGGGCGTCTCACGCGCCATCGAGGAGGCGCTGCTGCGCCGCCGCGTGCTGCGTCTCGGCTACGCCGACGCCAAGGGCGCGCTGACCTCCCGCGACGTCGAGCCCGGCGTCTTCCTGGGCGGCCGCGGCGGGTTCTGGTATCTCGTGGCCTGGTGCCGGCTCCGCGACGACGTGCGCGTCTTCCGCCTCGACCGCATCGTCGACGCCGAGGTCCGCGCCGAGCGCGCCCCGGACCGGCCGCTGGAGGGGTTCGCCGCCGACGTGCCCGAGATGCTCGTCCGCGGCGCGGTTCTCGATTAGGAGTTCGAAAACACCGACATAGGGTTGTCGCTTCGCCGCCACATTCTTGTCTCGTACGGAGACAACGAGGAGACGGCATGACCGACAACTCGGGTGACCTGTTCGGGCTCCACCACGGCCATTGATCGTCGTGGGCCGGGAGCACGCCTTCCCCGCGACCCCGGCCCGCGCCCGGCCGCCCTCCCGGCGGCCCCCGGCCCCGGACACGCCGCCGACCGCCGAGTGGCGGCGCGTCCGGGGCTCACAGCCCGGCGGCGGCGAGCCACCGCTCCAGCAGCGCCCGGTCGCCGAACACGGGCAGCCCGTCGCACGAACGCCTGCCGTACATCAGCAGCAGCAGGTCGCCGGCCGGCGCCCGCACCGCCGCGTCGCCCCTGGCGTGCCCGCGCTCCCACGTCACCACGCCGCCGGGCCCCTGGGTGAACGTCCACTCGCCCGGCACGTCGGTCGCGTGCAGGTGGAACGTCGTGCCCGTCAGGTCCAGCTCCGCCAGCCGCCGGCTCACCCACCGGGCGCCCGCCAGGTTGCCGAGCAGCTCCTCGACGCCGTCGGCCGCCAGCGCGGGGTCCAGCTCCGGTTCCAGGCCCAGCGCCTGCTCGGCGTCCACCCGGTGTACGACCAGCTCGAACGTCATCCGCCTGGCCCACCAGCCCGCGGTGCCGCCGGGCCCCCACGTCCACAGCGGCGTGGCGGGATCAGTGGCGCGCAGCGTCCGCACCAGCTCGGCCGACCCCTCCGCCAGCCAGGCCGCGTCGCCGCTCTCGCCCTCGGCCAGCCCGTTGGGCACCTCGCGGGACCAGAGCGGGTCCTGGTTGCGGGTGGACACCATGTGGGTCACCCATCGGTGCATGGTGCCCAGGTGCGTGATGAGGTCGCCCATGGTCCAGCCGGGGCACGCCGGCACCGGGGTGTCCGCCGGCGCGGAGGCCGGCCGGGCCACCCGCGCCGTCTCACTCTCGATCAAGGAACAGTAGTCCGTCACGGACCAGAGCCTAGGCCGCCGGGCAGGTGGCGCCCTTCGCCGGCTGCTTGCCCTCCAGGAGGAAGGCGTCGACCAGCTGGGTCACGCACCGGCTGCCCGACAGGTAGGCGCCGTGCCCCTCACCCTCGTAGGTGACCAGCGTGGCGGTCTTGAGCTGCTCCGTCAGCCTGGGCGCCCACTCGTACGGGGTCGCCGGGTCGTTCCTGCCCCCGACCACCACGATGGGGGCCGAGCCGGTGGCGTCCACCCGCTTGGCCTCGTCGCCGCCCTGGGCCGGCCAGATGCTGCACAGCCCGCCCGAGCCCTCGCTGCCGAACAGCGGCGAGATCGCCAGCGCGGCCTCCTCGGTGCGGCGCAGCGTCGCCTTGTCGGGCCGCTCGGCCGAGTCGGCGCAGGTGATGGCGGGGAAGCTGGTCATCTGGGTGGAGTAGGTGCCGTCCTCGTTGCGCCCGGTGTAGCTGTCGGCCAGGTAGAGCAGCGCGCCGCCCTGGCCCTTGAGCGCCTGCCCGAGCGCGGTCTCCAGGAACGGCCAGGTCATCTCCGAGTAGAGCGCCGAGGCCACGCCGGTGGCCGCGAGCCCCTGGGTCAGCTCCCGCGTGCCGACCTTGAGCGGCTTGGCGGCCAGGTCGTTGAGCAGCTTCTCCACGTTCGCGTTGGCGTTCTCCACGCTGGTGCCGATCTCGCACCGTTCCTTGACGCACGCCTTCAGGAAGCTCTCGTACACCTGCTGGAACCCGCGGGTCTGGGCCAGCGTGCGCTCCTCGAAGCTGACCGTGGGGTCGAGCGGCGCGTCGAGCACCATGCGGCCGACGTTGCCCGGGAACTGGGTGGCGTAGACGGCGCCGAGCTGGGTGCCATAGGACATGCCGACGTAGTTCAGCTTCTCGTCGCCCAGCGCGATCCGCATCCGGTCCATGTCGCGGGCGGCGTTGACGGTGCCGACGTACGGCAGGATCCTGCCCGCGTCGCGCTCGCACAGCCGGGCGAACTCGCGGTTGGCCGCCTCGATCTCGCGGCGGGTCTCCTCACCGGGCGGCAGCGTGTCCTGGGAGGTGAAGGCGTCCAGGTCGGCGCCGGTGCCGCAGCGCACCCCCGAGCTGCGCTCGACGCCGCGCGGGTCGAAGCTGATCAGGTCATAGCGGGCGCGCAGGGTCGACAGCGCCTTGGCCGCCTGGTCGAGCGTGTCGACGCCGGAGGCGCCGGGGCCGCCGAAGTTGAACAGCAGCGAGCCGATCCGGTTGCGCTGGTCGACCGCTGGGATCTTGATCATGGCGAGCTTGATCTGCTCGCCGCCGGGTTCGGCGTAGTCGAGCGGCACCGACAGCGTCCCGCAGCGCACGTTCTGGTCCTGGCGGGCCGGCGGCTCGCCGTCTGGGCGCTTGATGTCGGTGCACGGGCCCCACGCGATCTGCCCGCCCCCGGTGGTCTCCGGTGAGCCGTCGCTGGCGGGTTGGGCGGTGCTGACACAGCCGGCGGTCATGGCGGCCGTGGTGGCCACGAGTGCGGCGGCGAGGACGCGGCGCATCACGAACAGTCTCCCCTTGTCGTCTCCGGGGGAAGTGCTGCCCACAATACGGGACCGCGCACGGGATTCGGCGGCGCGCCACCCCTCCGCGCCCGTGCCGCCTGCCCTCAGAACGGGACGTGCCCCCGTGAAACGCTTCACGGGGGCACGTCGTGCGGATGAGGTCAGACGCCCATCGACTGGGTGTCGTTGGTCTCGGGGCCGCCGGCCTCGGTCACGCCGTTCTTCAGGTGGTAGCGGGCGATCGCCTCGCGCAGCACCTCGCCGTCGAGCTCGCCCCGCCGCACCAGGGACGTGAGCACGGCCAGGGTGATGGAGGCGGCGTCCACGTGGAAGTGGCGGCGCAGCGCCGAACGGGTGTCGGACAGGCCGAACCCGTCGGTGCCCAGCGAGGACCAGTCGCCCGGCACCCACTGCGCGATCTGGTCCTGCACCGCCTTCATGTAGTCGCTGACGCCCACGAACGGGCCCTGCGCATCCGACAGCACCTGCGTCACGTACGGCACGCGCCGCTCGGCGTCGGGGTTGAGCAGGTTGTGCTCGTCGCAGGTCAGCGCCTCGCGGCGCAGCTCGGTCCAGGAGGTGGCCGACCAGACGGTGGCCGACACGCCCCAGTCGTCGGCCAGCATCCGCTGGGCTTCCATCGCCCACGGCCCGGCCACGCCGGAGGCCAGGATGTTGGCCTTCGGCCCCTGCGTCCCCGGCCCGTCGGCGTACTTGTAGAGGCCCCGCAGCAGGCCCTCGACGTCGATGCCCTCGGGCTGGGCGGGCTGCAGGTAGGGCTCGTTGTAGACGGTCAGGTAGTAGAACAGGTCCTCGGGCTTGTCGCCGTACATGCGGCGCAGGCCGTCCCTGACGATGTGGGCCACCTCGAACGCCCACGACGGGTCGTAGATGACCGCCGCCGGGTTGGTGGAGGCGATGAGCGGCGTGTGGCCGTCCTCGTGCTGCAGGCCCTCGCCGTTGAGCGTGGTGCGGCCGGCCGTGGCGCCGATCAGGAAGCCGCGGCCCATCTGGTCGCCCAGGGCCCACATCTGGTCGCCGGTCCGCTGGAACCCGAACATCGAGTAGAAGATGTAGATCGGGATCATGTGCTCGCCGTGCGTGGCGTACGAGGTGCCGGCGGCGATCATCGACGCCATCGACCCCGACTCGCTGATGCCCTCGTGCAGGATCTGCCCCTGCACGGCCTCCTTGTACGACAGGAGCAGCTCGCGGTCGACGGCCTCGTACATCTGGCCGTGCGGCGAATAGATCTTCGCGGTCGGGAACATCGCGTCCAGGCCGAACGTGCGGGCCTCGTCCGGGATGATCGGCACGAACCGGTGGCCGATCTCCTTGTCGCGCATGAGGTCCTTGAGCAGCCGGACGAACGCCATCGTGGTGGCGACCTGCTGCTTGCCGGAGCCCTTGGTGAAGGTCTTGTAGGCCTCCTCGCCGGGCAGCTTGACGGCCTTTGCGCGGTTGACCCGCTTGGGCAGCACCCCGCCGAGCGCCGCGCGGCGCTCCTTCATGTACTGGATCTCGGGGTCGTCCTCGCCCGGGTGGAAGTACGGCGGCAGCTCGCCCTCCAGCGCCGAGTCCGGGATCGGCAGGTAGAGCCGGTCGCGGAACTCCTTCAGCTCGGCCTTGGTGAGCTTCTTCATCTGGTGGGTGGCGTTGCGCGCCTCGAAGTCCTTGCCGAGGGTCCAGCCCTTGATGGTCTGGGCCAGGATGACCGTCGGCTGGCCGACGTGCTCACGGGCCGCCTTGAAGGCCGCGTAGACCTTGCGGTAGTCGTGGCCGCCGCGCGACAGCTTGCGGATGTCGTCGTCGCTGAGGTGCTCGGCCATCTTGCGCAGGCGCGGGTCGGTGCCGAAGAAGTGGTCGCGGATGTAGGCGCCCGACTCCACCGAGTAGGTCTGGAACTGGCCGTCGGGCGTGGTGTTCATCTGGTTGACCAGCACCCCGTCGACGTCGGCGGCCAGCAGCGGGTCCCAGTCGCGGCCCCAGACGACCTTGATGACGTTCCAGCCGGCGCCCCGGAAGTACGCCTCCAGCTCCTGAATGATCTTGCCGTTGCCGCGTACCGGGCCGTCGAGGCGCTGCAGGTTGCAGTTGATCACAAAGGTGAGGTTGTCGAGCTCCTCGCGGGCGGCCACGCCGATCGCGCCCAGCGACTCGGGCTCGTCCATCTCGCCGTCGCCCAGGAACGCCCAGACGTGGCTGCGGCTGGTGTCCTTGATCTCGCGGTTGAGCAGGTAGCGGTTGAATCGCGCCTGGTAGATCGCGTTGATCGGGCCCAGGCCCATGGAGACGGTCGGGAACTCCCAGAAGTCGGGCATGAGCCGCGGGTGCGGGTAGGAGGGCAGGCCGTGGAAGCCGTGCGAGAGCTCCTGCCGGAACGCGTCGAGCTGGCTCTCGTTGAGCCGGCCCTCCAGGAAGGCGCGGGCGTAGATGCCGGGCGCCGCGTGGCCCTGGAAGAACACCTGGTCGCCCGACTCGCCGTGGTCCTTGCCGCGGAAGAAGTGGTTGAAGCCGACCTCGTAGAGCGACGCGGCGGAGGCGTAGGTGGCGATGTGGCCGCCGACGTTGGTGCGGGCGTTGGCCCGCGACACCATGATCGCCGCGTTCCAGCGGATGTAGGCGCGGATGCGCCGCTCGACGTGCTCGTCGCCGGGGAACCAGGGCTCGCGCTCCGGCGGGATGGTGTTGATGTAGTCGGTGCTGCGCAGCCCCGGCACGCCGACCTGGTGCTCGCGGGCCCGCTCCAGAATGCGGAGCATCAGATAGCGAGCTCTGGTGCGGCCCTCCGTCTTGACGACGTTGTCGAGGGACTCGAGCCACTCGTTGGTCTCACTGGGATCGACATCAGGCAACTGACTGGGTAGGCCGTCACTGATGATCGAGAATCGCTGGCGTCCGGAAGCCACTGGGTCTCGCCTTCCGAGGATGACTGATGTCTGGTCTGGGTCGCTTTCCATCCTGGTCGCTCCCGGCGGAAAGTGCATCTCTACCGGTGAGTAACCAGGACGTCCCTGCTGGCAGGGCCGCCATCGGTGGCCTAGACCACCGATGGTAGGACGAATCGTGAGCCAAGGTTACAACGGCCGGTCAATTTACCAAGACCGGAAAAGCTACGGAATTTTGCCTCACAGGTCGAGTATCCCCCGGCATGGGGGCCGCGTCATCACCCGGGGTGGGTACGACCAGGTTCCGCCCGTCTCCAAGCTCCGGGAAGATTGCCAGGAAAGTCTCAGCTTCGAGCTTCGCGCCCAGGTCCGGCCGACCGTTACCCGCTCTTGGGCGGACGCGGACGAATCCCCTCTTTTCGTCTGGCCTTCCCCGTACGAGTCTGGAGCTATGAATGCGACGGTAGGCGACCGCCTCCTGGTGCACGGGAACGCCGTTGGCGAAAGGGACCGGGGCGGCGTCATCATCGAGGTCCAGGGCCCCGACGGGGGGCCTCCCTACAGCGTGAGGTTCGACGACGGCCACACCGGGCTGGTGTTTCCCGGCCCTGACGCCGTCATCGTGCCTCACTAGGATTCCCATGTGAGATCCGAACTCATCTCCGTGACCACGGGCTCCCGGGAGACGGTGCACGACATCACCAGCGCATGCGCCGATTTCGTCCGCGCGCTGGGCGAGGACGGGCTGCTGCACGTCTTCGTCCCCCACGCGACGGCCGGCGTCGCCGTGCTGGAGCTGGGCTCGGGCAGCGACGACGATCTCCTCGCCGCGCTGCGCGAGCTGCTGCCGGGCGACGACCGCTGGCGCCACAGACACGGATCACCAGGCCACGGCCGGTCGCACGTCATGCCCGCGATCATTCCGCCGTACGCCACGATTCCCGTGCTGGGCGGCAGACTGGCGCTGGGCACCTGGCAGTCGATCGCGCTCGTCGACCTCAACGTCGACAACCCGCGACGCCAGGTCCGGCTGTCGTTCCTGCCGGGTTGAGACCGACCGAGTACGGCCGTACCCGTGGCGACCGTTGACGACTGAGGGTCACAGCGTGTGGACTGTCCCGAAGCGATAAACCGCATATGCGGGGCCACTCAAGCAGGAGGGATAAACGTGAGCGCGACCGCGGGTCAGGCGCAGGGCGAGCGCGGCCTGGCCGAAAGGCTCGGCCTCAAACCGGGTCAGGTGGTGCAGGAGATCGGCTGGGACGAGGACGTCGACGAGAAGCTTCGCGAGTCCATCGAGGACCTGACCGGCAACGAACTGCTCGACGAGGACGTCGACGACGTCGTCGACGTGGTGCTGCTGTGGTGGCGCGACGGCGACGGTGATCTCTTCGACGCCCTGACCAACGCCATGCGAGGTCTCGCCGAGGGCGGCCAGATCTGGCTGCTGACTCCCAAGGCCGGGCGCGATGGCCATGTGGAGCCGAGCGACATCGGCGAGGACTCCGTCACCGCGGGTCTCTCGCAGACCAGCAGCATCTCCGCCGCCCCCGACTGGTCGGGGACCCGGCTCGTCACGCCCAAAGGCAGGCGGTAAGAAGCGAGAGCGCCAGCCCGTACGGCAGGATGAGGCGTGTGAACGGACATCCTGCCCAGGTCGGCGCCGCCGCTCCGGAATTCGAGCTTCAGGACCAGCACGGCAGCCCGGTACGGTTGTCCCAGTTCAGGGGCAGGCCCGTCGTGCTGGTCTTCTACCCGCTGGCCTTCAGCGGGGTGTGTCACGGTGAGCTCTCCGCGCTGCGCGATTTCCCGGCCGGCGCGCAGGTGCTCACCGTCTCCGTCGACTCCCTCTTCACCCACCGCGCGTGGGCGGACCAGGAGGGCTACACGTTCCCGCTTCTCTCCGACTTCTGGCCACACGGACAGGTCGCGCGGGCGTACGGTGTCTTCGACGAGGAGAGGGGCTTCGCGCACCGGGGGACCTTCATCATCGACGGCGAGGGCGTGATCCGCTGGTCGGTGGTCAACCCGATCGGTGAGGCACGCGACGTCGCCGACTATCTCCAGGCACTCGCCGACATCCCCCACACGCCGGCCTGAAACGGGAGGAACGATGCCCTGCTACCGCTGCGGGGCCCGGCAGACCGACCCGGTCCGCGGCGCCAGCCCGTGGAGACGCGGGGTCCGCCGCGAGACCCAGGTGCTCGTCTGCCCGGACTGCCAACGGCTGCACGACCTCGATCTCGACACCTGCGCCGGATGCGGTTCGGCGGCGCTGATCCGACGGCTCGGCGAGGTGGAGTGCCGCGCCTGCGGAGCCGTGCGGATCGCCGAGGCCGGCGCCCCCGCCGCCTCCGGCTCACCGCCAGGGCTGTCGGCCGAGGTGGCGGCCGCGCTCGACCGCGTGCTCGGCCGTACCTGAATCGCAGGGGACTTTTCCAGACAAACGCTGAGCTGCGCTATCGTCTCCTTCCGTGGCCAACACACCTGCGTACGTCGTCGCCCTCGACGTCGGCGGCACGTCCATGAAAGGCGGCCTGGTCGGCGAGAACGGCGCCGTCCTGCTCGCCGAGCGGCGCCCCACGCCGCGCGCCGACGGCCCCGAGGCGGTCGTGACCGCCATCCGCGACTTCATCGGCCACCTGGCCGAGACCGGCGACGGCCCTCCCGCCGGGGTCGGCCTGGCCGTCCCCGGGCTGGTGTCGGAGGACACCGCCATCTACGCCACCAACCTCGGCTGGCGCGACGTCCCCGCCAAGGACTTCACCGACCTCGACGTGCCCGTCATCCTCGGCCACGACGTCCGCACCGGCGGCCTCGCCGAGAGCGTCCTCGGTGCCGGGCGCGGCGCGGCCGACTTCCTGTTCCTGCCGATCGGCACCGGCATCGCCGGCGCCATGATCGTGAACGGCGCCCCGTACGAGGGCGACGCCGGCTGGAGCGGCGAGATCGGCCACATCCCCGTCTTCCCCGACGGCGAGCAGTGCGCCTGCGGCCAGTACGGCTGCCTGGAGACATACGCCTCCGCCGCCTCCGTCGGCAGGCGCTACGGCCTGCGGGCGGGCCTGGAGGGCGCCAGGGCCGAGCAGGTTGTCATCTCCGACGACCCGATCGCCATCGAGGTGTGGGACGAGGCCGTGGAAGCCCTGTCGCTGGCCCTGGCCACCTACACGCTGCTGCTGGACCCCGCCATGATCGTGCTCGGCGGCGGCCTCTCCCAGGCGGGCCCCGCCCTCTTCGACCCCGTACGGACCCGCCTGACGAACCGCCTGACCTTCAGAAAGGCGCCACCGCTGCTGCCCGCCGCCCTGGGGGTCGACGCCGGCATGCTCGGCGCCGCCCTCCTCGGCTGGCGCGCGGCCGGCCGGCCCGAACTCGGGCCCGGCTGGGACACGGACGTGCGAGCGGCGCCGTTGGTGTCGTAAGGTGTAGTGCCGATCAGGGGCGGTTAGCTCAGCGGTAGAGCACTCGCCTTACAAGCGAGGGGTCACTGGTTCGAACCCAGTACCGCCCACCAGCGAAACAAGCCCCGTCTCCCTCAGGGAAAACGGGGCTCGTGCCATTAACGTGCCATTAGCGAATGCACTCGATCTTGTTCAGTGACCACTCGCCTCGGTCGGTAGGACCTGTGTGATCTTGCCGTTCATGACGTCGGCGATCTTGTGGTCTGCTTCCGCTGTTCGGTGCTGGTAGATCATCGCGGCGCGCACGCTGTCATGTCCCATCCGTGCCATCAGGTCGCGGAGGGAAGCGCCGGCACTGGCCGCGATCGTGTTCCCGGTGTGGCGAAGATCGTGGAAGTGGAGCCCGGGGACGCCGAGCTTGCGTATCGTCTCGCTCCACTTGGCCGCCCGCCGGAAGTTGCTGCGCCGCAGGATGCCGCCGTTCGCCCCGGTGAAGACGAGCGCGGTCGGTTCTGGCTCGGTGAACTGGTCGAGGTGCTGACGCAGCGCCGGAATGATCGCCTCTGGGATCGCCACCGTCCGCAGACCGGCACGGGACTTGGGCGGCCCGACGAGGAGTTCGCCCGTGTCCAACTCGACGTGCTGTTGCCGAACGCTGACCGTCCCGGCGTTCAGGTCCAGGTCCATCCGCCGCAGCGCTGCGACCTCGCCCCACCGCAGGCTCGCGAAGGTGGCGAGCAGGATCAACGCGCGCAGCCGTACCGGCACCAGGTCGGCGAGCTGGAACACCTGGGCCACCGTGAGGACCGGCCGCTCTTCCGACTTCTCCTCCCCGGCACCGCGAATGCGGCAGGGGTTGCGCGGAATGAGCTGGTCGTCCGTCGCGGTCATGAGCACGGCCCGCAGGAACCGGTACGCCTTTGCGATCTCCGTTGCCCCGACGCCGTTGCTCGCCAGAGTCGCCCGCCACTCGCGGACCATCTCCGTATTGATTTTCCCGAGGGGGACATTGCCGAAATACGGAGCGACGTGCCGCCGGAGAAGCCCGCTGTAGATCTCGACCGTCCGGGGCCGCAGCTCCGTCCGCTCACTGATCCACTTGGCCGCGTAGTCGCCGAGCTTGACCTTGGACCGCTGCGGGTCCGTCCAGTCCCCGGTGACCATCTTCGCTTCGAGCAGGGACAACGCCCGCTCGGCGTCGCGCTCCCGCTCGTATGTCGTCTCTCCGCTGCGCAGCTTTCCGTCCGGTCCGGGATAGCGGATCTGGAAGCGCCCGGACGGCAGCTTGCGGATGCTCCCGAAGCGACGGTGACCTGCCTTGTTCGCCATCAGGCCGCCCTCGCTTCCGTTGCCGAAAGATTCGGCCCGTCCCCGAGCGCCTGGAGCTGGTTCATGTGGTTGCGCCAGCGCTGGCGTTCGTGGACCGAGCGGAGCAGCCGCACGCCGATCGGGGCCAGCTCGGGATCACCGGGCTTGACCGGTCGCCAGACGTAGCGGTGGGGATCGACCGGCTCGTCAGGCAGGCCGAGCGCTTCCAGGACCCAGGTACGCCGGTCCTGCTTGTGCTCGGTCAGGGTCTTGTTGGACCACTTCCGCGAGACGAGCACGCGGCGGCCCGCGTAGCCAAGGTGATCGGGCTTGTGCGCCTTGCCCCTGCACCGGCCCGGAGCCATCCCCGGTTTGGCGCCCTTCGGCTGCACCCCGTAGCGCAGCCAGTTCGGGCACGTCGGCGAGCACGGCTCGAACCGCAGAGCCTCCAGCAGCCGTTCGGCGTGAGCCTTGCGGCGTAGGTCGTCGGTGCCGAGGGCGTCGCCGAGGGACTTGGTGAGGTACTTGGAGAGGTACTGGATGAGTTGGTCGGCGTCCGGGGTTCCGGCGAGGACGCTTTGTATGTCGAGCTGGTCGCCGAAGCGCAGGACGTGCAGGGGTTGCGCGTCCTCGTCTTGGTCGAGCTGGTCGAGGGCCTGGTCCCAGGTCGGCAGGACTTCCCCCGTGATCGGGTCGAGGTAGCCGGCCCCGTCCTCCCACACAGGCAGGCAGTCCCCCTCGAATCGCACGTGGTCAGTCGACGGCCACCACACCTGGTGGTAGGTCGCGGCGATGATCTGCCGCAGCTCCGCACGGGGCAGGGTCCCGCGGATCGCCATGTGCAGATGTGGCGCGAGCCGCTTCTGAGGCTCGACGGTGGCGAAGTACTGCACGTCGTATCCGGCGACCCGGCGGAGGTTCTGCACGAAGCGATCGACGAGCTTGGAGAAGTGCAGTGCGTCGCGAGCCGCCCGTGCGTAGTCGTACCGGTCAGGGTCGATTGGCGCACCTTCTAGCACCCGCCCGTAGGAGGGCAGGGTGAGCGTGATGAACATCGAGGGCCGGTAGACCTTGCCGTCCGAGCCGGTGAAGGTCCGCCCGAGCGTGGTCTTGGTCATCTGCCGCTTGGGCAGGTCCGGGGCGTCCTGCCGCCGCTTGGTCGAGCGCGACCGCTTGCCGGAGGTACGGCCGAGGACGTTGCCGCGCATGCCCGCCCGGTTGATCTCCTCGTCCAGCTCCACGATCGCGGCGTCCAGGTCGGTGGTGTCGCCGCCGGCCTTTTCCACCTCATCCCGCCACGCCTGGGCGTCGGCCCGCAGCTCCACGAGGTGGCGCTGATACTCATCGGGGTTGTCGGGCAGGTTGACCGGCTCGGCTTCCAGATGCCAGCCCTCCCGGCACTGCGCCCGCCGCAACTGGCGATTCCGCTTCGCGCACGGCGGGCACTTGCTCTCCAACGTCGCCCCGCAGGGAACGTCAATGACCTCAACCTGACCGATGAGGATGTCCTGCCGCCTCAGCGGAACCGGCCGGATGCACACGCCGTACTGTTTGGCGATCTCTTCCACGACCTCGCGGGCCAGCGGTTGAGCCATCCGTACGGCGCGAGGAGTGGAGCGGTCGTGCCGGTTGGTCACCAGTCACCCCCGCACCTGTCGAGGGCGTCAACCAGGTCGAGGCCGTCAACGATGACGGTGGCTTTCTGGCCGCATTCGTGGCACTCGACGGTCCCGCGCACGGGGTCGAGCCAGAGCACATCGAGGGCGCCGCAGCAGGAGCAGCGCAGGCCGTCGAGGATGTGAGCCAGGCGCATCATCGGCTCACCCCGGCGACCATCGCCCGGATGTCGGCGTCGGAGACGTACGCCGCACGCACGCGCAGTGGATCAGGGGAGGTCTCCAGCCCGACGTAGCCGACGCCCGCGCCCAGCTCGGGAACCGGTGAGATGTGATCGGCGAGAGCTCCCCGGTCGCGTGCCCCGTCGCCGAGGACCATGTCCACCTGTTCCGACTCGTCCAACCGGAGGGCGATCTTGTCGGGGAACAGGTTGCGGATGTTCATGACCTCCTTGCGCGGGTCCTGCAACGCGGCCATGACCCCGACGCCCACCGCCCGGCCCTGCGTGGTCAGCGTGGCCAGGGCCGCCACGATGCGCTGCCTCAGGTGCTTGTCGGGCTGGTAGGCCGTCAGGAACGCCACCTCGTCGACGAGCACCAGGACGAACGGGTCATCGACGGTCGGTGTGTGGGAGCGCTGGAGGCCGGCGAACCGGTCGGCCCGCTCCTGCATCACGCACACGGCCTCGTCGAGCAGGTCGGCGCACTCCTTCGGGTCGGCGGCGTACCTCGCGCCGAACAGCGCACGGCCGAAGGACAGCTCCATGCGCTTGGGATCGAGCGCCCACACCTGCACCAGGCCCGCCCGCATCGCCGGGAGGAGGCCGCGGATTGTCGACCACAGATAGGAGCCCTTACCGGCCCCGGTCGCGCCCGCAATCAGGACATGTGTGCCGTGGACCTTGAGCCGCAGCGGAGTGCCGTCCTCGCACCGTCCGATCTCCACCGGCCCCACCGAGGCCACATCAGGGATGGGAACGGCGGGCAGCGGTTCGGCGAGGGGGTCGCGCCGGGGGAAGGTGAGCACGAGCCGCCCAGCGCGAGCAACGGCCACCCGGCAGGATGCAGCGCCGAAGCCGTGGGCCAGGTGCTCGATACGGTCCGCCCAGTCGGTGACCGCTTGGCCGTTGAGCATCTTCACGCTCACGCGGTCGGCCCACCCGTCGCACTCCACGCGGATCAAGCGGGGCAGGTAGTCGCGTCCCCGGATGTGCCGCCCGAGGCCGGAGACGACCATGACGGGTTGCCAGTGCCGCCGATAGATCCAGAACCAGCGGGCGAAGGCCAGCAGTCGCCAGCCGACCAGGCGCAGAAACGAGGCCCGATCCAGCAGCGCCCACGACAGGCCCGCCGAGGGCAGGAACCCGGCCATCACCAGGGCCAGCCGCCAGCCGTACAGGGTCCAGATCACCCCAAAGGCGACCGGCACGGCCACCGCGACCGGATGCCGAACCACGAGACGGACCAGGCCCGCAACCAGGCGGGATAGCCAGATCACGATCGTGACGATGGCGGGGGTTCGGACGACAGCCGGGCGGAAGACCACGGCCGTGTCCGGTGTGGTGGAGACGAGGTTACGCGCCTCGTCGCCAGGCAGTTTTCGGAACATTAGACTTCGTGTCCTCTCGTGATTTCGCAGTCAGGGAGAGTTGAGGGGCCGCCGGAAGTTGCCGCTTCCTGCGGCCCCGCTTGCATGTCAGGCCGCCGAGTCGGTGGCCTGGGCGTGTTCGGCGTGGATGCGTTCGCAGTCGGCCAGGTAGCGCGCGGCGGCGTTGAAGATCTGCCGCGCGATGTCCAGGTCTTCGGCGGTGACCGGCCCGGCCCCGGTGGTCGAGACCGTCACGTCCGCCTCGTCGGACTCCAGGACCAGGTACGGCCGCCCGGACTCCAGCACCCGAGCCCGCGCCCGAGTGATCGAGGCATAGAACGAAATCCCGATACGGGGACGCTCACCGGGGTCGATCGACATCGACAGATGCGTGTACGGCCGCCCGGTCACGCCGCCACCTCCTTGCCGTTGCCGGCCGCCTTGGCGTGAGCGCGAGGAGCGCGCATCTCCCGAGCCCGAATCGAGTAGGCGAGCCGTCCGGATCCGTTGACGTACGGGGTGACGGTCAGCCCGTCGAACTCGACCGGCGTGAACGGCAGGCCCGCCACCGCGGCCGGGGGCACCGGCTGCACCGGAGCGAGGATCTTGACGGCCACGGTCTTCTGCGCCGCCTTCAGCGACGGGTCGGCGTCCATCACGGGGATCTGCCAGACGAGTTCGCCCGTCTGCTTGTCCCTCGCCTGGACGAACCGGCCGTTGCTCGACGCCTCGAAGTCCTTGACCGGCTCGACCTCACCCACCGCATAGCACCCGTACGGGAAGATCTGGCCGAAGCAGATCGGAATGGGTCCCTGTAGAGCCATGTGGCACCACCTCCTCACCTTGTCCTGTCGGTCAGCTTGACTGACCAAGCTACCTCTCCATGAAACGCGAAACCCGCTTGGCTAGTCAAGTACACCAAGCGGGTTCGCGGAGGAAAGTTGGATTACCGGATGGGGTAGGCGTCTTCGAGCTCGTGACGGTCGCCGGGGAGGACCGTCTCCACCACGATCCAGGGTTTACCGGTGGCGTCGCAGGCGACGGCATAGACGGCCAGCAGTGCGGCCGAGGCCTTGACGCCGAGGAGGTCTCGCTCCTCCGGTGTGGGGTTGCGGGCAGTCACGTGCTCGACGATGTGGTCCAGTTCGACGCCGGCAGCGGCTTCGACGTAGCGCCGTACGCCCTGCTTGAGATCGGCCGAGTCCGTCAGTGCCGTGCCTTCGGCCACGTCTGCGGGGACCCAGGTCGAGGAGACCTCGGACGGCTCGTCGTCGCGGGTGACGAGGGTCTTGCGGAGCATCACCGGCGACTTCGGTGTGATGCCGAGGTAGGAGGCGATGCGGTTGGGCGCTTCGGCCGGCCCCGCTGTGAGGAGTCGGCTGGAGACCTGGACCTCTTTGCGGTCGAGCAGTTCACGTCCGGTGCGTACCTGTTGGGTGGAGGCGATGGCCGGGCGTCCCCGGACGAACCGGCCTTTGCCTTGGTGGGTGACGATCCAGCCGTGATCGCGCAGCACGCCCAGGGCCTTGACGACGGTCGGCCGTGCCATGCCGAACTCGGCCATGAGCTGATGTTCGCTCGGTAGGGGAGAGCCGGGCGGGTACTCGCCGGACTCGATGCGCCGTTCCAGTTCGGCGATCAGTTGCGCGTATTTGGGAGGGGTGTATTCAAATGACATCAGAGCCCCACATTCAACATGCCTGTCTAGCCAAGCAGGCTAGCAGTGCATGCGATCCTTGCGAAGGGCTTCCGCCGACATGAACTCCTACCCCCTGAGCGCGACGGCGCAGGACACCCGCGCCTTGATGGAGTCGACCACGCCGCCGCGCCCGTCTATCGGACCTGACCAGTCAGCAGCGCCGACCAGGTCTCCCAGCCCTGCCCCACCCGCCAGCGGTGGGTCTCGCTGATCTCAGGGGCGTCCTCGTTCTGCACGGTGCGCCGGATGAAGGCGACACCGCCCGACTGGCACAGTTCGTAGAACCGGGCCTGACAGTCGCACGTCCAGGCCAGGACCCGGACGCGCCGCGCGGGCGTCGGCTTCCACCACTCCAGTTTCCGGAAGTTGCCCCGGCGGATGGGGACGTGTGCGCTGTGCAGGCGATCAGGCTCGTCGAGGTCGTTCACGAGCCCTCGCCAGCGAGGTACGGCAGGCACGGGTGGACGTGGCGGAGTTGCCCGTACCGATGCGCCACCCGGCGCGCGGCGGTGACGACGTCGGAGGCCGGGGCGAAGGCGTAGACGGGCCGCCCGCTGGTCGAGGTACGGCCCGAGCGCCAGCGGAACCAATGGCCATCGGTCCACACGACCAGCTCGACCCAGACCGACACCAGCGCCAACCCGTACCCCTCGTGCACGTCGGCCGCCACGCCGTACTGCTCCAGCTCCACACGCAGCCGCTCCGCAGTGTGGGCAGCGGTGACCACCGGGGGCCGCCGACCGTACACAAGCTGATCAGCGCCCATCACGCCGCCGCCGGCAGGCCGGTACCCGCACAGTCGAAGCAGTCGACCGCCACCAACTCCACGGCCACACCGTCAAGCCGAAGCCGGGCATCGGCCGAGGACTTCCGAACGAACCGCCAGCCCTTCCCCCGGCAGGCTCCGCATCTGTCCATCTCCGTAACCATGGGATCAAGGGTCGGAATTCTCGTTCTCCCAGCCCATCCCCGCGTGGCATCCCTTGACGGGATAGGTCGCGACCGCGTAGCAGTGGAAGGCACTTTCCGTTGCCCGCCCGGTGCGAAGGGAAAGCCCGCGGATGCCGCCACGCATGGCCGAGCCGTACGAGGTCCCCGCCTCGCTATGGCACCGCTCCGACATGCTCGCTGCGCTCAAGGCCCGCGACATCGGCGCAGTCTTCCGCCTCGTCCGCCAGTACGGGGGCTTGAGCCAGACCGCGATCGGCAGCCTGACCGGCTACAGCCAGGGCAAGGTCAGCGCCATCATGAGCGGAAGCCAGCAGGTCACCGCCCTGGAGGTGTTCGAGCGCATCGCGGATGGCCTGCACATGCCTGACCATGCCCGCATGGCTCTCGGCCTCGCTCCCCGCGACCTGGCCGCCGCAGCCATCCCACGGCAGGATGCCCGCCCAGCAGGTCCGCCGCCTACCGTTGATCTCGTCCGACACGGAGAGGACGAGACCGAAGTGCGACGTCGTGACTTCGTCGGCCTCGCGGGGGCCGCCCTGTTCAGTGCCGTAGTAGCCCAGCCCCTCACCCGCGACGAGGAAGCCGCCGGCGCCGACGATCTCGCCGCAGCCCTCACCGAATACCCGGTCGCCGGCCCCCAGCTCCCGGAGCTGTCGCAACTTGCCTCCGCTGTCACCAGGGCGAAGCGAAGCTACCAGGCGTGCCGATACTCCGAGGTCGCGGCCATGCTTCCCACGCTGATCCGCTCTCTGCGCCTTGCGTGCGCCACGCTCGACGGGGACGCTCGGCTCAAGGCGCACGCCCTGTCCGCTGAGGCGCACCATGTGGCCGCCTCCATCCTGCTCAAGCAGGAGGACAAGGGCCTCGCTTGGCTTGCTGCCGACCGCAGCGTCCACGCCGCCCAGGCCAGCGAGAGCCCGCTGATGATGGGCTCAAGCGCCCGCATCATCACCCACGCCCTGATGGACGGTGGCCACCACCGAGCAGCGACCGGCATGGCGAGCAGCGCCGCTCAACGCCTGAACGCCGCCCTGGCCCATCCGTCCCCGAACGACCTGTCGGTGTACGGGACACTCCTCTTGCGCGGGGCCGTTGCCGCCGCCCAGCACAGCAACCGGCACACCGCCGCCGAACTCCTGGACGAGGCCGAGGACGCAGGCCGGCGACTCGGCTACGACGGCAACCACATGTGGACCGCGTTCGGCCCGAACAACGTCCTGTGCCACCGGGTGAACATCGCCCTCTCCCTTGGCGATGCCGGAAGCGCGATCGAGAACGCTCGCAGGATCGACATCAACGCCTTGCCCGTCAATGAGCGCAAGGCGACCGTCCTCCTGGACACCTCTCGCGCGTTCCTCGCGTGGGGCAAGCACGACCGCGCCCTGTACATCCTGCGGGCCGCCGGAGACATCGCCCCCGAGGAAATCACCAGCCGCCCCACCACTCATAGGCTGGTCCGCGACATCCTCGCCACCGCGCCGATCAGCATCCGACGCGAAGCGCGGGAGTACGCCGAATCTCTGGGAGTCACCGCGTGACCAACACCGGCAAGGTCCTGTACATCATCGTCTGCGCCGCAGGACCCGCCGGCGACGTCGGCAAGCTCGTCACGATGGCACAGGACGACGGATGGACCGTCCAAATCGTCGCCACCCCGAACGCGCTCGACTTCATCGACGTGCCCGCGCTGGAGAAGCAGACCGGCCGCCCCGTGCGCAGCCAGTACCGCAAACCAGGCGATCCCAAGCCGCCGAGGGCGGATGCGATCATCGTTGCCCCCGCGACCTACAACACCATCAACAAGTTCGCTCAAGGTATCGCCGACACCTACGCCCTCGGCCTGCTCGCCGAAGCGCCCGGCCTCGGTATCCCGATGGTGATTCTGCCCTTCGTAAACAGCGCCCTCGCAGCTCGCGAGCCGTTCCAGCGCAGCGTCGAGACGCTTCGTGTGGAGGGAGTTCGGGTTCTCCTAGGCCCTGGCCATTTTCAGCCTCACCCGGCAAGTATGGGAGGGGACCGCATCGATTCCTACCCTTGGCACCTGACGTTAACGTGCCTAGGCCGAGCGCCGCTCACTTCATGATCAAAGGAATGACAGCTGCTACTCCAGATAACACAGTTGCAATTCCGCCGAGCGTGGCGATGCAGTCGCGTGGTTGAGTCCAAAGTCCTCGATTGAGCTGCGCCCACTTTGATCGTGCCACGCGCATCTTGAGCTTCTGCCATTTGTGCTGCCGGCGGTGGCAGCCCAAGAGCAACCCGTAAGCGTTCTCGCGACAGTAGGTCCCATCTCTGTTCACGGCACCACACCATACGGGCATTCGAAAGATGAAGAAGTAGCTTGTCGCTATGGACAAAGCCACTAGCAGTATCGGAGCCAAGTCTGGAATCCATCCGAAGATGCCCGCCACAAGAATTCCAAAAGTTATGAAGCCCCAATACTTGACCAGACGGTTCCCGCTTTTGGTTGCCACGGCTGGAAGGTACCGGCTGTTGTCCTCGCGTACTAGAGATATCCTACTATCCCCAAGGTAAGTAGGTCTTAGGCTGACAGTGATACATGCAGGAGTCAGGCTTGGCGCGCTCCTCGATCAAGGAGC
Organism: Nonomuraea corallina; assembly: GCF_027620315.1. Taxonomy (GTDB): domain Bacteria; phylum Actinomycetota; class Actinomycetes; order Streptosporangiales; family Streptosporangiaceae; genus Nonomuraea; species Nonomuraea corallina. Next base: position 17,513 of record NZ_JAPNNL010000007.1, on the reverse strand, counting down.
AGCTGATCCGCGCCAAGCCTGCCTGTGAAGGCTCCACCTTTTGTGGCGCTACCACCTAGGGGGACGCCACCCTGATAGGTATAGATCAACCAGCTCTATCACGTCATTTGCTGTTTCATCGATGCTTGCAGCGGCATCTCGACAGCGAATAATTGCATTCTCGTCGCCGAGAACCTCCACCAAGATGTCCCAGGCGAGATGCTTCTTTTTGGTGATCGCTCGGGAGTCGAGGCTCTGAGACTGCGTCGTTCCGACAGAGTCGGTGAGAATTGCTCTAGCAAGAGCGGGGTGATCGATAAACTCGAGAGGTATATGCCATTCCTGAGAATCCTCGCCTTGGCCTGTCTGCCAGAGAAGGCGCAACAGATCCCATTCCGTCGCGAGAGAATCAGCGGAAGCGCCACGCACCTCGTTCTTAAGACTTGTTTCGAGGTCCTTCCATGCTGTTTCTGATATCAGCTTGTGCCCCGCATTTTTCGCGTGTCCTACTAGTCTCGTAAGCTCGAACTTTGTAGAATACTGCTCTAGATTGGGGAGGATGTCTTTGACAATCCTTAGGACCTGCTCGGGGTCAGCGATCGGGCGGAGAAGGCGAAGTACGACCCTTGATATGGTTATCGTAGGGCCTGGGTCAAGGAGCCCACGCTTAGGACGCTGTAGGCGTGGCAGCTGATTGAGCAGCACTATGGCCGAAGGAATCGGGTCGCAATTGGAAAACTGCTCCTCGTATGCTTCCAGAGCTCTGATTACTTCTTCCGCGCCGGCGGGATCCATGTCCTGGAAGACATGCTCAAGGTAGGCTCGGTCCTCAAACCGGCTGAAGATAGTCTCGGCAGTGATGGCACTCTTCACAGTCGAGGGCATGGATTTCTCGAGGTAGAAAGATAGGACGGAATTACTGGCCACTCTGCGTTCTCGTAGCCATGTCCGTTCCCAATCGCCTCCATAGCGTTGGTACTCGCCCAAACGGCGTCGCGATGCAGGGAAAATTCGCGCACAAAGAGAACGAAGAATGTTCGCATGATTTTGATCTGAGTTGACGAACGCTTCGGCCTGCGCTTTAAGCTCAGAAGACTCGTGGCTCGCGTCTGCCGTGTCAGTCAACGAACGAGCAGCGTGGGGCAGCAGTGCATAGGAATCGGGGAGAAATATGCGCAGAGCCTCCAGAGCTAAGACGTCGACAAGTTCAACTTCGTTCTCTAGAGAGGTGAGGACTGCTCGCAGTGGGCCTATGTAGCGCCGAACGTCGCGAATGTTATTCAGGAGTGGATCAATGATCTCAACCAGCACGTCCGGCCATGCTTCGGCTGAGAATCGGGAGTAGCCGGTGTCTTGAACGGCATGATTCAGTTCGTCTAGCAGAATATTGCGCAGGCTGTCTCGTACGACAACCGGAACATCATACATAACCTGAACAATCTTCTCGAGATAGGCTCTTCCGGGAAGGCCGTCCTCGTTCAGCGCCAATTCAACGCGCTGTCGATCGAAGGAAAGTAGATAGATGAGGTTGGGGAACGCGCCGGTAAGACGGACCATTCGGAGTACATCGCGTATTTCTTGACCCGTGAGGCGGTCGATATCGTCGACGACTAGAACCAGGGGGCTATCGAGTTCCCGCAAAGAATCCTCGATCAATCTTCGTTGCTCTTCCACGCCTCGACTTTGCGTGTCCTCCAAATACTTTCCAATAGTCGTAGCAGCGTCTGCTGCGCCGCCAAGAGTGCTACCGATAACCGGTATTGCCTTAAGGGGGGAGAATAGGGTGCCATACTTCTTTAGTCTGCCTGCAATCTCCTTCTGTTTGGGGTCTTCGTAATCGAGTTGGCTCGCCATCTCTCCGAAAAAATGGCTGATTAGTTGATCGGTGCCAGAAAATAGCCATGGGTTGAACTTGAGTACTGTCACATCTGATGCCCGTAGCTTTTCTTCCATCATATTCAGCATGGAAGTCTTTCCTGACCCCCACGGGCCAGTAACAGCGAATACGAGGCCGAATGGCGCCTTTGTATTGATAATGGTGTCGGCCCAGTTTCCGGCCAGAGATTTCCGTCCCAGGCGGTCACTCTCTGCGTATACCGGGTCATCTCCAACAATCACTGCAGCCTCCGTCGTCAACTCTGGATTTTCATACGAGCTAGTATCACTAGATCGCTTGCCGAATTGTTCTTTTAGACATCAAGGGCGGCGCTCCGCGCCGCCTTACGGCTCCACGCTCGGCCGCCGCGCTGCGCGTGCGGCCTGGGGGCCGTTCTCGCGCGCGGCCAGCGTGGGCCGTCCTCGAGATTTTCCCTGTTCCTGAGCGAGGGCGGTCATCCGCAGTTGGCGAGAGATTTGAGCTTCCCGACTAAGGTGCTGCTCATTGTCTCTCAGCAGATTGCGGGGTAGTCCTTCCTGCGCCAAGCCAAGCTCCTCGCGAACAGACCTCACGAAAGATGCCACTAGCAGCTCAGGGTCAACCTCAAGTCCGGTTGCCACAGCCATGATGGCACTCCTCGCGCGGTAGACCACGTCGGCGGAGCCAATCATGGCTATTTCCCAATACAGCCGCTCCAGGTCCTCGAGCTTGTCGTAAGCTTCGGGCGCATCTACTAAGTCGAGCACCTCAGTAAGGAGTCTTGCAAACCGCGCATATAGCGCTCGGCGATCGGCTTCGTGCCGAAGGCGATCGTCCCTCTCGTATTGTTCCAACCTCGACCTTTTGGCCTCACGTCCCTGCCATCGCGTCCCAAGCCATGTGCCGAGGGTCGCCAAAGCGCCGCCTGTCAAGGTCGAGACTAAGGTGTCGCTCAGTGCCACTTAGCCCCTCCGCCATAGGTTCTCCACTCTTAACTCTCCAGACGCCGTCGAAGTTTCCTGCCGACGTATTGCGCCTCCGGCGGGGGCCTCGGCTCCGGGATGATCGCGACGAGCGCGAGCCGGGTCCGTAGTGGCTGAGGTGGGCCTGATCTTCCCGCCTGCCGCGACCCAGGCAGAGCCCAGCAGCCCGACTCCTCCAGCTCAAGCCCGTCCGTGGCCGTTGGCGTCTGATGATCGAGGAACGGCGGCCGGTTGAGGTACACGCGAGGACGGGCTTGACCTTCCGTCGCCGGCCCGCTGCCGCTTCGCGGTGGGTCGAGGCAGACGGGAAGATCAGGCAGGGGAGATGCGTGCAGGTCTGCACCTCGCGGGACACCCCTTGATCGTCGTGCCATTAGCGTGCCATTTGACGGCGGGAAGGTGGCCGACAAACCGTGATCATATGAGGTTGCGAGCTGCGACAAGAGGCATGATCACCGTGCCATTAGCGTGCCATAAGGGCAGCTCGGAGACGGTCGGCGGGGGATCGGGGTCCCAGGTCGGATCGCAGGTCAGCGTACCGCCAGGGGAGATCTTGGCTCCTTACAAGCGAGGGGTCACTGGTTCGAACCCAGTACCGCCCACCTGTTCCAGGGCTCGTGGGGGTCCGGTGGTATATCGAGTGGCGGCCGGCTAGGTCGTGGCCGTTGCCTCCCACAGGGCGCTGACCGGGACGGCCAGCATTCGGTCGCCGAAGGAGAATGTCTGCGTGCCGGTGTGCAGGACCAGACCGGCGACGAAGTCGGGGCCCACCCGTTCCGCAAGGTGGCGGAGTCCTTTGAAGTCGTCCGGTCGTACGGTGGAGGCGGCCTTGACCTCGATGCCCACGACCCGGCCCTGGCGGCTCTCCAGGACGGCGTCCACCTCCACCTTGTCCTTGGTCCGGTAGTGGTAAAGGTCGACCAAGGTGTGCGCCCAGGTCGTCTGCCGGGCCAGTTCCGTCAGGACGAAGCCCTCGAGCAGCGGCCCGAATGCGGACCCGGGCCGGAGGAGGCTGTGGGCGTCGACGCCCAGCAGGTTCGCCGCCACTCCCGAGTCGACAAAGGTGACCTTGGGGGTGTGTACGGCCCGGCTGCTGATGTTCTTCGACCAGGCGGGCACGCGTTTGATCAGGAAGACTTCTTCCAGCAGTGCCAGGAATCTGGCGGTGGTTGTGCCGGGCAGGCCGAGGTCACGGCCCAGCGCCTGAACGACGAGGAGTTGACCGGATCTGGCCGCCAGAGACCTGACCAGCGCGCGTAGTTCCGCGGTACGTTCGATCTCCGACAGTTGCATCACGTCACGGTTGATCAGATCGCCGACGTAGGAGTCGAAGAAGCGTTGCCTGCGTCGAGGGTTGGTGCGGGCGACAGCTTCGGGGTAGCCGCCGCGGACCAGGCGGTCCGCGTAGTCGGCCCGGGTGAGCCGGGAGGTGTGCCGGAGGGCCGGGCCGTGCGTGAACACCGCGTCGATGAAGGCATCGGGACGGCCGTCGATCTCGCCCTGCGCGAAAGGCCACAGTTCGATGGTTTCCATCCGACCGGGCAGGGTGTCCGGCAGACCGCGTAGGGCGAGTAGCCGGGAGGAGCCGGTGAGCAGGTATCTGCCGGGTCTCGGATCGGCGTCCACCTGAGATTTGATGGCGAGCAGTAGCTCCGGAGCACGCTGGATCTCATCGATGACCATGGGCTCCGGAAAGTCCACGAAGCCGCTGGGGTCGCTCAACGCAGCCTGCAAGGTCAGCGGATCGTCGAGGTCGCGCCACTCGGTGCCGTCCGTCTTGGCGAGCCGCCGGACCAGCGTGCTCTTGCCCGACTGTCGTGCGCCGTTGACCAGGACGACGCGCGTATCGGCCAAGGCGTCCGCGACTGCTTGCTCCGCGTGACGGTGGATCAGGCGCCCGAGCGGGGTGGTGACCATGCTTTCTATCATAATCCCTCGCGGTGAATTGGTCGCCGTACCCGCGGTGAGTTGGTCGCCATGTTCATGGTGAAATGGTCGCCACTGATATGGGCTGTTGGTCGCTGGCCGAGCGGCTCGCACGCCCTCGCGCCCGGGCAGCCCCCTGCAAGAGCAGTGGCCCGTCTCGTGCGGCTGCAGCTGCCTGGACAGGAGCTTCTGGTGTGGTCGTTCGCGGCCCTGACCGCCTCACCTGGCACCCGCGCTCACCACGACCGACGCAAAGAACACGGCGATCGCCATGCCGCCGCCCTGCGAATCCACGCGGGCTGATCGCCATTGTCGCTGAGGATTTCCCAGCCCCGAACCCCGCGCGCCGGAGGAACCGCCGACGCGCACCTCGTCGCGCCCACATCTCGCCGCTCGCGTCGACGACCGCTCCACACGATTTGACACGTCCCGCCCATCGGATGTCTCAGCCCGGCCCACCGCACATCCTGAGCCCTGTCCGCTCCCTTGATGGGTGAAGGAATGGCGAAAGGAACTTGAAACAGCCTCGATTCGTTGCCCAGGAGAATCCGGACTCCGTGACGGCGGATCAATGCGAGGATGCCATGCTCGGATTTCTCCTGGAAGTGATCGCAGATTGGCTCGGCGGCCTTATAGGCGAGAGGCTGGGCAGGGGGCGGGGAATGGCTCGTCCCGTGTCACATCCCGACGGCTCCGTTACGGTTCCGGGCCTGGTTTACGGCTTCAACGTGCCATCCTACGCCTCCCACCGCGGCTGGATAGGCGGATATGTCACTGTCGCGGCTGACACTGTGACCACTCGATCGATCGCGAAGGAAAGATCTTACGGCGCGTGATTCCGCGTCAGGATGCTTTCGTCGTAATCCGTGCCGCTACTGCGGCAGAAGCCCGATCCGTGCTGAACGCGACGGTTGTCTGTCTCACCGTCCCCGGCGGACGGCGATTCCTGATCGCCATTGATCCGTCATACCGTCAGGTTCTCTCGCTGCTGGACCAGTCCGGTGGCATGATCAGCGTGCCATTGGACTAAATCCATCATGGCGCATCAAGCGCCTCTCAGGCACGAGCGCCGGCTTCTGGATATTTCAGGTCGAAAGCTCCCGCAATGGGGGATCAGGAGTGGGGAGGCAAGGTCTCGCGGCGGGCCGAGCCGGGCTGGGTTGTGGGGATCAGGCGGACGAAGAACAGCGAGATGAGTCCTGTGAGAACCAGGATGGCGAGGGCGGCCTTGAGCCCGACAATGCGGGCGTTGGCGTTGGCGTCGTGCGCGGCCTGGGCCACGTCGGGAGGCACGCCGACCTTGTCAAGGGCTGCCGATAGCTGGGCGTCCGAGAGGAACGGCACGCCGCTGATGAGCTGCACCTGGGCTTGCTGCTTGACTTGCGGGGGGATCGCCGGGTTGAGCTCCACGGTGTTGAGGAATGAGGCCGTCAGCGTGGCGATCATGATCGAGGAGGCGAACGCGGTGCCGATGGAGGCGCCGAGGTTGGTGACGGTGTTCTGGACACCGCCGACCTCCGCGCTCCGCTCGTCCCGTACCGCGGAAACGGTGACCGCCCCGAGCTGGGAGGCAAGTGTGCCCATGCCCAGCCCCACCAGCAGCAGCGGAACAGTGACGACCTCTGGCCCCGCTTCGACCTCCAAGGCCGCCAGCAGGACCGCGGCGCCCAGGATCACGCAGATCATCCCCGCCCTGACCAGCCGCCGCGGAGAGGCTTCGGGAAGCAGGCGGGGGATGACCAGCGCCGCTGCCAGCAGCGGCAGGGAGAGCGGCATGATGCGCACGCCGGTGGCCAAGGCGGAAAGCCCTAGGGCGACCGACAGGTAGAGCGGGATGACGACGAAGACGCCGAGCTGCGTCAGGTACTGGAAAAAGAACATCGTCAGGCCGCCCACGAGCTGCCTGTTGCGAAGCAGTCCGGGGTCTACCAGGGGCTCTTTGCCGCGCCGTGCGACATGGCCCTCCCACTCCAGGAACATCCACATCAGGAACAGGCCCGCCAGCATGAGCCACACGACAGGAGAGATCCCGAACCAGGCGGGACCGTTCGGCTTGGGGCTGAACCAACCCCACTCATCCGATCGCAGCACCCCGTACACGAAGATCCCGAGCCCCAGCCCCGAGAGCACGGCCCCGACGACGTCAATGCGCGGGCGGCGGACCGGGGGCGCGTCGGCTACCCGCCGGGCGAACAGCAGGATGCCCAGCACAATCACAACCTCCCCGGCGAACACCCATCGCCATGAGAAGTACGTCGTGGCGAGCCCCCCGACGAGGGGGCCGATTGCGATCGCGATCGCCCCAGCCGCCGCCACCAGCCCGTAGGCGGCCGGCCGCTGCTCCCGGGGAACGTTTCCCGCGACCAGTGCCACGATCGCGGGCAAGATCAGTGCCGCCCCGATGCCCTCCAGGAACGACCAGCCCAGCAGCAGGACAGGCAGGTTCGGAGATATCGCGGTGGTGAACGATCCGGCGCCGTAGACCATGCAACCGAGCATGAACGCGCGCTTACGGCCGATGATCGCCCCGACTTTGCCGCCGGGGATCATGAAGACCGCCATAATCAGCGTGTACGCCGCGATCGTGCCCTGGACCCCGGCCACCGTGGTCCCCACGTCCTCGGCCACCGTCGCGATCGCCACGTTCATCACGGAGGTGTCGAGGGCCATCAAGAACTGTCCAGCGGCCAGCGTCAGCAGGACGAGCCTCGTCGAAGCGGCTTGCGCGGACTCGCTCATCCACACATGATCCGGGCGGCGGAGCGGCGTACCTCGATGGCTCGCCGTGGTCGCATCCTCGAAGTGCGCAAAAGGTCCACGAAGAGGGTGCCGTGAGAATCCCATCTCGGGCGGCGGCCTTTTACGCCTGCCGTATCCGTGGGATATCTGTGGCTGAGGAGCTGGTTCGCTCGGCAGGCGCGTGCCAGGGACCTGGAGGTCATGCGGCAGCAAGCCGAGGTCGAACGTCTCGCGCCACCGCCCACAGGTGAAACGACGTGTGCGGATCTTGCTCTCAGCGATCTTCCTGTAATGCAGGCCCGATTGTTCAGGTCTGAGGGGCGCGATCATCAGGGAGAGCGGCAGCGGGCCGGTCGTGCCGGTAGCGGTGGTGCGGCAGGCCGGCGCGGACCTGGCCCGCACCTGAACGCGGATCAGGTCGCGTACTGATGGCGAAGGGGGACCCGACAGCCGGCACCGATGTCCGGTCCCAGGGCTACAGTCTGGCGATCTGCTGGATCAGGAGCCGGTGCGACTCCTGCAGCCCATCGGGAAGGTCGTACGGCGAACACCACTTCGCCTCCAGGACCTCAGCAGGGTCGATCTTGAGTGTGCCGCCGGTGAGCAGGGCCTCGTAGGTTGCTTCGACCCGCAGCTGGTATCCGCTCTTCAGGTGGAGGAGACGCCCGACCTTGACGTGCAGCCCGGTCTCCTCGCGCACCTCGCGGACGATGGTGTCCTCCCAGGTCTCGCCCTTTTCGACGTAGCCGGAGGGGCAGCCCCACTGCCGTTCCGGGGGCCACATGCGGTGCCGCAGGAGGAGCACGCGACCTTCTTCGTCGCGGACGACGCCCGTAACGCCGATCATGAATTTCGCGTGCCATAGCCAGAGGAGCCGCCACTGGAGTGGCCCGCGGATGAGCAGCCATAGGCGGCTGACCAGTCTGTTCACGATGCTCCCTTCGGTCCATCCGTAGCCTCCTGCCCAGGCGGGTCGCGGGGCTGGCGTGATGCACACTGCCATGCCCGCGGGATGCTGGTGGAGCGGTTGAGCCGGATGACGCTGATCAGGCTGGCTGAGCGCGTACGAGTTCCGTCCTGTCGAAGAGCTTGACGATCTGCTGATCGGGCCTCTCGCCCGCCGCCTCAAAGCCGCCGCCACCGCCCATGAGCTGGGGGAGACCGTCTATCTGGAGTACGGCCGGGCGCTGCCCTGACAGCCTGCTTGAGAGCTTCCGAGATCTGAGGTCACCGCGTCCCGGGTGGGCCGGGCAGGACGATCGCGACGATGCCCTGCGCTCTGTACGTGGCGAGTTTCCTGGCCTTGCCGGTCCTGACGTTCACGGCGTAGGCGGTCATGGTCCGGTACGGCTGCTCGATCGCCACGCCCACCTTGATCGGCTCCTCGGACGCGGGCCTGCACCGCACGGACGAGGTGAGAGCTGTGACCTCCTCGGTGTTGAGCCAGGTACGCAGAGAGATCTGGGAGACGTCAGAAGGCAGGCCGCTGATGGCCGTCGTCTTCCGCTTCTCGCCGGTGAGCGTGTCCATGAAGGCGAGCCTGCCGTGACGGCACGGCTTTTCGGCGGTGCTGAGGTTCTCGATCACCGCGACGGTCTTCCCGTCGGGGGCGAGCGGGCTGATGAGGTAGTGCGCCGGCAGGGTGACCGAGGTGGTGTCGCTCTTCGAGGAACTCGGCCACAGGTTGGAGATCGTCCGCAGCCGTGACCTGGGGGAGTATTCCGCGAGCGTGATGGTGGAGCCGTTCGGTGACAGGCCGATGGGGACCCAGCGGTTCGGCAGGTCGCGGGCGATCCCGTCGCGCAGGTCGAAGAGCACCGCGGGATCCGTGAGATCCGGGACCTTGCTGAAGGCCAGGAACCGCCCGTCGTCCGACAGCATCAGCCGCGAGAGCCTGCCCAGCCGGGTTTCCGGCACTTTCCTCGCAGCCGTCGTCGTCCGGCCCGAGGCCAGGTCGCGGACCTGGAAGGTGCCTTCCTCGGCGCTGTAGTAGGCGATCTTCCGGGCGTCCCGGCTGATCGCCAGCGGGCTGTCACGCACGCCGGTGCGACCGGGGGCGAGGCCGGGCAGCGCCTCCGGCACGTGGTAGGTCCTGCCGCTCCGGGTGACCACCCGCCACCCTCCGTCCCGGCAGCCCGCCGGGGCCTTCCCGCTGTGGGGCTTGCAGAAGGTCTGGTACGCGTGACTCAACGGCCCGACCCCGCGTGCCGGCAGGTCGCGTACGGAAGCGGCGTCCTGCGGCACGCCCGGCAGCAGGCGGATGGCGGCCGTCACACCGAGAGCGACGACCACGACCATGGCTGCCGCGCCGTACGAGATCGCGGTGAGCCGTCTGCGGTGATGCGCCGCGATCGTCCGCTCGGCGAGGTCCACTTCCGGAGAGTCGTCGGCCAGGTCGACGAGTACGTTACGCAGCCAGGTCATCGGTAGGCCTCCTCGGCTTCGAGATCGGTGAGCTTCGGCGCGAGGTCGGGCGCCAGTTCGCGTAAGCGGGCCAGCGCGTAGTGGGCCTGGCTCTTCACCGTGCCGACCGAGCAGTTCATCAGCTCGGCGGTCTCGCGTTCGGTCCGGTCCTCGTAGTAGCGCAGCACGATCACCGCCCGCTGCCGGGGCGGCAGCCGCATGAGTGCCCGCCGCATGACGAGCCGTACAACGGTGGAGTCCTCGCTGGAGTACGGCCGGTCGGGCGGTTCGGCGGTCGGGAACTCGCTCCTGACCCGCCGCCGCCGCCACGAGATGTGCTGGTTGACCAGCGCCTTACGCGCGTACGCCTCGGGGTGCTCGACGCGTGCCAGCCTGGACCAGCGTCCGAGCACCTTGAGCAGGACGTTCTGCAGCAGGTCCTCGGCCTGGTGGGCGTCTCCCGTGAGCAGGTACGCGGTGCGCATCAGCGCCTGCTGATGGTCGACGACGAACTCACGGAAGCTGTCATTGCGATCCAAGGCGACTCCTTTCGACCGTTACCGACTCCGGTGACGTGTCGAAAGGTTGGGTCCGCCGGGACTGGAACTGCCGGGGCCGGCGGTGGTAGCGGTGGCGCTCTTCCCGCACGGAGGCCGAGCGCGGCGCCTGTCTGAGAGATCAACGCAGGAGATATGCGGGGTTCGGCGTGACGGTGGAACGCGGCGTAGATTGGTGCGCGCCCACCCCTTGTCACGCCGGTGCGGAGGTCCGATGGCGCAGGTCGAGGTCCGGTTGCTGCCCGCCGCCGCCGCGGGCGACGGCGCGCTCGTCGACGAGCTGACCGAGCTGGTCAACCGCGTCTACCGGGCGGCCGAGGAGGGGCTGTGGGCCGTTGAGGTGTCCCGTACGAGCACGGAGGAGATGGCGGCGCTGATCGGCGCGGGGGAGATCGCGGTGGCCCGGCTGGACGGGCGGATCGTGGGCGCTGTCCGGGTGCGGCGGCTGGAGAGCGGGGAGGCCGAGTTCGGGATGCTGGCGACCGATCCCGCGCATCGCGGGGCCGGCATCGGCTCGCGGCTGGTGGACTTCGCCGAGCAGCTGGGCCGCGAGCGCGGCGCGGAGGTCATGCGGCTGGAGCTGCTGGCGCCCCGGGAGGGGAGGCATCCCTTCAAGGAGTACCTGAGCCGGTGGTACACCCGGATCGGCTACCGGCTCGTGCGCGTGGGGCTGCTGGAGGAGAGCTATCCCGAGCTCGCCCCGCATCTGGCCGGGGCCTGCGACTTCCGCGTCTACCACAAGGATCTCCGGGCGCACGAAGGCTGAGCAGCGGGGGAGCGGCGCCGGGATGATCGAGCGGCAACGACAACGCGCTGCTGAGCCGGCGGCACGCGATCCCCGTCCTCACCGCCGTCACCCCGAGCGGCCTGGTCGAGGGCGTGCGCCGGCGCGGCGATCGGCAGGAGTACTTCCGCATCGCCGCCGACGGCTGGAGCCGGATGCTCGCCGCCCGCTACGCCAAGACCGCGGCCTTCCGCCAGGTGGCGGAGCGCGGCCTCGCCGTCCTGTCCGGCGCCGACCCCGGACGCCGCGAGCGCCTGGCGAACGTGGCCGAGCTGTACCGCTTCCTGGAGACGGAGCTGCCCGCCCTCTGGGACCGCTGGGGAACGGCGCCGGTCCTGATCGTGATCAGGGCAGGATCCGGCGCACGTGGTAGCGGACGGTGGCCAGCGTCGCCTCCGGCTCCCGCAGGCCGAGCATGAGGTCCGCGGACAGGCCCTCTATCACCGCGAGCAGCGCCACCGACTCGTGCCAGGGGTCCAGCTCCGGCGGCACGTCGCCGGTTCTCCGCCCCTCCGCGATCAGCTCGGCCACCTTGCCGAGCAGCCACGAACGCCCTTCACGCAGCGCCTCGGCCAGCTCGGGCACCTCACCGCCGCGGACCACGAACGCCTGCCACGCCCGCCGCTCGGCCCTTCTGCGGGGGTCCAGCGGCAGCATCTCCGTCGCCATGGACACCAAGAAGTTCCGTACGGTCACGGGCTCGGCGTCGATGCCCGCCATGATCCGCGCCGTGACCCGCTCGCCGAGGTGGGCGAAGGCGTGACGGAGCATCTCTTCCTTGCTGCGCACGTAGTACTGCACCGCGCCGAGTGACATGCCCGCCTCCGTCGCGACGTCGCGCAGGGTGGCGGCGTCCAGCCCGTCGCGGCCCGCGATGCGCAGCACGGCCTCGGCGATGTGAGCGCGGCGCTCGTCGTGGTCGACCTTCTTCGGCACGGGTTCCCCTTACTTAATATATATGTATTAAAATACACCAGTATGGGAACCATCGCCTTCTTCGCCCCCGCCGCCGCCGGCCACGTGAACCCCACCCTCGGCGTCGCCGCCGAACTGGTGCGCCGGGGCCACCGCGTCACCTACGCCACCACGGAGGAGTTCGCGTCCCGCGTCGCCGAGACCGGCGCCGAGGTCGTCCCGTTCACCTCCACGTGGAAGGAGCTCGACGGCACCGGGCCGCCGCAGATGCACGGCAAGGAGTTCGTCCGGGCCACCCACCTGCTGCTCGCCGAGACCAAGGCCGTGCTCGCCCAGCTCCGCGACGCCGAACGCCCCGACCTGGTGGTCCACGACGGCCCGATGGCCTGGTGGGGCCGCGTGCTGGCCAGGAAGTGGGGCGTCCCGTCGGTCGAGACCTGGCCGAACCTGGTCGGCAACGAGCACTGGTCGCTGCACCGCGACTACACGACCTTCAACCCGCTCAGCCCCAGGTTCCTGCTCCTGCTCGCGCGCCTGTCCGCGCTCCTGCGCCGGGAGGGCGTCGGCGGCGACCTCCCGGGCTTCCTCCAGGGCTCGCGGGCGGCGATGCGGCTGGTCATGCTGCCGCGCGCCTTCCAGTACGCGGGCGAGACCTTCGGCACCGGATACCGCTTCGTCGGGCCGGCCCTGACCGGCCGCGCGTTCCAGGGCGACTGGCAGCCGCCGGACGACCTACCCGTCGTCCTCGTCTCTCTCGGCACGGGCTACAACGACCGGCCGGATTTCTACCGTACGGTCCTGGAATCGGCGGCCGGTCGCCCGTGGCGGGTCGTGCTCGCGTCGGGCCAGGCCGACCCCGCCGCCCTGGGCCCGATTCCGCCCAACGTCGAGGTCCACCGGCAGGTCCCGCAGCTCGCGGTCCTGCGTCACGCCCGGGTGTTCGTCACCCACGCCGGGATGGGCGGCACCATGGAGGGCCTCCACTTCGGCGTCCCCCTGGTGGCGGTGCCGCAGATGGCCGAGCAGCGCGCCAACGCCGACCGCATCGCCGAACTCGGCCTCGGCAGAGCCCTGCCGCCCGACCGGGTCACGGCCGCGACGCTGTGGCAGGCCATCGAGGACGTGGCGTCGGACGCCCGCGTGCGCGACCGGCTCGACTGGATGCGCGGCGAGCTGGAGGCGGCGGGCGGCGCGCAGGCCGCCGCCGACGAGATCGAGAAGGTGCCGCGCCCATGAGACCGCCGTTCCCGCCGACCTGAGCTCGCCCTTCCCTACGGGCCCACCAGGCGAGAAATGGGACATGATGAACCGTTCCGCTCCCGTGGTGCGACAGGTAGGGCGTGGAACGGATGGGAATGTGATGAACGACTACGCGGGGTGGAGCGATCCAGACCTGCTGGAGGCCGTCGCCGACGGTGATCGGCGGGCCTTCGAGACGCTCTACGGACGGCACGCGCCCTGGCTGGTGGTGCGGCTGTCGCGCCGGTGCGCCGATCCGGGCGTGGTGGACGAGGCCGTGCAGGACACGTTCGTCGCCGTGTGGCGGACGGCGCGCGCCTGGCGCGGCAAGGGTCAGGTCGCGGCGTGGATCTGGGGGATCGGGATCCGGCGGCTGCTCGACCAGCTCCGCGGCCGGCCGCTCGCCCTGGTCAGGGCGGGCGAGGAGATCGTGGTGTCCGCCGAGGAGCAGGTGCTGCTCGGCATCGAGTACGGCGAGCTGGGGACGGCGCTGAACCGGCTCTCGCCCGAGCTGCGCGCGGTCGTCCAGGCGACCGTGCTGGACGGGCTGACGACCCGGGAGGCGGGCAAGCTGCTCGGCATCCCGGCGGGAACGGTGAAGACCCGGATGATGCGGGCCAAGGCGCAGCTGAGGGAGGTGCTGGCATGAGCACGGCCTGGCACATGGACGACGAACTGGCCGCTGACTACGCCCGGGGGCGGACCGGGCCGACGCTCGCCGCGTCGGTCGAGGCCCACCTGCTGGCCTGCGCCGCCTGCCGGGGGAAGCTGGCGCCCGAGGTGCCGCGCGCTCGGCTGGACCGGGTCTGGGACGAGATCACGGCGGCCGTGGACGCGCCGCGGCCGACGTCCTTCGAACGGCTGCTCCGGGTGCTCGGCGTGCCCGAGCACACCGCGCGGCTGCTCGCCGTGACGTCCTCGCTGAAGCCGGCGTGGATCGCGGCGGGCGCGGTGGCGCTGCTGTTCGCGGCCCTGGCCAGTGGGGAGACGAGCCGGTTCGGGACGCTCGTCTTCCTCGCGGTGGCGCCGATCCTGCCGGTGGCGGGCGTGGTGCTGGCCTATGGGCGCGGCGCCGACCCGGCTCACGAGATCGCGTTCGCCGCCCCGTACTCCGTCGTCAGGCTGACGCTGCTGCGCGCCGCGGCCGTGCTCGGGGTGTGCGTGGCGCTGGCGCTGGTCATCGGGCTCGCCGTGCTGGGCGACGGGGGGTTGATGGCCGTATGGCTGCTGCCCGCGCTGGCGCTGACCACGCTGACGCTCGCGCTGGCCGGGTGGCTCGACCCGCTGATGAGCGGGGGCGCGGTCGCCGCGCTGTGGTTCGCCGGGTTCGCCGCCGTGGCCGTGTACGAGGTGCGGCCGGTGCTGTTCGGCTCGGTGGGCCAGCTCGCGTCGCTGGCCGTGTTCGCCGTGTCGGCGTTCGTGATCTTCATTCGTCGCAGGGAGTTCTCGTGAACGACACGGTCGTCGTCGACGACGTGAGCAAGTCGTTCGGGCGCAGCCGGGCCCTGTCCGGGCTGTCCTTCACCGCGCGGAAGGGAGTGACCGGCCTGCTCGGGCCGAACGGCGCGGGCAAGACCACGCTCATGCGGCTCCTGGCCACCGTGCTGGCCGCCGACTCCGGCCGGGTGCGGCTGCTCGGCTGGAACCCGGTGTACGACAGGCTGGAGATCCGGCGCAGGCTCGGTTACCTGCCGCAGGAGCCCGCGTACCAGCGCGGGTTCACCGTGTTCGAGTTCGTCGACTACGTGGCGATACTCAAGGAGATGGTCGACCGCCGCGCCCGGCACGACGAGGTCCGCCGGGTGATCGGCGAGGTCGGGCTCGCCGACGTGAGCGGCAAGAAGATCAGGACGCTCTCCGGCGGCATGCGGCGCAGGGTCGGCATCGCCCAGGCCCTGCTCGGCGACCCCGAGCTGGTGCTGCTCGACGAGCCCACGGCGGGGCTCGACCCGGAGCAGCGGCTGCGCTTCCGCGCGCTGATCTCCCGGATCGGCGAGAACCGCACGGTGCTGCTGTCCACCCACCAGACGGAGGACGTGGCGGCGCTGTGCGAACGGGCCGTGGTGTTGAAGGACGGCCGCTGCGTCTTCGCCGGGACCCCGGAGGAACTGCGCGGGGTCGCCCGCGGCCGGGTGTGGCAGTCCCCGCGACGGGCCGGGGTGCTGTCGTGGCGCACCGGTGAGGGGGACTTCCGCAACATCGGCTCGCCGCCCGCGGACGCGACGCTCGTCCCGCCGACCGTCGAGGACGGGTACCTGCTGCTGCTCGACGGCGACAAGGTGGAGGCGGCGGTATGAGGGCCGAGGGAATGTGGGCGCCGCCCGAGCAGCCCCAGGTCCTGCCGGCGCTCGCGATGAAGGAGGCCTGGCGCTTCGTCAGGCATCCGCTGACGCTCGTGGGCCTGACCCTGTGGGTCCTGCGGGTGGCCGACGACGGCTGGGACGGGCCGCGGCCCGCGTTCAGCGCGCTGACCTCGGAGATGACCATCTACTGGGGGATCCCGTTGTTCTTCGCCGCGCACCTGGTGGCGACTTCCGCCAGGCGCGCCGAGGAGCTGTTCGCGGCCGTCCCGAGCGACCAGGCCAGGCGCACCGCGGCGCTCTGCCTGGCCGCTCTGGGACCGTTCGCACTGTCCTGCGCCGCCCTGGCGGTCCTCGTCGGGCTGTACGAGGTGACGGGCAACGAGCTGGAGCGCTTCCCCACCCTGGGGGAGCTGGCCGCCGGGCCGGTGAACATGCTGGCGGGATGCCTGCTCGCGGTCGCCGTGGCCCGGTGGCTGCCGTGGCGCGGGGCCCCGGTGCTGGTCATGCTGGGCCTGATCGCGGTCAACATGTTCTTGATCGACACCCGGGACTGGTACATGTTCTCCATCTACCTGGAGTTCGCGCTCTGGGGTCCTTCGCCGTACCTCGACGCGGTCGGGTTCATCCCGGTGCACGGCGGGCCGCACGCGCTCTACCTGCTGTCGCTGGGCCTCGGGGCGGGGGCGCTGGCGATGCTCAAGGATGGATCGCGGCCCGGGATCTGGCTGGCGTCCGGGGTGGCGGCGGTGGTGAGCGCGGTCATGACCGGGATGGCCCAACTGTGGTGATCCCCATGACCGGCATGCTCCTGAAGCGGACTAAATAGGGGCAAATTGCCGATATGAGGAATCGGTTGTAATGGTGATTTATGCGGTTCCTGGCGGGTCGTCGCGGCATTTTCGCATGGTAGGACTTTGCCGGTAGCTGGCGATATCGGCAGGTTCGGCGGATGGCCTACGGGTATTTCCGTATAAGTCGTACAGAGGCGAAGCGACAGGAAAGCAATAGCCGCGCCTGGACGTATACGGGAAGAAAAATGACAAGAGGACAAACACAGAAGGCACATCGCCGGAACGGCCTGCTCTGGGTCGCCGCGGCGTCGATCACTCTCGCGGTTCCCCTGGCTTCATGGGGACCCGCGTACGCCGGCACGGCCGACCGGCCGGGTCCTGACAGCGCCGTCTCGGGCGAGCGCCCCAACCGCTGGAACGCCGACGACCCGGACCGCTCCTGGGACACCCGCGACTACGACAATTCGTGGGACCGGGACAACTCGCGGGACCGTGATATCTCGTGGGACCGCGACAATTTCTGGGACCGGGAAAATTCGCGGGACCGTGATATCTCCTGGGATCGGGACAACTCCTGGGATCGGGACAACTCCTGGGATCGGGACAACTCCTGGGAGCGGGACGACTCCTGGGATCGGAACGATTCGCGGGACCGCGATATCTCGTGGGATCGGGACGACTCCTGGGATCGGGACGACTCCTGGGATCGGGACAACTCCTGGGATCGGGACAATTCGCGGGACCGCGATATCTCCTGGGACTAGGACGATTCGTGGGACCGGGACAACTCCTGGGAGCGCCGGAACTCATGGGATCTCGAAGGGCCCGCTGACGTCAGCCGATGACCGCGATGAACGACGACCCCATCGCGGACCTCCTCGGACGATGACGCCCAGCGGTCCCCGCGGCCGAACGACGACCGGACGCTCGACAACGCGCAGGCCACGACCACCTACGTGTCCATCGTCGTCCCGACGGGCAACCCGTTCGCCGGGCAGGGACAGGATCTGGCCACGGCCGACGCGGGCGGCCTGACCGA
>NZ_JAPNNL010000069.1 GCF_027620315.1 Nonomuraea corallina | reverse complement strand
CTCAGCTCCCCGCGCCACAGCGCGCGCACCTCGGCCAGCTCGTCCGGCGCCACGGCGGCCACCGGTCCCGCCCCGTCGGCCGCGGCGACGGCGAGGACCAGCCCCGCCAGCGCCGCTCGGCGGCTCACGTTCCCGGACACGCTGCCCGATGCTAGCCGTTCGGGGACGGCGAAGGCCCCGCCCCCAACCTGCGGGGACGGGGCCTTCGCTGTCAGTCACAGACCGGGGCGCACCGCACCGGCGAACGACGACTTGCGCCAGCCGCTCACCTTCTCGACGCGCACGGTCTTGCCCGAGCTCGGTGAATGGACCATCTTTCCCTTGCCGATGTACATGCCCACGTGGCCGAGCCCGCGGAAGAACATCAGGTCACCCGGTCGCAGGTTCTTGTAGGAGACCTTCTTCTTGATGTGCGCGAACTGGCTGTTCGTCACGCGCGGGATCGACACTCCGGCCTTCTTCCAGGCGAACTGGACGAGACCCGAGCAGTCGAACGCGTGCGGCCCGGTGGCCCCGTAACGGTACGGGTCACCGATCTGCTTCTTGGCCACCGCGACGGCCTTGTGGGCCTTCACCTGCTGTCGGGCCGCCTTGCTCCGCTTGGCGGTCTTGGCGGCCTTGGCGGTGCCGGCGGTCTTGGCGGTCTCGGCTGCCTTGACAGCCGTGGCCGTCCCTGCGGACTCCGTCGCCTTGGTGACGGAGGCCCCGGCGGGTGCCACGGGCGGCTCCGCCTGCGCCGCGGAGGCGTGGAGGCCGACGCCTCCGGCCGTCACGGTCATCGTGAGCGCTACGCCGCGCAGGGCAAGACGGGACAGACGGGGGTTATGCGAAGAGGTAGACAGGATTGCTCCTTGAGTCTTCCACGAACGCCTACCGGGTTAGCTGTCGGATTCGGGCCTGGAAGTCGCCCTACGGCGCGTGATGCGCCGATTCACCCCTGATCCCGCTCTGAAATAGCGGGATCTGTGGTTCCCCGGCTCCGTGCTCCTGGCTGCACGGATTCGGCAGGCCACCGCCCCGCGCCCAGAGGGGTGCGCGGGGATGCGGCGGTGGCCGCGGATGTGCGGCCG
Organism: Nonomuraea corallina; assembly: GCF_027620315.1. Taxonomy (GTDB): domain Bacteria; phylum Actinomycetota; class Actinomycetes; order Streptosporangiales; family Streptosporangiaceae; genus Nonomuraea; species Nonomuraea corallina. The sequence continues at coordinate 32,239 of NZ_JAPNNL010000069.1, read as the reverse complement.
CATCGCGGCGCCTGCGGCACCCGGGATGACGGCCGGCGGCGGGCATGGCGTGACCGCCGCGACGCCAGAACCTACGCCGGAATGCCATCTTCTGGCAAAGGCGGAGTCAACGAGTAAAGGCTGGACAAGCCCCCTGTAAGACCCGCCATCCCCTGCTGGAGCTGGAGCCTCGTTACGCGAATGTGACCATACTCACACTTGGGACTCTGACGGCGAGTCAAGACCCATGTGTCACACCAGTCACACGAGTCTCCGCAGGCTCACGGGCGCACCGCGCCGACGAGGCGTCGTCCGTACGAGGAAAGTGCGACGACCTTCACCACGTCGCCGGTCTGCGGAGCATGCACGATCTTGCCGTTCCCCGCGTAGATGCTCACGTGGCCGAGGCCCTCACTGAAGATCAGGTCGCCCGGCTGCAGCGCGTCGAGCGAGACCCGCCGGTTGGCGCCCCAGGCCCACTGCTGCCAGGTCGTCCGCGGCAGCGACACCCCGGCCGCGCGCCAGGAGGCCTGGGTCAGGCCGGAGCAGTCCCAGCCGCCGGGGCCGGTGCCGCCGAACTGGTAGGGCTTGCCGACCTGCGCGTAGGCGAAGCTCAGCACGGCGGCGGCGCTGCCGGAGGCGGGGCCGGTGTACTTGATGCCGGTGCTGTTCGGGTCGCCGGCCCGATAGGCGCCCAGGCGGTTGAGCAGCTTCTTCTGCTGGGTGACCAGCTTCTCGACCTCGGCGCGCTCCTGCCTGATCTTGTCGCGCTCCTCGTCGGCCTCGCCGAGGGCGGCCTGGGCCTTGTCCCGCTCGGCCTTGAGCCCGCGGTTCTCCCGGTCGAAGGCGGCCAGCATGCCGGCGCGCTCCTGGGACAGCCGGCCGGTGAGCGCCATCTGGTAGAGCAGGTCGTCGGGCCGGTCGCTGGTCACCAGGCTCGGCAGCGTGGTCAGGTCGCGACCCACCTGATAGCCGTTGACGGCCATCGCGACGACCTGCTGACGCAGCTCGGTGACCGTGGACAGCTTGCGCTTGTAGCTGTCGTTGAGCTTGTCGTAACGCTTCTTGGCGTCCTTGTAGCTCTCGGTGGCCGTGTTGTAGCGGTCGACGACCTTGTCGGCCTTGTCGTTGAGCTTCTCCAGCTTAGCCTTGGCCTGACTGATCGTCGGTTGCGGGTCAGCGAGGACCCCTCCCGCCGGAACGATGATCAGCCCGATCACGAGACCTGCGGCCAACGGCGCCCGGCCCACCCTCACAACTCGCCTCCAGGGGGAATAGATCTGGGGCGAAATAGTACAGAAGCGAAAGGTGAGGTCTCACCTAAACACTCATTGTCATCTAAGCGCGTCCGAGCCTGCGCAGCAGCAAAGCAGACGGAACGGGTCTGGCGCCCATCCGGCGCACGGACTCGGCGACCTCCCGGTCGGAGGAGACCACGGCCATGGCCCGGCCCGGCGGCTCGGCGCGGACCAGCTGACGGATCAGGTCGTCGGCGATCTCGCCGGGCGCGCTGAACAGCACCCGCACCCCGCGCGGCGCGACCACCTGCACCGGCGCGTTCAGCTCGGCGCCGTCGAAGACCACGGTCACCTCGACCCTGGTCTGCGCCACCAGCCCGCCCAGCCCGGTCATCAGCCGGTTGCGCTGGTCGGCCAGGGTGAGGGTGCCGTAGCCGGTCTTGGTCACGTTGTAGCCGTCGATGATCAGGTGGATCTGCGGCAGGGCGAGGAGCTGGTCGAGCAGCTGCGGGTCGTCGTCGGCGAGCGCGCGGGCGGGCACCCCCCGCACCCCGGGCGTCTCCCCGGAGACGGCGGCCACCGAGTCGGCGGGGCGGGAGATGGTGGTGGGCAGCGCCAGCTCCCTGCGCAGCCCGGCGGAGGCGTCCTGCAGCGCGTCGAGCAGCACCCTGATGCGGGCGTCCTCGATGCTGCGGCCCTCGCGGGCCGCCCGGCGCGAGGCTTCGAGCTGCTTCTCCGCGTCGGCCAGGCGCTCGCGCAGCCGGCGCAGCTCGGTCTCGCCCGCGCTGCCGGCCGCGACGGCCGCGGCCCTGGCCTCCTGGGCGGCGTGCTCCATCTCCTCGGCCCGGCGCACGGCCGCCTTGGCCCGCTCGCGCGCGTCGTGGAGCTTGCGGCGCAGGTCGCTGTTCTCGCTGCGGGCGGTCTTGAGCTGCTCGCGCAGCCGGTCGGTCTCCTCCTTGGCCGCCGACTTCTGCGCGGCCAGCTGCTCGCGCAGCCGGGACACGACCTCCTCGCGCTCCGAGCCCTCGGCCGCGGCGGCGCTCTGCTCCAGGTCCGCCCGCGCCGTCTCGATCATCTCCTCCCACCCCGGAGGGCGGGTCAGGTAGGCGGCGGCGGCGACGAGCACGGGATCGGCGGCGGGCGGCAGGTGGCCCTCGGCCAGGGAGGAGACCAGCTCCGGCCAGCCGGCGGCGACGTGCTCGGCGACGGCCTCGCGGAAGTCCTTGTCGTTCTCCAGCTGGGCGGCGATGGGCGCACCGCCCAGGCGGGCGCGTTTGCGCGGGTCGAACTTGGCGATGCCGCGCAGCGGCGGCGGGACGGCGGCGGCGGGCATCGAGCCGAGGACCTGGGCCGCCAGGTCGACGACGTTGAGCCGCACCTGCTCGGGAAGCGGGCGGGACAGGCCTTCACCCGCTGCGCTCATCCCACTGTCCCTTCATGACATGCTCTTTCAGACAAGGGTACGGCTGCCGGGTACCTGTCCGTAACGGGCACCCTTATCCGGGCAAGCGCTTGTTCGGCCCGCCTCCGTCGCCGCGCATGCCGGGACCGACCTGCGGAAAGCCCCCTCCTGCCCATCCCGCACGGGGACACACCCTCAGAGGCTGGCGTCGTAGACGAGCAGGGCCACCTGGACCCGGTTGTTCAACCGCAGCTTCGTCAGGATGCGCGAGACGTGCGCCTTGACGGTCGGCACGCTCATGAACAGCTCCCGACCGATCTCCGCGTTGGACCTGCCCCGCCCGACGGCCAGCGCCACCTCCCGCTCGCGTTCGCTGAGCCGGCCGAGCAGGGCGCGGGCCCGGTCGGCGCGGCCGTCGGCGCCGCCGACGGAGAGATGGGAGATCAGCTGGCGGGTCACGGCGGGTGACAGGATCGGCTCCCCCGCCGCCACCTTCCTGATGGCGGCGACCAGCTCGGCGGGCGGGATGTCCTTGAGCAGGAACCCGGCCGCGCCCGCCCGCAACGCCCGCAGCACCTGCGCGTCGGCGTGGAAGGTGGTCAGCACGACGACCTCGGGCGGCGCGCCGGCGCCCCGCAGCCTCTCGGTCGCGGTCAGCCCGTCGATGCCGGGCATCCGGATGTCCATCAGCACCACGTCGGGCCGGCGCTCGGCGACGATCGGCGGCACCTCGGCGCCGTCGGCCGCCTCCCCCACGATCTCGATGTCGCCGGCGCCGCCCAGGATCATCGACAGCCCGGCCCGGACGAGCGCGTCGTCGTCGACGATCAGCACCCGGATGGGCCGCGCCTCCGGCGTCGTCATCCCGCTTCACACCAGCCCTTCACCTGAGTCTGTCCGCCCTTCGCCCCCGGCGGTCGGCCGGGGCGCCGTCATGTCCGCCCCGGCCACGGTAGCCAGGCGCGGACCACGTACTCGCCCTCGGGGGCCGGGCCGTGCTCCAGCCGCCCGCCCGCCAGCTCCGCGCGTTCCGTCAGGCCGATGAGCCCGGCTCCGGCGCCGGGGATCTGCACGCCGGGGATGCGGGGACCGTGGCGCGCGGGCAGCCGGTTGCGCACCTCGGCCGCCAGCCCTTCGCCCGGCGCGCCGGTCACGGCGACGGTGACGGGGGCGCCCGGAGCGTGCTTGCGGGCGTTGGTGAGCGCCTCCTGCACGATGCGGTAGAGGTCGCGGCCCGGCTTCTCCGGCACGTCGCCGGTCTCCATGGTCAGGCGTACGGCCATGCCCGCCTGCTCGCACTCGGCCACCAGGGGCGGCAGGTCGGCGAGGGTGGGCTGGGGCCGGTCGGGCACCTCGGCGGTAACGGCGTGGTGGCGCAGCACGCCGATCACCTCCCGCAGGTCCTGCAGCGCGAGGTGGGCGCCGCTCCTGATCGCGCCGGCGGCTCGGGCGATCTCCCCGGCGGGCGCGTCGGGCCGGAACTCCAGCGCCCCGGCGTGCAGGCTGAGCATGGACAGCCGGTGCGCCAGCACGTCGTGCATCTCCCTGGCGATCCGCTCGCGTTCGAGCCGCTTGGCCTCCTCCGCGGCGCTGTCGGCGCGCTGCCTCAGCGACCAGATGAGCTGCCGCCGCGCCCGGACGACGATGCCCCAGGCGAAGACGGTCAGCACGATCGTCAAGGAGAAGATCACGTACACCAGCCCGGTCGGCTCCACGTCCGGCCGGAGGACGGAGAACGGCGCGATCGTGAGCAGCCCGAGCCCCGCGATCGTCCCGGACACTTTGAACGGCCGGTGCACGGCCACCGTGAACAGCGCGACCACGCCCGCCCCGCCCACCATCTCGAAGTACGCCGAGGCCACGGTGGTGACCACGGCCAGGCCCACCGGCCAGCGGCGGCGCAGCCACACCGCCAGGCAGGAGATGACCCCGACCACCTGCTCGGCGGCGACCAGCGGCGTCGGCCCGTCCATCTCCAGCGCGATCAGCAGGTTCAGCACGCAGGCCAGCAGGAACATGACGGTGTCGACGAACCAGTCGCGGGTGGAGCGCCGCACCGGCCCGGCCGAGCGCCCGTCGCCGAGCAGCACGGACGGCAGCAGCCAGAGGTACTCCTGGCGCGGCATGCTCACTCGGGTCACGTCTCCCGAACCTATGCCCTGACGGCGACGCCGGAACAGCGACCAAAGTCGATTCCGCACGTCCGGGTGGCGCATCCCGGCGGCGGACGCCGGAGCCGCGTGGCTCCCCCACTCGCACTCGCCCAGGCCCCTGTGCTGGGCGGGCCCCGCTCACGCGGCTCCGCGTCACCTGCGGGCTCCAGGCTAGAGGCCGGGCTTGCAGCCGACTTGCAAGGCCGTTAACCGTTGACGTAAAGCCGCCTCGCGATGGATGCTCCACGGGTGTTACCCGCCCCGGCGATCTCCTGCCGTTCCCTGTCCTGCGTGGTCGCGGGCCGGAAACTCATCGACGACCTCACCCTCGATGTGGGCGAAGGCGAGCGGGTCGCGCTCATGGGCCCGTCCGGGTCGGGGAAGACGACGCTGCTGACGACCCTGGCCGGCCTGGCGCCCCCCGCCGAGGGCCGCGTCCTGGTGGGAGGCGTGCCGCTGGACGAGCGTCCGGAGCTGAGGGCCGGGCTCGCGCTCGTCTTCCAGTCGTACGGTCTGCTGAGCCTGCTGACGGCGGCGGAGAACGTCGAGGTGGCGCTGCGCGCGGCGGGCCGCCCGCCGCGTGAGGCGATGAGCCTGGCGGCGGCGGCGCTGGAGCGGCTGCGGGTGGCGAGGTTCGCCGACCACCTGGTGGAGGAGCTGTCCGGCGGCCAGCAGCAGCGGGTGGCCGTGGCCAGGGCGCTGGCGCTGCGGCCCCGGGTGCTGCTGGCCGACGAGCCGACCGCGGAGCAGGACGCGGTCCACCGCGCGGTGGTGCTGGACGAGCTGCTCGCCGCCGGCGCCGAGGGCACCACGCTGGTGATCGCGACCCACGACCCGGAGGTCGCGGAGCGCTGCGACCGGATCGTCGAGGTGCGTACGGCGGTGCGCCGATGAGCATGGTGCGCTGCGACGGGGTCGTGCAGATCTACCGGGCGCAGGACGTCGAGGTGGTGGCGCTGCGCGACGTGGACCTGGTGATCGACCGGGGAGAGACGGTGGCGCTGCTGGGCCCGTCCGGAGCGGGCAAGTCGACGCTGCTGTGGCTGCTGGCAGGCCTGTCAAGGCCGAGCGCGGGCCGGCTGTGGCTGGACGGGGTCGAGGTGGGCCGGCTCGACCAGCGCGCGCTCGACCGGCTGCGGGCGTCGAAGATCGGCGTCGTGCTGCAGAACCCGTCGCGCAACCTGATCGGCTACCTGCCGGCCGCCCAGAACGTCGCCTTCGCCCAGCGGGCGGTGAGACGGGACCGGCGGCGGGTTCGCGACCTGCTGAGCCGGGTCGGGCTGGACGACGCCGGCGACCGGCCCGCGGGCCGCATGTCGGGGGGCGAGCAACAGCGGCTGGCCCTGGCCGTGGCGCTGGCGAACTCCCCCCGGCTGCTGCTGGCCGACGAGCCCACCAGCCAGCTCGACCCCGGGGCCGGGCGGCGGGTGATCGACCTGATCAAGGAGTCGGCCGAGGCCGAGGGCACCACGGCGGTGGTGGTGACGCACGACGTGGCGGTCAGCGAGGCGCTGGGCCGCACGGTGACGATCCGGGACGGCCGGGTCGGCTCCGAGGGCCGGCGCGGCGAGGACTTCGTGGTGGTCGGCAGGGAGGGCGCGGTGCAGGTGCCGCCTGAGTACCATCATCTGCTGCCGCCCGGCTCCATGGCGAGGATCGAGCCGCTGGAGGACGGGGTCGTGCTGCGGAGGGCCGAGTCGTGATCCTGCGCGGCCTGTGGGAGCGCCGCACCCTCGCCCTCGTCGTGCTGCTGATCGCGGTGGTGCCGATCGCCTCGGCCGCCGTGGCCCCGATCTACTCCGCCGCCGCGCTGACCACGATCGTCCGCGACGTGGTGCGCGAGGCGCCGGTGGACGGGCGCGGCTGGCGCTACACCACGACCAACGGCGGCATCGAGCGGAAGGTGGCCGCGTTCACCGCGGGGGCCGGCTTCGTGGAGCCGCCGGTGTTCGGCATGGAGACGTCCAGCGGCGGCGCCGACCAGGGCGATGCTCGCGCGTACTCAGTGGTGTGGCAGGACGGCCAGTGCGAGCACGTGCGGCTCGTGCGGGGGCGCTGCCCGTCCGCCGCCCTGGAGGTGATGGCCAGCGAGGCGTCCGAGCTGAAGATCGGCGACGTCGTCCGGCTGAGGTCCCTGAGGGCCGCGCGGCCCGGCGCGACCGTCCTGGACCCGGCGGAGCTCCAGGTGGTCGGCGTCTACCGGCCCGGCCCGTCCGGGGACCCGTTCTGGTTCGGCAGGACGCTGTTCGACCCGTACGGGCAGCCCAGCCAGAACAAGGTGGACGCGCTGTTCACGGCCCGCGAGACCCGTACGGTCACCTACATCAGCGGGAGTCCCACGGAGGGTTCCTGGACCGACTACGCGATCCTCCGTATCGACCCGGACCGGCTGGCCGGGACGGACCTGCCGCTGATGGCGGAGATGCAGACGCTGGCCGTGACCGCGGGCCGCGACACCGACGCGATCGTGTTCTCCCGGATGGCCGACACGCTGAGAACGATCAACGCCAACGCCGAGACGCTGGGCGTGCCCGCGCTGCTGGTGGCCGCGCAGCTCGTCGGGCTGGGCTGGCTGCTGCTGTTCCAGACGGTCGGCGACCTGGTCCGGGCGCGCGGCCCGGAGATCGCGCTGGCCCGGCTGCGCGGCCACGGCAGGGTGCGGGTGTGGCGGTTCGCGCTGGCGGAGCCGATGCTGCTGCTCCTGCTCGCCGTGCCGCTCGGCCTGGCGGCGGGGTTCGGCGCGGCGAGCCTGATGATCGGCGCGCTGCTGCCCGCGAGCATCCCCACGACGTTCCCGCCGATGGCGGTGGCGGCCGGGCTGGCCGCCACGCTCGGCGGCGTGCTGGCCGCGACGGCGTCGGCCTGGCGCATCGCCACCCGGCCGATCACCGAGGAGTGGCGCCGCACGCCGCGCAGGAGCGCACGCGGCTGGGTGCTGGACGCGGTGGTGCTGGCCGTGACGGCGCTGGGCCTGACGGAGCTGCTGGCGGCCGGGGTCATCGCCGACGCCTCCGGCGAGAGCGTCAGCGCGCTGGCCGTGCCCGGGCTGATGGCGCTCGGCGTGGCGCTGCTGGCCAGCCGTGTCCTGCCGGTGGTGAGCGGATGGCTGTTCGGCCTCACCCGGCGGCGCGGCGGGCTGGGGCCGTTCCTGGCGCTCCGCCAGGTGGCCAGAGGGCCCGTGACGGCGGGCAGCGTGATCGTCCTGGGCACCGCCTTCGGGCTGGCCACGTTCGCCGTGGCGGCGTGGACGGCGACGAGCGACGACTACGCGCGGGTGGCGGCCTTCCACAACGGCGCCCCCGCCGCCATCACCGTCGAACCGGTCGAACCGGACAAGCTGACCGCCGCGGTCGAGGCCGCCGACCCCGGCGGCGCCCTCGCCGCACCGGTGATCAAGATGTCCGGCACGCCGCAGCTCGTGGTCTCCGACCCCGAGCGGCTGGCGCGGGTGGCGCACTGGGACCCGGCGCTGGCGGGCGGCAAGGACCTGGCCGAGGCGATGGCCGCGCTACCGGGCCCCGACGTCGCCCGGGTGTGGCTGCGCGGCGAACGGCTCCGGCTGCGGCTGTCCCACGACCACCTCACCCAGGACTGGGAGACGCAGATCAAGGCCGCCTTCCGGGTCACCGGGAGGGTGGGCCCCGTCCCGATCACCATCGGCAAGCTCCGCGGGGCCGGCTCGTACGAGTGGAACCTGCCCCTGCCCTGCCGCCAGGTGCCCTGCGAGCTGCGCAGGATCCACGGCGAACTGTCGCGGATCACGAACTCCTTCGAAGGCGGCTTCATCCAGGTGCGGGTGGAGAGCATGGAGGTGCTGCGGGACGGCGCCTGGCGGCAGGTGCCGATGCCCGCCTGGCGGGTGGACCAGGACCCGCGCCGGACCGACGGCAGCTTCGCCCTGTCGGACACGGGCGCCCAGGTGTTGCGCCCGGCCACCTACGATCAGGAGCCCGCGGGGATCGTGGTCGGCGAGGTGGGTGCCCGGGCGATGCCGGGGCTGGACAACGCCTTCACCCACCGTGTCCGGCCGGCGGTCATCGCGGCCGCCGCGCCGGGCATCACCGGCGCGGGCGTCCTGATGGACCTCGAACAGGCCGACAGCATCGCGTACGGCGTGCACGAGAAGGCCGAGTTCCAGGTGTGGACCCGGCAGGCCGGCACCGCGGCGCTGGAGGCGGCGCTGACCAGGGAAGGACTGAGAGTGGTGTCCACGGTGCGCCAGGAGGACCTCGCGGCCGGGTACGCGGCCGAGGGGCCGGGGCTCGCGCTCATGCTGCTGCTGGTGTCGGCGCTGGCCGCGGCCGTGCTCGCGCTCGGCAGGACCGTGCTGGCCCTGCACACGGCGGCGCGGCGGCGCGGCTACGAGCTGGCCGCGCTGGAGGCCGCCGGCGCGAAGGTGCCGGCGCTGCGGGTGGCGCTGCTGCTGGAGCAGGCGATCACGGTGCTGGCCGGCACGCTCGCCGGGCTGCTGGCCGGGCTGCTGGCCGCCGAGGCGGCGCTGGGCCGCATCCCGCAGTTCGCCGAGCCGGTGGTCACGCCGCCGCTGCCGCACGAGGTAGCGGCGCTGCCTGTGGCGCTCGTCACCGGCGGCGCACTGGCGGCCACGCTGCTGTGCGCGCTGCTCGTCTCCGAGCTGCTGCTGCGCGGCATCCGGGTGGAGCGCCTGCGCGACACCCCGGCCTAGCTGCCGATCGGCTTCTCCACCAGCGCGGCCAGGAACGCCCTGGCCATCTTCAGCGCGCCGTCGCGGGCCTCCTTCTCGCGGAGCATCTCCACCTCTGGCGCGTCGGCGGGCTTGCCCTTGGGCCGCTCGGCGCCCGCGTAGTCGACGATCACCACCAGCGAGCCCTGCCGCGCCATCACGCTGGCGCTGCCGGCGTGCACCTCACCCTGCCGCGTCTGGACGTAGCTGCCGTGGGCGGACTCGCCGACCCCCCTGATGTCGCGGACGGCCCCGAACGTGATCCCGCCGATCGTCGAGTGCTCGGTGCCGTTGCTCTGGCCGCGCCGGGTCGCGTAGAAGGAGCCGGCCGCGGTCTTGTCGGCCACGCCCGCCCGGTTGGTGAAGCTGTGCACGGTGATGAGGACGCTGCGGACCCGGGTCTTGCCCGCTACGCCCGGCACGTCCAGGTTGAGCCAGCGGCACTCCGTCTGGGTGTCGTTGCCCACCTCGACGCCACGGGCCCGGGTCACCGGCCGCGGCACCAGCTCGGTCGCGTCCGGGGTGATCGACTCGCACGCCGCCGGGAAGATCCGCAGCTGCGTGGGCGACGGGGTCGGGGTGGCGTCAGGGGTGCTCGTGGTGGTCGGGTACGGCTGGGCGACCACGTTCGGATTCCTGGCCTTCCAGTCGGCCACGCCCTTGGCGACGTGCTCGACCAGGCCGGTCACCTCGCGGATCGCGTTCTCCTCGGTGATCGACTGGGTGGTCTTGCTGCTCAGGACCTGGGCGTCCTTGCGCTGCTGGCCGGCCTGGTACTTGACCTCGATCGTCATGTCGTGGACGCGGGCGAAAGCCTGGCCGTACGAGTACCACAGCATCTCGCCGGACCGGCGCCAGGTGTACTGCGCGTAGGCCCCGTCACCGACGCCGGGGATGTCCTTGACCGGAGAGACGTACTCCTTCTCGCCCTTGCTCGGGGTGGGTTTGGCGGTCTCACGGTACTTGGCGCTGCCGTACTCGAACTCATAGGAGGTCTGGGCCATGGTCCTGCCGGTCTTCGCGCCGTCGCCGAAGTGCTGGTTGACCTTGATGTCGATCTCGCGGTTGCGCCAGAACTCCCCGTACGAGATGCGCTGGTTCACCAGGTTGCAGGTGAACGTGACGGCCGTGTCGTGCTCCCGCGAGCCCTTGACCACGGTCGCCCCGGGCACCAGCCGCTCGGCCTCCTCGGGGGGCAGCATCGCGCAGGCGTCGGGGCCGGCGGCCGGCTCGGTCCCGGTCGAGGCGTCAGGGCCGGTCTGCCGCTGCACCGGGACCGTGGGGCCGGTGTCGCCCGCGAGCTGCCCGTACACCAGGTAGCCGCCCGCGCCGCCGCCCACCAGCACGACGGCGCCGGCGGCCAGCGTCGGCAGCAGCCACCCGCGCCGCCTGGGCCGGCCTGACGGTCCCGGAGGACCGCCGAACGGCCCGTTCCCACCGCTCGGCCCCTGCGGCCCCATCGGCCGTCCCCCAGGCCCCACAGGACCGGAACCGCCAGGACCAGGACCGCCAGGACCAGGACCGCCAGGACCAGGACCGCCAGGACCAGGGCCACCGGGACCGCCGTAATCGCCGGGACCCACCGGACCATACGAACCCACCGGACCACCCGGGCCCACCGGACCACCCGGGCCCACCGGACCACCTGAACCGCCGGGGCCGACTGGACCGCCCGGGCCCAAGTGTGCCGGGAACGGTGGTGGCAGGGGTCGCGTCGGAGAGTGCTGGGGCGCGTGGGGTCCACCAGGTCCGGGGTGAGGGAACGTCGGCGGCTCGTTCTCGCTACCGGAAGGCACCAATGACTCCTGGGATTGGCCGTGACTTGCGGGAAATATGGTAGTTATCCCGGTTGCAGGCCGCTTGAATGCCTCACCCTCGCAACGCTCCCGAGACCATCGCGGTGGCGGTGACGGCGTTCTTCTCGTCGGCGGCCAGGGCGGCGGTGACGTCCTCCCGGCGCCAGACCACCTCCGCTATCAGGTTGCTGTCACGCAGCAGCACCGTGGTGTCGGCGCGGCCGGACGAGCGCGAGGTGACGTAGTACTCGAAGCGGGTCTGCGCGAACGCGGCCTCCCCCACGCCCGGGACGTCGCGCACCTCGCCGACCTGCTCGCGGAAGACCGAGCCCGCGGCGGCCTGCCGGCCGGTGCGCTCCAGGCCGAACCGGCGGGCCGCCACTTCCGGGCCGCCGCGCGAGCCGTCTGGCCGCTCGGTCCAGACGCGTACGGTGAGCTTGCCCTTCATCTGCGACCCCAGCCGCAGGAGCCACTGGCACTCCCCCTCGCGGCTGCGCTCCGCTCTCGTGGCCCCTCCCAGCACCTCTTTCGCCTGGGCGTCGGTGAGCAGGCGGCACGGGTCGGGCGCGGTCGCGTAGCGGCCCGGCTCGCCCCGGTTGAGCGCCGTCCACCCGTACCAGCCGCCCGCGCCGAGCAGCACGACCGCGGCGACCAGCACGGGCACCAGCCACCACGCGCGGCGCCACCCCGACGCCGCGCCGGCGCGGCCCGAGGCGACGTGCTCCAGCGTCTGGCGGACCTGACCGGCGGTGGGACGCGCGGCAGGGTCCTTGGCGAGCATGGCCCTCAGCAGACCGCCGAGCTCGCGGCCCGCCCTGACGGGGGGCGGCGGGTCGTGCAGCAGCACGGCGGCGGCCAGCGCGGCCGGGTTGGGACGCTCGAAGGGCGGCCTGCCCTCCACCGCCGTGTAGAGGCTGGCGCCGAGGGACCACAGGTCGGAGGCCGGGCCGGACGGCTCGTCGTTGAGCCGCTCCGGCGCCATGTAGCCGGGCGAGCCGGCGCTGCCGTAGTGGTCGCCCCGCCCCCCCATGGTGACCGCGATGCCGAAGTCGGTGAGCATGGCCGAGCCGTCGGCGTCGAGGAGGATGTTGCCCGGCTTGACGTCCTGGTGGACCATGCCGTGCGAGTGGGCCACCTGCAGGGCGGACAGCACGCTCAGGCCGATGCGGGCCACGCTCTGGGGCGGCAGCGGCCCGTACTCCCTGATCGCCTGCTCCAGGGAGCGGCCGTCGACCAGGTCCATGATGATCCACGGCTGGTCGCCTTCGAGCACCACGTCGTGGATCATGACGATGGCCGGGTCGCGCAGCCGACCGGCGGTCCGCGCCTCGTGGATCGCCCGGTCGGCGAACCGGGCCCGCTGGCCCGGCGTCAACTGGGGCGGCACCCGTACCTGCTTGACCGCGACCTCGCGGTTGAGCACCGTGTCGCGGGCCCGCCACACCGTGCCGGCGCCGCCCTCGCCGAGCCGCTCCAGCAGGTGGTAGCGGCGGGCCAGCAGGTAGGTGTCACCCTGCACGGCGCAACGCCTGCTCGGTGGCCTTGGCGGCCTTCAGCGCCGTCTGCTTGATGTCCTCGTCGCCGAGCCGCTCCGACAGCGCCGTGTAGCCGACGAAGACCACCAGGTTGGCCAGCCGGTAGTAGACCAGGGCGGTGTGGAGGCGGCCGGTCTTGCCCTTCAGCTCGAACGCGAACGCCTCCTCGCCGACGCCGCCGACCTTCCGCACGGCGGTGCGGGTCACCGGGAGGCTGCCGTCGGCGCCGATCTCCGGCCAGGTCCAGTCGAGCTTGTCGTGCCGGCTCCACCAGCGCTGCTGGTTGGCGAACAGCACCCGGGCCGCCTCGGGGGTCATCGCCCACGGGTCGCGGGTGTCGGAGTCCTTCTGCACCTGGACCTCGACCCCGGTGCTCTGGATCGGCCACTGGCAGCGCGGGCCGACCTCGTCGGAGCCGGGAGCCGGTTCGGGCAGCCGCTGCGTGCGCAGGTAGAGGCCGACCTCCTCGTCGTCCAGCAGCGAGCAGACGTCCATCGGCGCCGTGAACGCCTCCGGCACGCCACCCCCTGCACCATCGCGCATCAGCAGGACGCCGGTCGTGGCGGCGGCGACCACCACGGCCGCGACCGCGGCGACGGCCACCACCACCAGCGGCCTGCCGCGCCTGCCGGCCCGGCCTGCCTGACCGACCTGGCCGGAGGCCGTCACGTCATGGTGGGTGACCAGGTGCGGCTGCTGCCCGGACGCGACCTGGCGCAGCGCCTGGGCCAGGTGCGGCGCGGGCGGCCGGGCGGCGGGATCGGGCGCCATCATCGCGGCGATCACCGGGCCGAGCGGGCCCGGCGCGTGCGGCACCTGGTGCGTGAGCGTCGCGCGGATGCGCTGGGCCGCCGTGCCGTCGTAGGCGGGACCGCCGGTCACCGCGACGAACAGGGTCGCGCCGAGGGACCACACGTCGCTGGCCGGGCCGCCGGGGTCGCCCTCCAGCCGCTCGGGCGCGATGAAGCCGGGCGAGCCGATCATCAGGCCCTGCTCGGTCAGCGTCGACTGGCCCTCCTGGCGGGCGATGCCGAAGTCGGTGAGCACCACCCTGCCGCTGTCGGTCAGGAACACGTTGCCCGGCTTGACGTCGCGGTGCTGGAGGCCGCGGGCGTGCGCCGCGGCCAGCGCGTCGAGCATCTCCGCGCCGATCCTCGCCGCGTACTCCTGCGGCATCGGCCCGTGCTCGCGGACCGCGTCGCCGAGGGTACGGCCGCGCAGCAGCTCCATCACCAGCCACGGCCGGTCGTGCTCGACGACCACGTCGTGCAGGGCCACGATGCCCGGGTGGCGGAGCTGGGCGGTCGCCTGCGCCTCGCGCGCGGCCCTGGCGATGAGCTCGGCGCGGTCGTGGGGCGGCAGGCCCTCGGGCAGGGTCAGCTCCTTGACCGCCACCTCGCGGTCGAGCATCTCGTCCCTGGCCAGCCAGACCCGCCCCATGCCGCCGCTGCCGAGCGGTCGCAGCAGAAGGTAGCGGTTGGCCAGTCGTTCCCCGGACACAAAGGAAGAGTAACGAAGGATCAAGCCGAATAGTTATTCGGTCGGTGACGCAACTGTCGGTCCCCCTCTCTATGGTCTTGGTTCGTGGATCCCGTACAAGGCACTCTCGACGAGCTCGGCACCCCGCTGAGCGAGGTCACGTTCGTGGTGTTCGACCTCGAGACCACCGGCGGGTCACCGGCCGACGACAAGATCACCGAGATCGGCGCGGTGAAGGTGCGGGCGGGCGAGGTGCTGGGCGAGTTCTCCACCCTGGTCGATCCCGGGGGGCCGATCCCGCCGTTCATCTCGGTGCTGACGGGCATCACCGACGCGATGGTCATGGCGGCGCCGCGCGTCGAGGCCGTGCTGCCGAGCTTCCTGGAGTTCATCCGGGGGGCGACGCTCGTCGCCCACAACGCGGGCTTCGACACGCGCTTCCTCAAGGCCGCCTGCGCCTCCCACGGCTATCCCCCGCCGGCCAACCCGGTCGTCGACACCGTCGACCTGGCCCGGCGGGTGCTCACCCGCGACGAGACGCCCAACAGCAAGCTGTCCACGCTGGCCCGGTTCTTCCGCGCCGCCACCGAGCCGTGCCACCGCGCGCTCCAGGACGCCAGGGCCACCGTCGACGTGCTCCACGGACTCATCGAGCGGGCCGGTTCCTTCCAGGTCCACACGCTGGAGGAGCTCAAGTCGTTCGTCCGCGCCCCCACGCCCGAGCAGCAGCGCAAGCGCCACCTCGCCGAGTCGGTGCCGCACGCCCCGGGCGTCTACTTCTTCGAGGACGAGCGCGGCGAGATCCTCTACATCGGCAAGAGCACCAACCTGCGCAACCGCGTGCGCTCCTACTTCACCGCCGGCGAGACCCGGCCGCGCATCCGCGAGATGATCGGCATCGCCGAGCGGGTCCGCCACATCGTGTGCGCGACCGCCCTGGAGGCGGAGGTGCGCGAGCTGCGCCTGATCGGCGGCGCCAAGCCCCGCTACAACCGCAGGTCGCGGTTCCCCGAGAAGGTCGTCTGGCTCAAGCTGACCCAGGAGCCGTTCCCGCGCCTGTCGATCGTGCGCGAGGTGAAGGACGACGGCGCCGCCTACCTCGGCCCGTTCTCCAGCACCCGCCTGGCCGACGACGCCCGCAACGCCCTGCACGAGGCGGTGCCGCTGCGCCAGTGCACCCAGCCGATCAGCCTGCGCACCCGCCGCGCCGCGTGCGTCCTGCACGAGATGGGCCGCTGCGGCGCCCCCTGCGAGGGCAAGCAGAGTCAGGCCGACTACCTCACCCACGCCGAGGCGGCGCGGCGGGCGATGACGCTCGACGCCTCCCCCGTCTTCTCCGCGGTGTCGGCCCGGATGGAGCGGCTGTCGGTCGAGCAGCGCTACGAGGAGGCGTCCGTCGACCGCGACCGGCTGGCGGCGTTCGTCCGCACCGCCGCCCGCATGCAGCGGCTCTCCTCCGTCACCCGCATCCCCCACCTGGTGGCGGCCAGCCCCGCCTTCGACGGCGGCTGGGACATCCACGTGATCCGCTACGGCCGTCTCGCCGCCGCCGGGGTCATGCCGCGCGGCGCCCACCCCACCCCGTTCGTCGAGTCGCTGTCCACCGCGGCCGAGTCCGTCATCCCCGGTCCCGGCCCGGTCCCCGCCGCCAGCGCCGAGGAGACCGAGTGCATCCTGCGCTGGCTGGAGTCCCCCGGGGTGCGGCTGGTCGAGGTCGACGGCGAGTGGAGCCTGCCCGCCCACGGCGCCGCCCGCCACAAGGCCCGCATCGACCTGGCCTACCAGGGGTTCGACCGCGTCCGCCACCGCGAAGGGCGGCCTCTGCGCTGATTCGCTACAGTGGGCGTCATGGTCACGGCTATCGTTCACATCAACGCCGAGGTCGACCGCATCCCGGAGGTCGCCGAGACGATCGCCGAGATCGACGGCGTCAGCGAGGTCTACTCCATCACCGGCGACTACGACCTGCTGGCCATGGTGCGCGTGGCCGAGTACGAGCAGATCGCCGAGGTCATCCCCGGGCGCATCAACAAGGTGCCCGGCGTGCTCAACACCGAGACCCACATCGCCTTCCGCGCCTACTCCAAGCACGACCTGGACGCGGCCTTCTCCATCGGCTTCCCGTACGCCGACTGACGGGGACGAGCGCCTCGCCGGCGTTCCCCACCTGCTGACGTCCGAGACCGCGTACCCGGCTGACTGGTGACGCCCTCCTAACCCGGACGCGTCCTCACGCCGGATCCCGGTGGGCCCGTGGGCCGGGGGTTCGCTCAGCCTGCCGGTGAACGCGCGGCGCGCAGGTCTCCCCCTGTCTGCTGGGAGGCCGCTGCCGTTCGGGGCCGACGGGTTGAGGGCTACGGTCTGATCAGGTGTGGCCGGGAAGGGCGAAGGGCCCGGACGAGGCGTCCGGGCCCTTCGTCGAACCGCTTGCTAGCGCGACGCCGTGTGGTCCTCGCCGGGACCGATCGCGGCGTGCTCGTCCTCCTCGTGACCGTGGCCGGACTCGAGGGGGATCTTCTCACCGCCGTACGCCTTGGACATGCGGGCGCGCAGCTTGCCGATGGGGCCGCGCATGCCCTTCGGCGGGATGCCCGACGGGTCCTCGGCCACCGGCAGCATCGGCACCGGCTGCTTGCCCCGCATGTGGGCCTCGATGTCGTCCGCCGGAGGCGTGTGGACCTCGATGAACTCACCGTGCGGCAGCCGCTTGATGACACCCGACTCCACGCCGTGGCTGAGCACCTCGGCGTCCGAGCGCTGCAGGCCCAGGCAGATCCGGTAGGTGATGATGTACGCCAGCACCGGGGCGGCGAACACCAGCACGCGACCGGCGTACGTGGTCCAGTTGAGGTTGATGTGGAAGAACGCCGAGATCTCGTCGTTCGCCCCCAGCAGCCAGAGCACGCCGTAGAACGCGATGCCCGCCATGCCGATCGAGGTGCGGTGCGGGTTGTTGCGCGGGCGCTCCGCGATGTGGTGCTCGCGGTTGTCGCCGGTGATCCAGCGTTCCAGGAACGGATAGAGCGCCAGCCCGGTCATGACGATGCCCAGGGGCACCAGCGCCGGGATGATCACGCTGAGCGGCAGCGTGCCCGCGTGGGCCGTGCCGAACATGTTGATCTCCCAGGCCGGCATGATGCGCAGCGAGCCTTCCAGGAAGCCCATGTACCAGTCGGGCTGTGATCCCGCGGAGATGTCGGCCGGGGTGTAGGGACCGTAGATCCAGATCGGGTTGATCTGGGCGAACGTCGCCAGACCGGCGACCACGCCGAGCGTGAACAGGAAGTACGCGCCCGCCTTGGCCATGAACGCCGGGTAGAACGGCGCCCCCACCACGTTCTGGTTGGTCCGTCCCTTGCCCGCCATCTGGGTGTGCTTCTGCACCCACATGAGCACCATGTGGGCGGAGATCAGCGCCAGCAGGATGCCGGGGATGAGCAGGATGTGCAGCGAGTAGAACCGGGCGATGATGTCCGTGCCCGGGTACTCCCCGCCGAACAGGAAGAACGTGATGTACGTGCCCACCAGCGGCAGCGAGATGGCCACGCCCTCGGTGATCCGCAGACCCGCGCCGGAGAGCAGGTCGTCCGGCAGCGAGTAGCCGGTGAGGCCCTCGGCCAGGGCCAGGGTCAGCAGCAGGATGCCGATGATCCAGTTGATCTCACGCGGCTTGCGGTAGGCGCCGGTGAAGAACACCCGCAGCATGTGGGCCATCATGCCCGCGACGAACAGCAGGGCCGCCCAGTGGTGCATCTGCCGGATGAGCAGACCTCCGCGGACGTCGAAGCTGATCTCCAGCGACGACGCGTAGGCTGCGGACATCCCCACGCCCTGCAGCGGCGCGTAGGAGCCGTTGTAGATCACGTGCTCCATGCTGGGCTGGAACCAGAACGTCAGGAACGTGCCGGTCAGCAGCAGGATGATGAACGAGTAGAGGGCGATCTCCCCGAGCAGGAACGACCAGTGGTCGGGGAAGATCTTGCGCATGTTGCGCTTGAGGAAGTTGCCCCCGCCCAGCCGCTCGTCGAGCCAGTTGGACGGCCCGCCGATCGCCTTGGGAACGGTTGTCAGCTCGCTCATGCCTGGCCTCCCTTGGCCCTGGCCTCGGCCTCGGCGTCACCGCGCTCCCAGTAGCTGGGACCGACCGGGACCGGGAAGTCGCCGGCCGCGACGAGGTAGCCCTCGTTGTCGACGGTGATCGGCAGCTGCGGGAGCGGCCGGGCCGCCGGGCCGAAGATGACCTTGGCGCCGTCGGCGGCGTCGAACGTCGACTGGTGGCACGGGCACAGGATGTGGTGGGTCGTCTGCTCGTACAGGGCCGCGGGACAGCCGACGTGCGTGCAGATCTTCGAGTAGGCCACGATGCCGTCGTGCGTCCAGTTCTTGTTGACGCCCGACTTCAGCTCCTCGGGCCGGAACTTGATCAGGATCAGCGTGGCCTTGGCGAGCACGTTCATGTCGTGCTCGTAGCCTTCGGGCACGATCGACAGGATGCCGCCGGGAGAGTTGAAGTCGGCCGCCCTGATCGGCTGGCCGGTGCCCTCGACGACCAGGCGCAGCGGCCTGCCGTCCTCGGTCTTCTCGCCCCAGACGGTGTGGCGCAGCAACTTGTTGAAGTTGGTGGCCTTCATCTTGGTGTTGTCGAGGTCGCGCAGCAGGATCAGCGGGATCAGGCCGAGCGGCGCCGCCGCCAGCAGGAGCGTGCGGCGCATCATCTTGCCCTTGACGAAGCCGCTCTCGTTGGCGCCCTCGACGAACGTGTCGGCCACGACCTCGCGGGCGTCCTCGCCGGAGACCATCTCGTGGCGCTCCTGGACCAGGGCGTACTTCGGCATGATCTGGCGGACCCAGACGACGATGCCGACCGCCATGGCCAGCACCGCCACGGTGAGGGAGCTGCCGAGGGCCAGGTTGGACGTGCCGGTCGCGTCGGGGTCGCCCACCTGGAAGACCACGTAGGAGACGAGGAAGGCGATCCCCGCCAGGAACGTGATCAGGAAGCAGAGGGCCACGAGCTTCTCGGCCCGGCGCGCCTTCTGCTCGTCCTGCAGCGTGATGCCGGGGGTCTCGCCCCCGGTGACGCCGGCGTCGCGCGCCTCCGCCTCGCCGAGCATCGAGGTGCCCGGTGGGGGGGTGCCGATCACGCGCTTGGGGACGCGATCGTCCGGCTGCTCGATCTCGTGCTCGTTGTCAGTCATGACTTCTGTCGCTTCTTCGCGGTGATCCAGATGGCGGCGAGAACCAGGGCCAGGATGCCTACGATCCATGCTACGAGTCCTTCGGTGACCGGGCCGATGCGCCCGAGGCCGAAGCCTCCGGGGTCCCTCTGCTCGCGCACCTGGACGATGTAGGCGATCATGTTGCGCTTCTCTTCGGGCGTGATCGTCGTGTCGTTGAAGACGGGCATCGCCTGCGGGCCCGTGACCATCGCCTCGTAGATCTGGGTGGGAGAAGACTCGTTCAAGTTGGGGGCGTACTTGCCGCGCGTCAGGGCGCCGCCGGCGCCCGCCCAGTTGTGACACTGGATGCAGTTGGCGCGGAACAGCTCACCGCCCTTGGCGGCGTCTCCCAGCGCGGGGTCGACCTGCTCGCCGGACGGCACGGTGGGACCGCCGCCGAGCGACTGCACGTAGGCCGCGATGTCGCTGATGCTGTTGCTGTCGACCCACGAGGGCAGCGGCTTGCGCGGCACCTGGGCGCCGGGGTCGGCCGCGGGCATCCGGCCGGTGCTCATCTGGAAGTCGACGGCCGCGGCGCCGACGCCGATGAGCGTGGGCCCCGTAGAGGTGCCCTGGGCGTTGAGCCCGTGGCAGCTGGCGCAGTGGGCCTGGAAGAGGCTCTTGCCCCTGGCCACGTCGTCAGCCTTGCCTGACGCGAGCGCCGCGTCCGCGGGCCTGCTCACCTGCACGAAGGTGGCATATGCCGTCCCGACCAGCGCCAACGCCAAAATCAGGACGGCGTATCTCGCGAGGGGATGCCGCCGCCAAGCGGTGATCCTAACCACAGAGATCCCGTTCCTTACCGAATGATGTAGATGGTCGCGAAAAGACCAATCCAGACGACGTCGACGAAGTGCCAGTAGTAGGACACGACGATGGCGCTGGTGGCCTGCTCATGCGTGAAGCGCTTCGCGGCGTACGTACGTCCCAGCATGAACAGGAACGCGATCAGTCCACCGGTCACGTGCAGGCCGTGGAAGCCTGTCGTGAGGTAGAACACCGACGTGTAGGGGTTGGCGGACAAGGTCGCGCCCTCGTTTGCCAGCTCTATGTACTCGTACAGCTGGCCGGCGATGAAGACCGAGCCCATGAGGAAGCTGACGAAGTACCAGAACCTGAGCTTGCTGACTTGCCCCTTTTCCGCGGCCCACACGCCGAGCTGGCACGTCACACTGGACAGTACCAGGATGATCGTGTTGACCGTCGCGAACGGGATGTTCAGGTGAGCCAGACCCTCGGTCGCGGCGCCCGCCTGGGTATAGGCGGGCCCCCAATCGATGCCTTGGCCCACGCTCACCGACCGGATGGTGAAGTACATCGCGAACAGCGCCGCGAAGAACATGAGCTCAGAGGACAGCCAGACGATCGTACCCACACTGACCAGGTTTGGTCTGCGGTACGCCTGACCTGTCGTCGTCGAAGTAATTGCGGATGCTGTCGCCACGGCGCCATTATTGCGGCTCCGGTGGTCGGTCTGGCGCACGACCCCCCGTTAGCGGGTACAAGCAGGCATCCCACCTGGGATAATCAGGACATAACACCCACCAGGGGTGCTGGCCTGGGTTCGCACGCCACGCCAACGGTACGATCCCAGATGACCCTACCGCTACGACCGAATAGTGAGCGCGACCGTGAGCACCGACGACACGATGAAGGTCCTCGTCTACAGCGACGACGCCGCCACCCGGCAGGAGGTGAAGCTGGCCATCGGCCGGCGACCGGCCGCGGACGTGCCCTTCGTCGAGATCGTGGAGTGCGCCACCGAGCCCAAGGTCCACCAGTGGCTAGGCTCCGGCGAGATCGACGTCGCCGTGCTCGACGGCGAGACCCAGCCCGCCGGCGGCATGGGCATCAGCCGCCAGGCCAAGGACGAAGTCTACGACTGCCCGCCGATCTGCCTCATCATCGCCCGGCGCGACGACCGGTGGCTGGCCGACTGGTCCAAGGCCGACGCCGTGGTGTCCCAGCCCCTGGAGCCGCTCGTGCTGGCCGAGACCGTCGCCGACCTCATGCGCCGCCGCTCCTCCAGCCGACTCAACGCTAAGTAGGTGCCTGACGTGGACTCGCGGACGACCTGGCCGGCGATTCTCTCCGCGCTCCTGTCCGGGGAGCACCTCACGGCCGACGAGACGGCCTGGGCGATGCGGGAGATCATGTCCGGCTCCGCCACGCCCGCCCAGATCTCCGCCTTCGTCGTCGCGCTGCGCGCCAAGGGCGAGACCGTGGCCGAGGTGACCGGCCTGGCCCGCACGATGCTCGACCTCGCGACTCCTCTCCACGTCGAGGGCCCGATCGTCGACGTGGTCGGCACCGGCGGCGACCGCGCCCACACCGTGAACGTCTCCACCATGGCCGCCATCGTGACCGCGGCCGCCGGCGCCCGCGTCGTCAAGCACGGCAACCGCGCCGCCTCCTCCTCGTGCGGCGCCGCCGACGTGCTGGAGCACCTCGGCATCCGCCTCGACCTGACCCCGGAGCAGACCGCCCGGGTGGCCACCGAGGCCGGCATCGCCTTCTGCTTCGCCCCGGTCTACCACCCGGCGCTGCGGTTCGCCGGGCCGACCCGCAAGGAGATCGGCGTCCCCACCGTCTTCAACTTCCTCGGCCCGCTCACCAACCCGGCCCGGCCGACCGCTCAGGCCATCGGCGTGTACGACCCGCGCATGCTGCCGGTGCTGGCCGGGGTCTTCGCCGAGCGCGGCGTGTCCGCCCTGGTCTTCCGCGGCGACGACGGGCTGGACGAGCTGACCATCGCCACCACCTCCACGGTGTGGGTGGTGCACGACGGCGGCGCCGACCGGACCACGTTCGACCCCGCGGTGCTCGGCATCCCCCGGGCCGAGGCGGACGCCCTGCGCGGCGGCGACGTGGCCTTCAACGCCAGGGCGGTGCACGACACGCTCGGCGGCAAGTCGGGGCCGGTGCGCGACGCCGTGCTGCTCAACGCGGCCGCGGCGCTGGTCGCGCTCGACGGCCCCGGCGACGACCTCGACTCCGCCATGATCGACGCCTACGCCCGCGCCACCCAGGCGGTCGACTCCGGCCGCGCCGCGGCGACCCTCGAAGGCTGGATCAAGGTCAGCGGCTCCGTCTCCTGACAGGGCGCGCGTTCAGGAGAACGGCAGGGTCGGCCCGTCCTTGATGGAACTCCACCTGAGCCACTGCTTCCACGACTCCTGCCAGTGACCCCAGCCGTTCGTCGGCTCCAGCGGGCGCGGTGAGCCCGTGATGATGATGGGGTCGCCGATCAGCGTGTTCTCGATGAACCAGGCCGCGTTGGCGGGGCTGATGTTCACGCAGCCGTGGCTGACGTTGGAGTTGCCCTGCGAGCCCACCGACCAGGGCGCGCTGTGCACGTACTCGCCGCTGTTGGAGATCCGCACCGTGTTGTAGACAGTCATCTGGTAGTAGCCGGCCTGGCCGGGGCCGATGCCGGGCGAGGTCATGACGGTGACGGGCTCGCGGGACATCGCGAGATGGATGCCCGACGTGGTGTGATATTTCATGACGCCGCCCTGGCCGGCGCTCATCGGCATCTCGCGGATCTTCTTGCCGTTGCGCCGCACCACCAGGACATGCTCGTTGACGCTGCCCTTGGTGATCTGGGAGCGGCCGACCCGGAAGTCCAGCGCCAGGTCGCGCTTGCCGTACATGCCCTTGCCGCCGTGCACGCCCGCCAGGTTGGCCTCCACGCGCACGTCGGTGTGCGCGGGCCAGTACTGACGCGGCCGGAAGTCGACGTGCTGGTCGTCGAACCAGTGCCAGGCCCCCTCGACGGGCCTGGAGGTACGGACGAGCAGGTTGCGCTCCACCGAGACGCGATCGGTGATCGGCTGGTCGAAGGCGATCATGATGGGCATGCCGACGCCGACCGTCAGGCCGGTGGTGCCCTTGCTGGGCGTGATGCTCTGGATGTCGAAGGCCTTGGCCGCCTTGACGGTGGAGAACGTGCTCGTCTTCTCGGTCTGTTTGCCGTCGGCGTTGACGGCGATCGAGCTGACCGTGTAGGTGGCTCCCGGGCGGGCGGTGGCGGTGCTGCGCCAGCGGGTCTTGTCGGCGCTCAGCAAGCCTGGCAGGGTCCCGTCCTCGCTGCGGACCGTGACGCTCCGGAGCGTGCCGCCGAGGACCGCCACGACGACTCCCTGGTCCGTCGGGACGTTGGCCGCCCGGTCGGCCGGTTGGACCGCCACGGTGGCGTCGGGGGCCGCCTGCCGCTCCTCGTTCGCGGCGCTGCTCGCCGAGCACGCCGCCGACGTCATGGCCAGGCCCAGTCCCAGGCTCAGGCCGAGTCCCCTTCGCACTCCCCTGCTCAGGCCTCCGCGCAGGCGCGCGCTCCAGGCCGTGCGTCGAGCCGGGCCCAACGATCGATACGCCACACGCACTCCCCCGTCCGAGTCGAGCAGATTCACCTCTCTTATTACCCTGAGTGATCGATTGGCCATATCCGCGTTCCGGTAAAGAACACCAAAAAGCGGGCGTCCCCCTCAAAGAAGGACGCCCGCTCCCGGTCGAGGATCAGTGCGAGAAGTGGCCCCGGTAGTACTGGAACACGAAGCCGATCAGCGCCATGATCACCAGGAACACCCCGATGAAGAACATCCACAGGCCGATGACGAACCCGGCGAAGGTGAAGGCCGCCGCCAGGCAGACGAACAGCGGCCACCAGCTGCTGGGGCTGAAGAAGCCGATCTCACCGGCGCCGTCGCTGATGTCGGCCTGCTTGTTGTCCTCCGGCTGGTCGCCGATGCGCCGCGCGGTGAACATCAGGTAGTAGCCGATCATGAACGCGAAGCCGACCGAGATCGCCATCGCGGTGGTGCCGACCGGCTCGCCCACGCCGGTGGCCGCCTTGGTCCAGAACCAGTAGGCGACAGTGACGCCGGCGAAGAACAGACCGCACAGCAGGAACAGCCAACCTTGGACCTTCATCGGGCCTCCACCTCCGGCGCGGGCTTGGCGGACAGGTGCGGGTACTTGAGGTCGAACGCGGGACGCTCGGACCGGATGGGAGGCAGCTTGGTGAAGTTGTGGCGCGGCGGCGGGCAGGAGGTCGCCCACTCGAGCGAGCCGCCGTAACCCCACGGGTCGTCGACGGTGACCTTGGGCGCCGTGCGCCAGGTCTTCCAGACGTTGTAGAAGAACGGCAGCGTCGAGGCCCCGAGCACGAACGCGCCCACCGACGAGATCATGTTGAGGTCGGTGAAGCCGTCAGCGGCCCCGTAGTCGGCGTAGCGGCGCGGGAAGCCGAGCATGCCCAGCCAGTGCTGCACCAGGAACGTGGCGTGGAAGCCGATGAACAGCAGCCAGAACTGCAGCTTGCCGAGCCGGTCGTCGAGCATCCTGCCGGTGAGCTTGGGCCACCAGAAGAAGAACCCGGCGAACATCGCGAACACGACCGTGCCGAAGACCACGTAGTGGAAGTGGGCGACGACGAAGTAGGTGTCGCTGATGTGGAAGTCGAGCGGCGGCGAGGCCAGGATGACACCGGTCAGGCCGCCGAGCAGGAACGTCACCAGGAAGCCGATCGAGTAGAGCATCGGCGACTCGAACGACAGGTGGCCGCGCCACATCGTGCCGATCCAGTTGAAGAACTTCACGCCCGTCGGCACCGCGATGAGGAACGTCATGAACGAGAAGAACGGCAGCAGGACCTGCCCCGTCGGGAACATGTGGTGCGCCCACACGGTCATCGACAGGCCGGCGATGGAGATCGTCGCGCCGACCAGGCCGATGTAACCGAAGATCGGCTTACGGCTGAAGACCGGCAGGATCTCCGTGATGATGCCGAAGAACGGCAGCGCGATGATGTAGACCTCGGGATGGCCGAAGAACCAGAACAGGTGCTGCCACAGCATCGGCCCGCCGACCTCGGTGGCGAAGATCTGGGTGCCGAACTTGCGGTCGGACTCCAGCGCGAGCAGCGCGGCGGCCAGCACCGGGAAGGCCATCAGCACGAGCATGCTGGTCAGCAGGATGTTCCAGGTGAAGATCGGCATCCGGAACATGGTCATGCCCGGCGCCCGCATGCAGATGATCGTGGTGATGAAGTTGACCGCGCCCAGGATCGTGCCCAGACCCGACATCGCCAGACCCATGATCCACAGGTCGCCGCCGGGACCGGGAGAGTAGGCGGCCGTGGACAGCGGCGCGTAGCCGAACCAGCCGAAGGCCGCGGCGCCCTCAGGGGTGAGGAAGCCCGAGACCGCGATGAGGCTGCCGAACAGGAAGAGCCAGTAGCTCACCATGTTGAGGCGGGGGAACGCCACGTCGGGGGCGCCGATCTGCAGCGGCATGATCGCGTTCGCGAAGGCCGCGAACAACGGCGTCGCGAACATCAGCAGCATGATCGTGCCGTGCATGGTGAACAGCTGGTTGAACTGCTCGTTGCTGGTGAACTGCAGCCCCGGCTGGGCCAGCTCGGCCCGCATGACCAGGGCCATCAGCCCGCCGACCAGGAAGAAGATGAACGCGGTGATCAGGTAGAGGTTGCCGATCACCTTGTGGTCCGTGGAGGACAGCCACTTGGCGATGATGCGGCCCTTGGAGGTGGGCCGCCGCACCGGCCGGACCGGTGTGGAGACGGGCTCTTGGATGGCGGTCACTGGGCACTCCCCGCCTGGTTGGACGCGACGTACTGGTCGAACTCCTGCTGTGACACGAGCTTCACCGAGAAGAGCATGCGGCTGTGGTCGACGCCGCACAGCTCGGCGCAGCGGCCGGCGTAGACGCCGGGCTCGTCGAGGGTGGTGATCTCGAACTTGCGTCCCGGGTTGTCCTCGGGGATGCCGGGGATGACGTCCCGCTTGAACAGGAACTCGGGCACCCAGAAGGAGTGGATCACGTCGTTGGTCTCAAGGTCGAACTCCACCCGCTGCTTGACCGGCAGCACGAGCTGCGGGCCCTGCTGGTAGTCGCTGACCGGCATGCCGGTCACCGGCTCGGTGGTCTGGCCGTTGACCGTCGTGGTGAAACGCCAGCTCCACTGGAACGCCTCGACCTTGACCTTCACCGGGGCGTCGCCCGAGACGTAGGTCAGCTCCTCGGAGTCGCGCGCGGTGAAGAAGAAGAACACCGACACCATGACGAGAGGCACCAGGGTGTAGAGCATCTCGATCGGCAGGTTGTAGCGAACCTGCGGCGGCAGCTCGGCCTTGGCCCTGCGCCTGGTGTGGAAGAGGCAGGCCCACACGATCAGGCCGATGACCACCGCACCGGTGGCGAGCGCGGCGATCCACGCTCCGTTCCACAGAGCGGTGACGGTCTCACCCTGCTCGGTGATCGCGCCCGGCAGCAGCCCGTTGGACCACTCTGCCTCGGGAACGTCTCCAGCACACGCCGCAGCGGAGGACACAAGCAACGCCAAAGCGACGGCGCGCGGCACTCTACGCCGGGCCAACGGACGCCGCGTCGAACGGCGGGTCGGACTCACGGATCGCCTACCCCACAGATGAAGCCCGGGAGTCTCTCCCGGGCGCTCGTATTTCCTGATGCACAGCTGATTGCAGACACATTAGCGTGCAAGTGCCCCGCCCTTCCGCGCGGCCCCTCCATGGCGTGCCGCGAGTGGGATCATAGAACCGTGGCGTACTTCGACGCGGCCTCCACCGAGCCGCTGCACCCCCAGGCGCGTGAAGCGCTGCTGGCGGCCATCGACGTCGGCTGGGCCGATCCCGCGAGGCTCTACAACCAGGCCCGCCGTGCCCACCTGCTGCTGGAGCAGGCCCGTACGGAAGTGGCCGAGGCGCTGGGCGCGCGGCCCGACGAGGTGACGTTCACCTCGTCCGGCACACAGGCCGTGCATCTCGGTCTGCTCGGCACCCTACAGGGCAGACGGCGGGCCGGACGTCACCTGGTGACCTCGGCCGTCGAGCACTCCAGCGTGCTGCACACCGCCCGCCTGCACGAACGCGACGGCGGCAGCGCCGAGATCGTCGGCGTCGACCGGCTGGGACGGGTCGACCTGGCGGCGTTCTCCGAGGCGGTGTCCCGTCCCGGCACCGCCCTGGCCTGCCTGCAGACGGCCAACCACGAGGTCGGCACACTCCAGCCGGTGGCGGAGGCCGCGGCCGCGTGCCGCCGCCACGGGGTGCCGCTGCTGGTCGACGCGGCCCAGACGGCCGGCCGGATGCCGGTGCCCGAGGGCTGGTCGGTGCTGACGGCCAGCGCGCACAAGTGGGGCGGCCCGCCCGGCGTCGGCGTGCTGGCGGTCAGGAAGGGCACCCGGTTCCGCTCGTTCCTGCCGGAGGACGAGCGCGAGCACAGGCGGGTGCCGGGGTTCGAGAACGTGCCGGCCATCGTGGCGGCGGCGGCCGCGCTGCGCGCGATGACGGCCGACGCCGTCCGGGAACGCTCCAGGCTGTCCGCGCTGGTCGCCAGGATCAGGGAGACGGTGCCGAAGGTGGTGCCGGACGTGGAGGTGATCGGCGACCCCGACGGCCGGGCGCCGCACATCGTCACGTTCTCCTGTCTGTACGTGGACGGCGAGGCGCTGCTGACCGAGCTCGACAAGGCGGGATTCGCGGTCTCGTCGGGGAGTTCCTGCACGGCTAGTACGCTTCGTCCATCGCACGTTCTGGAAGCGATGGGCGTGCTCACGCATGGGAATGTCCGGGTGTCACTGCCCAGGGGCGCCTCGGCGGCGGAGGTCGACAGGTTTCTCGCCGTGCTGCCCGAGCTCGTGGCCCGGATCCGCCAGGACGCAGGAGTCGCATGACCGAGACCACTCATCCGGTGCTGACGATCGACGCGCTGGGGAAGAAGTGCCCCATCCCGATCATCATGCTCGCCGAGAAGATCAACAATGTTCCGCTGAACGCCGTGGTGGCCGTGCTGGCCGACGATCCCGCGGCCTACACCGACGTGCCCGCCTGGTGCCGGCTCAAGTCCCACCGCCACGTCGGCTCGTACGAACTGCCCGAGGGGGGCTGGGCGATCCACGTGCGGCGCAACTACTGAGCCGCACGTCACGGGGTAGTCCCCCTGGAGAAGAGACAGTTCTTCGAGGGGGGACGAGATGACCAACACCGCCGGCGATCTGATGAGCCCGGGCGTGGAGTGCGTCCAGTCGCACGAGACGCTCGACCGGGCCGCGCAGCTCATGCGGGAGCACGGGGTGGGCGCGCTGCCGGTGTGCCTGGACGACCGGGTGACCGGCATCATCACCGACCGCGACATCGTGGTGGAGTGCGTGGCCCTGGGCCACGACCCGGCCCGCGTGCGGGCCGGCGACCTGGCGACGGGGCTGGTGTGGGTGCCGGCCGACGCCACGGTCGAGGAGGCCCTGGCCCGGATGGAGGAACACCAGATCAAGCGGCTGCCGGTGATGCGCGACAACCGCATGGTCGGCATGATCACCGAAGCCGACCTGGCCCGTCACCTGCCCGACGACAAGCTGGCCGAGTTCGTGCACCGGGTCTACGCCGGCAGCCGGCCCTGAGGACGACTCCTCAGGACGGACTCCTCAGGACGGACTTCTGAGGACGGCGCCCCGGAAACGACACCGCGCCCCCGCCTCTTCGGCGGGGGCGCGCCCGGTCACGGGTGGTAGCAGCGCAGGTGCGGGGTGATCTCCGTGGCGGCTTCGGCGCCGTAGGCCGCAGTGAACCGCTCCAGGAACTCCTTCTGGCCCAGCTCGTACTCCTGGCCGCCGACGCGCTCCAGCACGTGGGTGGCGGTGAGGTTGCCGACCTGGCCGCAGCGCTCCAGCGACAGCCCCCAGGCGAGGCCGGCCAGGAACCCGGCGCGGAAGGCGTCGCCGACGCCCGTCGGGTCGGCCTTGCCGCGCTCCGGGGCGGGGGCGACGTGGATCGACGGCTCGCCCCGGCGGTCGATGACCGCGCCCTTGGGGCCGAGCGTGGTGACGCGGACGCCGACGCGGCTCAGCACCTCCTCGTCGGACCAGCCTGTCTTCTGCTCGATCAGGCCCTTCTCGTAGTCGTTGGAGAAGAGGTAGGCGGCGCCGTCGACCAGCTGGCGGATCTGCTCGTCGGCCATGCGGGCGAGCTGCTGGGAGATGTCGGCGGCGAACGGGATGCCGCGGTGGCGGCACTCGTCCGTGTGGCGGAGCATGCCGTCGGGGTCGTTGGGGCCGATGAGCACCAGGTCCAGGCCGCCCACCCGGTCGGCGACGGGCTTCAGCTCGATCAGCCGGGCCTCGGCCATCGCGCCGGTGTAGAAGGAGGCGATCTGGTTGTGGTTGTCGTCGGTGGTGCACAGGAACCGCGCGGTGTGCTGCGTCTCGGAGATGTGCACCGAGTCGCAGTCGACGCCGTGACGCTCCAGCCAGGAGCGGTAGTCGGCGAAGTCGTTGCCGACCGCCCCGACCAGGAGCGGCTTCAGGCCCAGGCAGGCCATGCCGAAGGCGATGTTGGCCGCGCAGCCGCCCCGCCGGATCTGCAGGTCGTCGACCAGGAACGACAGCGACACCCGGTCGAGTTGCTCGGCGATGAGCTGATCGCCGAAACTGCCGGGAAAGGTCATCAGGTGGTCAGTCGCGATGGAGCCGGTGACGGCGATGCGCACGGGATTCTTCTTCCTCGTTGTCAGCAAGCCAGTTGAGCCCCACGAGAATACGCGAAGGCCCCGCCCGCACAAAGGCGGAACGGGGCCGGCGGCACCGAACCAGCGGGCGATCGACTAGTTGAACGAGTCGCCGCAGGCGCAGCTGCCGGTGGCGTTCGGGTTGTCGATGGTGAAGCCCTGCTTCTCGATGGTGTCGACGAAGTCGATGGTGGCGCCCATCAGGTAGGGAGCGCTCATCCGGTCGGTCACCACGCTCACGCCGCCGAAGTCCGACACGACGTCGCCGTCCATGGAGCGGTCATCGAAGAAGAGCTGGTAGCGCAGCCCCGAGCAACCGCCCGGCTGCACGGCCACGCGCAGCTGCAGACCTTCTTCGCCCTGCTGCTCGAGCAGGCCCTTGACCTTGGCCGCGGCCGCGTCGGTCAGGTTCAGGCCCTGTGCCGTGGTCTCGCTGCTCTCAACCGTCATCTGCTGACTCCCTAACCGGGTCTGTTTCCGACGTCCTGCTATTGACGCTACCAACATCGGGGGGATGCCACACATTCCCGCCCGCCCCCCGGGGGACAAATCGGTCTTCTGGGTATGTCATGATGAATCGTCAGTTCGACGATAAGGGGGTAGGGCGATGACCACCCAGACGGGACTTCCGCTCTTCGTGCTCGGCCGGGGCTCCGATCCGCACAGCGAGACAGGGGTGGACTGCCCCGGCGAGCTGCCGCCGGCCTCCGACCCCCGGCTGGTCGAACGCGCCCGCCGGGCGAAGGCGGCGCTCGGCGACCGCCTGTTCGTGCTGGGCCACCACTACCAGCGCGACGAGGTGATCCAGTTCGCCGACGTGACCGGCGACTCGTTCAAGCTGGCGCAGCAGGCCGCCGCCCGCCCGCAGGCCGAGTACATCGTGTTCTGCGGGGTGCACTTCATGGCCGAGTCGGCCGACATCCTGACCACCGACGCGCAGCAGGTCATCCTGCCGGACCTCGCCGCCGGGTGCTCGATGGCCGACATGGCCACCTTCGACCAGGTCGAGGATGCCTGGGAGGCGCTGGAGGACGCCGGGCTGGCCGACCGCGTCGTCCCGGTCACGTACATGAACTCCAGCGCGGACATCAAGGCCTTCTGCGGGCGCAACGGCGGCGTGGTGTGCACCTCGTCCAACGCGCGCCGCGCCCTGGACTGGGCGTTCGAGCAGGGTGAGAAGGTGCTCTTCCTGCCGGACCAGCACCTGGGCCGCAACACGGCCGTGCTGGAGATGGGCATGTCGCTCGACGACTGCGTGGTCTGGAACCCGCACCGCCCCAACGGCGGGCTGACCGCCGAGCAGCTGGAGCGGGCGCGCATGATCCTGTGGCGCGGCCACTGCTCGGTGCACGGCCGCTTCACCGCCGAATCGGTGGACGACGTGCGCGGGCGCGTCCCGGGTGTGAACGTGCTGGTGCACCCGGAGTGCCGGCACGAGGTCGTGCTGAAGGCCGACCACGTGGGCTCCACCGAGCACATCATCACGACGCTGCGCGAGGCGCCCGCCGGGTCCGCCTGGGCCGTCGGCACCGAGCTCAACCTGGTCAAGCGGCTGGCCCAGATGTTCCCCGACAAGAGCGTGTCGTTCCTGGACCGCACGGTCTGCTACTGCTCGACCATGAACCGGATCGACCTTCCGCACCTGGTGTGGGCGCTGGAGTCGCTCGCGAGCGGCGAGGTGGTCAACCGGATCACGGTCGACGCGGACACCGCCCACTGGGCGCGGGTCGCCCTGGACCGGATGCTGGCCCTGGCCTGACGCGGCCGGCGCGGGCCGCCCGGCCCGCGCCGTTCAGTCGCCGAAGGCGTAACCCACCTGGACGGTGACGCCGATCGCCTGCCGGCCGGGGCTCACCGTGTCGTGCGCCTCGGCCGCCATGGTCCGCGCCATCGGGACCGGCGGCCCGTGCCGCTCCTCCGCGATCGACACCACCCGGCCGAGCGGCCGCCCGGCCAGCACGGCGTACTGCGCGGCCTTGACCGCGGCCTGCCGGAACGCCTCCTGCCTCGCCGTCGCCAGGACGGCGTCCGGGTCGGACACCTCGAACACGATCCCGTTCAGCCTGGCCTCCTCCCCCACCCCGGCGACGGTGTCGATCACGTGGTCGGCCCGCGCCAGGTCGCGGACCACCGCCTCCACGCCCTGCGCCGCCCGGTAGGCCGACACCTTCGGGTACGCCTGGTACTCGGGGCCGAG
>NZ_JAPNNL010000068.1 GCF_027620315.1 Nonomuraea corallina | reverse complement strand
GGACGGGGCCCCGGCGTCAGTGCGCCACCGGCTGGCCGCGGACCAGGCGGCCCACCTCGGCGCGCAGGTGGACGAAGTCGGGGTGCTCGCGCGTGGTGATCTGGTCGCGCGGCGCGGGCAGCTTGACCTGGAGGTCGCCCACCACGTGCGCGGGCGCCTTGGACAGCACCACCACGCGGTCGCCCACGTACACGCTCTCGTCGATGTCGTGGGTGATCAGCACGATCGTCATCCGATGATGCCCGCGCACCTTGAGCACGAGGTCCTCGAGGTCCTCGCGGGTCTGCGCGTCGACCGAGCCGAACGGCTCGTCCATGAGCATCAGGGTGGGCCGGTAGGCCAGCGCGCGGGCGATCGCGACCCGCTGCTGCATGCCGCCGGAGAGCTGGAACGGGTACTTGCGCCCGGCGTCGGAGAGCCCCACGGACTCCAGGGCCTCGGCGGCCGCCTCGCGGCGGCGCTTGGCGTCCATGTTCTTGCGGCGCAGCGGCAGCGCCACGTTGTCGGCCACCGACATCCAGGGGAACAGGGACCGGCTGTAGTCCTGGAACACCACGGCCAGGTTGTCGGGGGTCTGCCTGACCAGCTGATCGTCGACCTTGATCCGGCCGCCCGTCGGGGTGATCAGGCCGGCGATGGAGCGCAGGAGCGTGGACTTCCCGCATCCGGAGGGGCCGACGATGCACAGTAACTCGCCCTCGGCGACGCTCAGGTTGAGCTGGTCGATGGCGTGGTGCGCGTTGGGCCCGCCTGCTCCGTAGGTGTGTGTGAGGTTTTCTATCTCAAGCAACGTGATTGTCCTCGGGGCGAGTCCAGAGATAACACGGCGACTCTACCGAAGGCCCCATTGGTTGCAAATGCCGAAGCCGCATTCTGCCGCGATGAGCTGCGGGTACGCTTCACCGCTGTCATGACAGCCCGTGCGGGAGCGACTCCGACGTCACGCATCATTCGAGGTCAGGCCGTTCTCCTCGCCCTGCCCGCAGCTCTGACGCCGGCCGCCTGCGCCGCGGCGGGGCCCGCGCCGACGGACGGAATGAGCGCGGAAAAGACTGTTCTCCGCGTAGGCGTGCTGACCATTCCCGACGCGGCGCCGTTGTATATCGCCGGGGTCAAGGGCTTCTTCCGGAAGGAAGGGCTGAGTGTCCGGCCGGTGGTCGTCCAGGGGGGGCGCGACGGCGCTGCCGGAGCTGGAGAGCGGGGCGCTGGACATCACGATGACGGACTACGTCTCGGCGTTCCTGGTGGCCGCCGCCGGCGAGCCGATCAAGGTCATCGCCGACCTCTGCCATTCCGGTCCAGGGGCGTTCCTGCTGGTGGCGCCGGCCGGCTCGCCGGTCAGGAGCCCGGCCGGGCTCACGCGCCCGCCCTCTCGCGCGCGTGGTGCCAGCCCAGGACCCGGCGCTCGGCCACCAGGAACAGCTCGTTCAGCAGATAGCCGAGGACGCCCAGGAGCACGATCCCGGCCCACATCGCCGGCAGGTTGAACATCGAGTACGCCACCGTGAGCTGGAAGCCGATCCCGTTCGTGGTGCCGGGCAGCAGCTCGGCGAAGACGGTGACGATGAGCGACAGCGACAGCGCCAGCCGCAGCCCGGCGAACACCTTCGGCAGCGCGGCGGGCAGCACGATCCGCATCACCCGTTCCCGGCGCGACAGCCGGAAGGCCCGGCCGGTCTCCAGGTAGAGCGGCTCGACCGCGCGGGCGCCGTCGGCGGTGTTGAGCAGCACCGGCCAGACGACGCTGAACATGATGAAGGCCAGCTGCATCCGCAGCCCGAAGCCGAACACCACGAGGAACACCGTCACCAGCGCCGGCGGCGGGATGGCCCGCAGGAACTGCAACACGCCGTCGAGGTAGTCGTAGGCCCGGGAGGACAGCCCGAGCGCCAGCCCGAGCAGGATCCCGGCGGTGGCGCCCCCGGCCAGCCCGCCGGCCATCCGGCCCAGGCTCGGCAGGATGTCCGCCACGGCCTGGTCGGTGAGGAACAGCCGGCCGGGCGGCCCGGAGAACCACAGGGCGTGCATCCGGGTCACGATCGTGGAGGGAGGCGGGAAGAACGCGCTGCCCGCGGCCCTGGTCGCCACCTCCCAGAGGACGACCAGCACCGCCAGCAGCAGCCACCGGGACAACGCCCTGCCCAGCCGCGTCACGAGCCGCCTCCCACCCGCGCGTGGTGCCATCGGAACAGCCGGCGCTCGGCCGACACCAGCAGGGCGTTGACCGCCACCCCGAACAGCCCCACCCAGACGACCCCGGCGAGGATGTCGTCCATCCTGGCCGGCACCGCGATGCCGGCGAAGTAGATGAACACGCCGATGCCCTCGCCGCGCCCGGCGACGATCTCGGTGCTCACGGTCAGGATGAGCGCCACGCCGGTGGCCAGCCGGAACCCGGTCATGATGAACGGCGCCGCCGAGGGCAGCGACACCCACCACAGCACCGAGAGCCGGCCGAAGCCGTAGGAGCGCAGCGACTCCCTGGCCACCGGATCGACGGCGCGCAGGCCGTACATCGTGTTGTAGAGGATGGGCCAGACGGCGGCGTAGACCACCAGGGTGATCCGCAGTTGCAGCCCGGTCCCGATGAGCAGGGCCACCAGCGGGATCAGCGCCACGGACGGGATCGGCCGCAGGAACTCCACGATCGCCCGCGTCGCCGCGTCGATCAGCGGGACGCTGCCGAACAGCACGCCGAGCGGCACCGCGACGAGCGCCGCCACGGCCAGGCCGATCGCCCAGGCGAGCACGCTCGTGCCCGCGTGCGCGCGGAAGGCCTGGTCGGCCAGCAGGCTCCCGGCACGCTGGAGGATCTCCGAGGCGGGCGGCAGGAACTCGGCCGCCCCGGCCCGTCCGGCGATCTCCACGAGCGCGACGAACGCGAGCGCCCCGGTCACCCGGCGCGCCCACCGGGCGGACCGGGGGCGTGCCAGCGGTGATCGGGTCAGGACGGGGGTGCTCACCCGGAGGTGGTGGGAGACATCAGCGACGCGACGTCGATGTCCTTGCTCAGCCATCCGGCCTCGACCATCCAGTCGGCCACCCGTTGCAGCCTGACCGGGTTGTCGGAGCTGGAGAAGTACGGGAACGTCACGGTCGCCGCGGTGGCCTTGTCGATCTGGGTGAAGTTCGGCAGCACGTCGACGACCAGCTCGCGGTTGCCCTCCATCATCTTGGCCGCGTTGTGCAGCGCGCGCTGGAAGGCGGCGGCCGTCTTCGGGTTCTTCTCGTACCAGTCCTGGGTGCTGACGTAGCCGGAGATGGGGAACTCGGAGGCGGGGCCGGAGGCGGGGTCGAGGATCTTGCGGGCGCCCATCTGGGAGGTCGCCGCGGTCACCAGGGGCTCGCCGAGATAGGCGGCGTCGATCTGGCCTTTCTGCCAGGCGGGCATGATGTTCTGGAACGTCACCTGGACATACTTGATCTTTTTCGGATCGACATTATTGGCTTTAAGGACCTGGGTGAGGGCGAGCTCCTGGAAGTTGTGCAGCACGTTCACGTTGATCGTCTTGCCTTCGAGGTCCTTCGCCGACCTGATTGGCGAATCAGGTAAAGCCATCACACTCAGGGAATCCGGCGCCGCGCGTGAGCCTTCGGCCAGGATTCGCAGCTTCAGCGCGCCTTGGTCGTGCGCCTGGAACATGGAGACATAATTGCCGAACATGGCGTCGATCTCGCCATTCAGGAGCATGGGAATGGCTTCGGGGGACGACTGGACGATCTGCGGCGTGACCTTGAGCCCCTCCTTCTCGAACAGCTTCTGATCGATGGCCACGTACAGCGCGGCCGTGTCGATGGCCGGCAGGCCGACGACCTTGATCTCGGTCTTCTCCAAGCCGCCGTTGGCGGCAGCGGTCGAGGTCGGCACGCTGGGTGAGGAGTCACCGCTGCACGCGGTGATCCCCAGCGCCAGGGCCAACCCGATGATGGCGGCCCTGCTGGAACGGCCAAGCCTCATGTCGGGGACTCCCTTCGCACGGTGAGACGGAGCCGGAAGGTAGGGGGGTGGTCTGTTACTCGCGGAAGATGCGCCTGACACGCAACAAGCACTGACGGTAGCACCAGATGGCGCTTGTTCATCGCGAAAATATCACTTGTGGTTGCATTGCTAGATTGACGTTCTATCGTGGTGATTGGCTTGAACATTTAGCAATCTATGTGCTTTCGCCAGCCTTGACCCAGGTTGAGGGGCCTGAGTCGGGTGGTGAAGGAGGTGATCCGTGGGTTCCCGTTACTGGTGATGCGTTCGATGATCGGCTGACCGAGCTGTGAGCAGACCGTCCCATTTCGCCATCGGCGACGGACGGTCCGGTAATCGTGTCGCATTGTCGGGAACGATTGGATCCCATGTCGTGGATCTCATGCTCGAAATGGCCCTCATCTCGATAGTCATTGAGCCCTCCTGCAATCCATGCATGATCATCGAGATTCCCTCCGGGGCGAGAGGTAGCGAAGGCAGTGAGTACGCAGGGTGCTGTAGCTTCCGTTGACCGCGAGTCGCACGGCCATCAGGACCGACCCCAGGTCAAGCCGTCCTCTGGCAGGTTCCGCCTGGGCAACTGGCACGTGCGATCACGCCTGGTCGCGCTCATCGTGGTGCCGACCGCCGTGGCCGTGGCCCTGGGCGGGCTGAACGTGATCACCTCACTCCAGGACGCGAACACGTACCAGACCCTGCGCGAGGTCGCCGAACTGAGCGAGTCGCTGGGCGCGGTCAGCCACGCGCTCGGTGCCGAACGGGACGCGACCGCGCTCTACATCGCCCAGGGCCGGCCCGACGTGCGCGAACCGCAGTTACGCGGCCTGCACGACGAGGTCGACGACCTGATCGCGGACGCCCGGCGGCGCGCCGACACCGTCAGCGACACGCACGGCGACGCGGTGCGCCCGGTGCTGCGCCGGCTGGAGGAGATCCGGGCGCTGCGCGACACCGCCGTCGAGGGCAAGATCCAGCCGCTGCCCACGATCTCCAAGTACTCCCAGATCAACGCCGCCATCCTGCAGTTCCACGACCAGCTCGGCCAGGTCGCCGTGGACGACGTGGTCGCGCACACCGCGGGCGCGATGGCCGCGATGGCGCGGGCCAAGGAGCAGGCGTCCCGACAGCGCGGCATCCTGGCCAGCGCGCTGGACAAGAAGGGCTTCGACGCCGGCGAGCTGGAATCCCTCACCGCGGCCAAGGCCAGGGAGGAGAGCGAGCAGACGCTCTTCGCCACGCTGGCCACCCAGGACCAGCTCGAACTCTTCCGCAACCAGGTCGTCGGCCGCGACATCGACCAGACCGACCTGTTCAGGCTGCGGGCCGTCGCCCAGTCGGCGCAGAACCGGCCGCTCAGCATCGGCAACGAGCCGGCCAAGGACGTCGACACCTGGTTCGACGTGAGCACCGGCAAGATCGACGCGATGCGGAAGGTAGAGACGACCCTCGCGTCCACCCTCATCCTGCGCGCCCGCGCGCTGGAGGACGGAGCCAACAGGTCCGCCCTGATCTCGGCCGTGCTCATCATGATCCTGCTGGTCGTGGTGCTCGCCATCATCTCCCTCATCGCCCGCTCCCTGATCAGGCCGCTGCGGAGGCTGCGCCGCGAGGCGCTGGACGTGGCCAACCACCGGCTGCCGCAGACCGTGCGCACGCTGCGCGACAGCGGTGACACGGCGGCCGCCCCCGTCGCGCCGATCGGCGTCAAGACCCAGGACGAGATCGGCGAGGTCGCGCGGGCGTTCGACGAGGTGCACCGCGAGGCGGTGCGGCTGGCGGGCGAGGAGGCGCGGCTGCGCGCCAACGTCAACGCGATGTTCGTGAACCTGTCGCGGCGCAGCCAGACGCTGGTGGAACGGCAGATCACCCTGATCGACGGGCTGGAGCAGGGCGAGCAGGACGAGCAGCGGCTGGCCAACCTGTTCAAGCTGGACCACCTGGCCACCCGCATGCGCCGCAACTCCGAGAACCTGCTGGTCCTGGCCGGCCAGGACCCGCCGCGCCGCTGGAGTCAGCCGGTCAAGCTCGTCGACGTGGCCCGCGCCTCGCTGTCGGAGGTGGAGGGGTACGAGCGGGTCGTGCTCCAGGTCCCCGACGGGGTGTCGATCGCCGGTCAGGCCGTCAACGACGTCATCCACCTGCTGGCCGAGCTGGTGGAGAACGCGCTGTCGTTCTCCCCGCGCGAGACCCGGGTGACCCTGTCGGGCAGCCGGATCGACGGCGGCGGCGTCATGCTGTCGATCACCGACGCGGGCATCGGCATGACCGCCGAAGAACTCGCCCAGGCCAACGAGCGGCTGACGGACACCCCCGGCATGGACGTGGCGGTCTCACGCCGGATGGGCCTGTACGTGGTGGCCCGGCTGGCGCACCGCCACGGCGTCCGGGTGCAACTGCGCCCGCACGCCGCCGGCGGGCTCACCGCCATGGTGCTCATCCCCGAGTCGCTGCTCTCCCAGTCGGCCGCGCTCGCGGGCACGTCCGGCGGCCAGAGCGAGCCGTACAGCGGGCCGCACCCCGCGCCGATGCCGCTCAACGTCTTCCCGATGGGCCCAGGACACCCGTCGTTCCCCTCCAGCCCCGACGGCGGGTCCGGCTGGCCGGTTCCGCCGTGGCCGTCGGACGGCGGCTGGCCGGAGCCGACCAGGGGAGGCGGCGGCGCGTACGAGACCAACGACTGGATGCCCCCGCGCACGCCCGGCTGGAACGGCGGCAACCAGCTGCCCCGCCGCGGCATGCCCGACCAGCAGCGGCCCATGGGTTACGCGTACGGCGAGCGCATCGACCCGCCGGAGCGGCCCCGGTACGAGTTCCCCGGCAGCGAGCCGTCCACCGGCCCGCTCCCGGCGGTGGGGTCCGGCTCCTCCGGCTCCTCCGGTGACGGGGACGACTATCTGCCGATCTACGCCGCGGTGGAGTCGGCCTGGTTCGAGCGCGGCGGTTCGAGCTGGAGCTCGTCGAAGGCGGACGAGGGCTGGTCGGCCGCGAAGGCGGCGGTGGAACCGGTCCGCGACGGCTCGACCGCGGCCGGACTGCCCAAGCGGGTGCCCAAGGCGAACCTGGTGCCCGGCTCGGCCGAGACCGCGTCCGCGCCCAAGGGCGTCGCGCCGGTGCCCCCCGTCTCGCCCGACCGGCTCCGTTCCCGGCTGTCGAACTTCCAGCAGGGCTTCCGGGCGGCGCGCGAGGACATCAACGGCGGCCGGGCGCCCGCGCCCCCGCCGAGCCCGGCTTTCGGCGGCAACCCGTCCGGAGGGCCCGCCTTCGGCGGCGGTAACGGCAGGAACGATCAGACAGGCGAGGGTGATCGGAAATGAACGAGTTGAGCCATGCCGCCCGCGGCGTGGACTGGTTGATCACTGACTTCGTCAGTACGGTGCCGGGCGTGGCCCACGCGGTGGTGGTCTCCTCCGACGGGCTGCCGCTGGCGGCCTCGTCGGGGTTCCCCGCGGACCGGGCGGACCAGCTCGCGGCGATCGCGTCCGGTCTGGTGTCGTTGACCGCGGGAGCCGCCCGGGTCTTCGAGGGTGGCGGGGTCTCGCAGACCATTGTCGAGATGCAGCGAGGGCTGATGCTCATCATGTCGATCTCGGACGGCTCGTGCCTGGCGGTGCTCGCCGCTCCCGACTGCGACATGGGGTTGGTGGCCTACCAGATGACCTTGATGGTGGATCGGGCGGGGCAGGTGCTCACGCCCGCGGTGCGTGCGGAGCTGCGCGCGTCCCAGACCAGGTGATGCCGGTGTCGGATCCGCGGTGGAACAACGGTGGCCGGGAGCCGGGCTCCCCGCCCCGGTCGCAGCCCGACCCGGCGTCGCCGGTGCGGCCGTACGCGGTGACCGGCGGGCGCACGGCGCCGCGGGTGAAGCTGGCGATGGAGGCGCTGGTGTCGTCCGCGACGGCGGAACAGCGGGAGTTCTCCCATATAACCCCTGAATATCACGCGATTTCCCAATTGTGTCGCCAGGTGCGGTCGGTCGCCGAGGTCTCGGCCCTGCTGCACATCCCGCTGGGGGTGGTGCGGGTGCTGATCGCCGACATGGCGGCAGAGGGACTGGTACGGGTGCACCAGCCACAGCTGGAAGCCGGCCGCCCGGATGTCAACTTGCTGGAAAGGGTGCTCAGTGGACTTCGCAGGCTCTAGCGGGGAATTGACCTCGACCAAAATAGTGGTGGCCGGCGGCTTCGGCGTGGGCAAGACGACGTTCGTGGGAGCGGTGTCGGAGATCATGCCGCTGACCACCGAGGCGGTCATGACCGACGCCTCCGCCGGGATCGACGACCTCGGCATGACCCCGCTGAAGTCCACGACCACCGTGGCCATGGACTTCGGCCGGGTGTCGCTGGACCGCGACCTGATCCTCTACCTGTTCGGCACGCCGGGCCAGCACCGGTTCTGGTTCATGTGGGACGACCTGGTGCGCGGCGCGATCGGCGCGGTGGTGCTGGTCGACACGCGGCGGCTGGCCGACAGCTTCCCGGCCATCGACTACTTCGAGGAGGCCCAGCTGCCCTTCATCGTCGGGATCAACGGCTGGGACGGCCAGTTCCAGCACGCCGATGCCGAAGTCCGCGACGCGCTCTCGCTGGTGCCGCACATCCCGCTCATCCGCCTGGACGCGCGCTCCAAGGACTCGGTCAAGGGCGCCCTGATCCACCTGGTCGAGCACGCCCTGACCGTGCGCACCGCCGTGCCGGGCTGGAACGGCTAACCGGCCGGCGGCTCGGCCACGGCCTCGGTCGCGGCCTCGGTCGCGGCCTCGGTCACGGCCTCGATCACGCTGGCGGAGCCGTCCAGGGGGACGACCCGGGAGATCGCGAGCCCGGCCCGCGCCAGGAGCGCGCCGTACTCCGCCCGGCTGCGCTCGGCGCCGCCGTCGAAGACCGCGAGCATCCGCATGTCCAGGTCCTTGCCCAGGTGGGGGGCGTCGTCGTCGGGCAGCACGACCTCCAGGACGAGCACCCGGCCGGCCGGGTCCATCGCCTGGCGCACGTTGCGCAGGATCGTCACCGCGTCCTCGTCGTCCCAGTTGTGCAGCACGCTCCCCAGCAGGTAGGCGTCGCCGCCCGCCGGGACCTCACGGAAGAAGTCGCCCGGGACCAGCTCGCACCGGCCGATCACCCCGTCGGCCTCCAGCGCCGGCCTGGCCTGCTCGATGACGTGCGCCTGGTCGAGCAGCACGCCGCGCATCCCGGGGTTCGCCCGCAGGACCGCCGCCAGGATGTGCCCCCGGCCGCCGCCCACGTCCACCAGGGTGCGTACGTCCGTGAAGTCGTAGCGCTTCACCAGGCCCTCGATGAACGGGATCGCCCGGGTCGCCATGTACTCGCCGAACAGCCTGCTGGACTCCGGGTTCGCGGCCAGGTGGTCGTAGAGCCCGCCGAAGCGGGCCGTGAGCGCCGACGACCCCGCGCGGACCGTGGCCGGCAGGTTGCCGATCGCGTACCAGAGGCTCTCCTCGCCCAGGGTCTGGATGGAGGAGCGCAGCGAGCCGGGGACGTCCGAGCGCAGCGGGGTGCCGT
Organism: Nonomuraea corallina; assembly: GCF_027620315.1. Lineage (GTDB taxonomy): Bacteria > Actinomycetota > Actinomycetes > Streptosporangiales > Streptosporangiaceae > Nonomuraea > Nonomuraea corallina. The sequence continues at coordinate 24,591 of NZ_JAPNNL010000068.1, read as the reverse complement.
GCCCGGTGAGGTCGTAACGGTCGTCCCCGGTGCGCCGCACCAGACCCATGGCCTCCAGCTCCCGCAGCACCCTGCGCAGCGCGTCCGAGTCCGCCTCACACCGCTCGGCCAGCTCGGCCGTGCCCAGCGGGCCGTGAGCCAGCTCGTCGGCCACGCCCAGGTCGGCCATGGTGAGCAGAGCCGCGAAGCGGGACAGGTCCGCTATCGCGCTCCAGAGGAGGTCGTCGGAGTGACGCATGGGTCCCTTTCTCGAGGTCATACGGTCATGGTGTGCGATGGGCCTGGCGGTGCCAGATCAGGACACGCCGCTCGGCCAGCACGAACAGCGCGTTCACGAGATAGCCCAGCACGCCGAGCAGCGCGATCGCCGACCAGACGCCGGCCGCGTCGAAGCTCCTCTGGGCCGCCAGCAACTGGTAGCCGATGCCGTCGGTGCCGCCGAAGATCTCCGAGATCACCATCAGGATCAGCGCCAGCGACAGGCTCAGCCGCAGCCCGGCGAAGATCTTGGGGGACGCCGCGGGGATGACGACCACGCGCAGGTGCTGCGCCTTCGACAGCCCGAACACGGTGGCCGTGTCGGTGTAGGTGCGGTCCACGGAACGGGCGCCGTCAATGCTGTTGAGCAGCACGGGCCAGATGACGCCGAACACGATCGTGGCCAGCTGCGTCGCGAGCCCCGCCTGGAACAGGACCACGAACAGCGGCAGCAGCATCGGTGGAGGCACCGCCCGGCCGAGCTCGATCAGGCCGTCCACGTACCCGGAGATCTTGCGCGAGCGCCCGAGGATCACGCCGAGCACCACCCCGATCACCGAGGCCAGGATCCAGCCGCCGAACATGCGGCCGAGACTGGGGATGATGTTCTCGAACGCGTCGTCGGTGAGGAAGAGCCGCGACGCGGGCCCCGAGAACCAGAGCTCGTACGTCCGCACGACGATCGTGCTGGGCGGCGGGAAGTCGTCGTCCAGATAGACGAACCGGGTGATCAGCTCCCAGGTGACGATCACCAGGGGGACGAACCAGAGCCTGTTGAGCACCTTCACGTCCGCGCCCCTCCCGTCCGGAGCCAGTGCCAGCGGAAGAGCCGGCGCTCGGCCAGCTGGAGCACCACGTTGGCCAGCACGCCGAAGATCCCCGCCCAGAGCGCGGCCGCCATGATCAGGTCCATCCGGTTGCCGGCGCCGGCCGCCACCGCGAACACGCCGAGGCCGTTGACGCCGCCCGCCACCAGCTCGGCGCTCACCGCCAGCACCAGCGCGATCCCGGCGGCGATCCGCACGCCGGTCGCCACGAACGGGGCGGCGCTGGGCAGGCTCACCCGGGTCAGCACCGCCAGCGGGCCGAACCCGAAGGTCCGCATCGACTCCTTGGCCAGCGGGTCGACGTCGTGCATGCCGTACAGGGTGTTGATGAGGATCGGCCACAGCGACGCGTAGACGATGACCGACACCTTCATCAGCGAGTTGTTCGGGATGAGCAGGATGGCCAGCGGGATGATCGCCACCGAGGGAATCGGCCGCAGGAACTCCACCAGCGGACGGACCGCCTGCTCCACAGGGGGCAGCGCGCCGAGCAGCACGCCCAGCGGCACCGCCACGCCGATCGCGATGAGCAGACCGAGCCCCCAGTTCCCGACCGTGACCAGCATCCCTTGCAGGAATTCCGGGTCGAGGGGGAGGAGCGCGGCTTCGTACAGGATCACCGACGGCGCGGGGAAGTCGAACGCCCGGGACACCCAGAGCCGGACGACCAGCTCGCCGATGACGAGGAAGCCCGCGACGCCGATGGCGCCGCGGGTCAGAGGTGCTCCGTTCATCCCGCGGACGGGGGCGCCACGATGATCGACTTCACGTCGATGGGCTTGTCGAGGTACTTGTACTCGAGCATCAGGTCGGCGACCTTCTGCAACCGGTCGGCGTTCAGCTCACTCGGGTAGGTCCCGAGGGTGATCACCGACGCGGTCTGCGCGTCGATCTTGGTGTAGTCCGGAAGCCTGGCCTCGATCTCCTTGCGGTCGCTGGCGGCGAGTTCCTGGGCCTTGGCGATCGCGCGCTGGTAGGCGGCCAGCGTCTTCGGGTGCTTCTGCGTCCACTCCTCGGTGGCCATCCAGCCGGCGATGGGCAGGTTCTCGGTCTCGCCGGTCATCGTGTCGGCGAGCTTGCGGAAGCCGAGCTTGCTCTGCGTCGCGGTGATGAACGGCTCGGTGATCCAGCCGGCGTCGGCCTGGCCGCCCGCGATCGCGTTGCCCATCTCGGGGAACGGCTTCTCCGCGAACTTGACGTCCTCTGCAGTAAGTCCGGCGACCTTGAGCTGCGTGGTCACGGCCAGCGTGGCGATGTTATTCAGGTTGTTGACCAGGATGGTCTTGCCCTTCAGGTCCGCCACGGTCTTAATCGGCGAGTCCTTCGGGACCATGATGTTGAAGTTGTTTTCAGCAGCCTGATACATGTCCGCGACGAGCTTGATCTTCTTGCCCTTGCTGACGGCGGCGAAGGTCGAGACGTAGTTGGTCATGGAGATGTCGAGCTCGCCGCTCTCGATCATCGGGACCGCGACCGCGCCACCGGTAATGATGACCGGCTCCACGGTGAGGCCCTCCTCCTTGAAGAAGCCCTTGGCGTTCGCGATATACAGCGATACGGAGTCCGGAATGGGGAGGGCGCCGACCTTGATCGTGGTTTTCTCCAAACCGCCGGTGTTGGCCGTCGAGTCGGCGGACTCGCCGCCGCCACCGCAGGCGGTAAGGCTGAGTGCGACTGCGACGCCGAGGATGAGGGCGCGACAGCGCGGGATGCGTGTCATGGGGGAGGTTCTCCTACCAGGGGAAGCTTCTGGAGCGCGGCATTCGGATGCCGGGCGTGAAGCGTACCGGAGGCTTGATCGGAGCTGAAGACGCTATCCCGCGAATCGCCTACTTTTCTGCTTAATACGACATCTCTCTTTATGGTCACATATATTACTTTCTGTCATCTTACGGGTCATATGTCCGGATTGAGACGGTGGTTGCGCTCCGTGAACGGGGGTTAGCGGCCCGAACAAAGCGACCCTTCGGACGATGGAAAACTCGTGAGACGTTGGCTCAACTATGAGGTTTGTGCTCAAATTGGGCACCGAACTTGCCTGCGATCACGCGTCGGCGTGAGAAATACGCACGATCTCCCTCAGCAGCAGGCTATGGCGAGAGGTTGCCACAGTGAGGACACCAACGACCGATTCCGGTCGTAGCAGGGCGAAAGACCTGCCGGGACCGCCTGTTTCGACGCTGGCACCGGCGGAACAGCCACTGCCCAAGCCGGGCAGCGCGTTCGCTCTGCGTAACTGGCGCGTGCGGACCCGCCTCATCGCTCTCATCGCCATCCCGACGGTCGTCGGCGTGCTCCTCGGCGGGCTGCGCGTCGGCACCTCCGTCGCCAGCGCCCAGGAGTACGCGCGGGTCGGCGAGGTGAACACGCTGATCAGCGATGTCGGCGAGCTGACCCACAACCTCGCGGCCGAGCGCGACAGAGCCGCCCGCTTCGTCGCCTCCAACCGCCGGCCGAGCGAGTCCGCGCAACTGGAGACCCAGCACGGCATCGTCGACGCCAGCATCGAGCGCACGCTCGCCACCGCCGATACCGTCCAGGGCTCCCTGTCGGACCTGGGTCGCAGGCGTCTGGACATCGTCCGCATCCGGCTCTCCCAGCTCCCCGCGATGCGCGAGACGGTCAAGGACACTCAGCTGCCTCCGCTGCCCACCGTGCAGAAGTACGGCGAGACCATCACCGAGCTGCTGCAGCTCTTCGACGAGGTCAGCAGCGGCGCGGCGGACGAGCAGATCATCGCGACCGGAACGGCCATGCGCGCCGTCGCGCGGGCCGAGGAGGAGACCTCCAAGCAGCGCGCGCTGCTGGCCTCCGCGCTGCTGACGGGCGAGTTCACCGAACCGGAGTTCGACGCCTTCGTCGATGCCCGTGCCCGGCGGGAGAGCGAACGGGAGACCTTCCAAAGCGCCGCCACCTCGAGCCAGCGCGAGCTCTTCGACAACACGGTCGCCAGCGCCGAGGTCGGCCGGGCCGAGTTCTACGTCAAGCGCGCGATCTTCCTGCACAACTCCCCAGCCCCGTTGCAGCGGCTGGACATCACGACCACCAAGGACGTCGACCGCTGGTTCGACTCCATCACGCAGACCGTCGACAAGACGCACGCCGTGCAGAAGGCGCTGTCGCAGGAGATCGCCACCCGCGCCGCGGACCTGCAGAGCGCCGACAGGCAGGCGGCGGCCTTCAGCATCGGCCTGGTCGTCCTGCTGCTGGTGCTGGTCCTCGTGGTCACCGCGATCATGGCGCGCTCGCTCGTGCGGCCGCTGCGACGCCTGCGCGGGGACGCGCTCAAGGTCGCCGGCAAGACGCTGCCCGGCCTGGTGCGGCAGCTGCGCGAGGGCGAGGCGGACCCGGAGTCGCTGCACGTGCCCCCCATCCAGATCTCCTCCAAGGACGAGATCGGGGAAGTCGCGCGGGCGTTCGACGAGGTGCACCGCGAGGCGGTGCGGCTGGCGGGCGAGGAGGCGCGGCTGCGCGCCAACGTCAACGCGATGTTCGTGAACCTGTCGCGGCGCAGCCAGACGCTGGTGGAACGGCAGATCACCCTGATCGACGGGCTGGAGCAGGGCGAGCAGGACGAGCAGCGGCTGGCCAACCTGTTCAAGCTGGACCACCTGGCCACCCGCATGCGCCGCAACTCCGAGAACCTGCTGGTCCTGGCCGGTCAGGAGCCGCCCCGGCGCTGGAGTCAGCCGGTCAAGCTCGTCGACGTGGCCCGCGCCTCGCTGTCGGAGGTCGAGAACTACGAGCGGGTCGTGCTCCAGGTCCCCGACGGCGTCTCCGTCGCCGGGCAGGCAGTCAACGACGTCATCCACCTGATCGCCGAGCTGGTCGAGAACGCGCTGTCGTTCTCCCCGCGCGAGACCAGGGTGACGGTCTCCGGCAGCCGGATCGACGGCGGCGGCGTCATGCTGTCGATCACCGACTCCGGCATCGGCATGACCGGCGAAGAACTCGCCCAGGCCAACGAGCGGCTGGGCGAGTCCGCAGTCGTGGACGTGTCGGTCTCGCGCCGGATGGGTCTGTTCGTGGTCTCCCGGCTGGCGCAGCGCCACGGCATCCGCGTACAGCTGCGACCGCAGGGCGGCGGCGGGCTCACCGCGATGGTGCTGCTCCCGGAGACCCTGCTGGGAATGCAGGCGATGCCCTTCGACGGCTCACCCGGCGCCGCCGGCGCCCTGGCCGGCATGCAGCGCGCCCGCGCCGACGTCCACGCCTCGCAGCCGCCCGCGCCGCAGTGGGGCGACAACGGCTTCCAGATGAGCCCGGCGCACCCCTCGTACCCGCCGAACGCCGACCCCAGCGGCTCGTGGCCGTCCTCCGCCATGCAGTGGCCCTCCAGCGGGCCGGACTCGTGGGCGTCGGGGCCCCGGAGCGGCGGGTTCGACACCGATGACGTGTGGATCCCCTCCCGCGTCCCCGGATCGTGGGCCAACGGGCCGTCGCCGCTGCCCGAGCGCACCGCCGACCCGCTGCCCACCAGGAACCCGGGCGGCCGGGGCAGGCAGACCTACGACTTCCCCGAGACGGCGGAGTCCGGCGCCACCGGCCCCATCCCCGCGGTGAACCCCTCCTCGGGAGGTGACGACTACCTGCCGATCTTCGCCTCGGTGGAGTCGGCCTGGTTCGAGCGCGGCGGCAGCAGCGGCGCCTGGGGATCGGCCACGGCGGACGCGGGCTGGACCGCCGCGCAGGCCGCGGCCGAACCGGTGCGCGACGGCGCGACGGCCTCCGGGCTGCCCAAGCGGGTGCCCAAGGCGAACCTGGTGCCCGGCTCGGCCGACACGGCCTCCGCGCCCAAGGGAGTCGCCCCGATGCCCGCGATCTCGCCGGAACGGGTGCGCAACCGGCTGGCGAGCTTCCAGAAGGGCTTCAGAGCGGCGCGTGACGATCTCAGTGAGGGCAGGGCGAGCCTCGCCTCTGACCCCAGGAACGCGGAGAGCAGGGAGGAGGGCGCGTGAACGACCTGAGCCAGGCGGCACGGGGGGTGGACTGGTTGATCACTGACTTCGTCAACAGTGTTCCCGGTGTCGCGCACGCGGTGGTGGTGTCGTCCGACGGGCTGCCTCTGGCCACGTCGGCGGGGTTCCCGGCGGACCGGGCCGACCAGCTGGCGGCCATCGCCTCCGGGCTGGTGAGCCTGACGCAGGGCTCGGCCCGGGTTTTCGAGGGCGGCGCGGTCAACCAGACGATCGTGGAGATGCAACGGGGGCTCATGCTGATCATGTCCATTAGCGATGGATCCTGTCTGGGAGTGCTCGCCGCCCCCGACTGCGACATGGGGTTGGTGGCGTACCAGATGACGTTGATGGTGGATCGCGCCGGCAAGGTGCTGACCCCGGCGGTGCGTGCGGAGCTGCGCGCCAGCCAGACCAGGTGATGCAGGTGACGGACCCCAGATGGAACAGCGGCGGCTGGACTCCTCAGCCGCCCCCGCCGTCGAGCAACGACCCGGCCTCCCCGGTCCGTCCCTACGCGGTGACCGGAGGGCGGACCGCGCCCAGGGTCAAGCTCGCCATGGAGGCCCTGGTGTCGTCGGCGACGGCGGAACACCGGGAGTTCTCCCACATCACTCCCGAATACAAGGCGATCAGTCATCTCTGCCGCCAGGTGCGGTCGGTCGCGGAGGTGTCGGCGTTGTTACGCATGCCACTGGGCGTGGCTCGGGTGCTGATCGCCGACATGGCGGCGGAAGGGCTGGTGCGGGTGCACCAGCCGCAGCTCGATGCCGGCCGCCCGGATGTCAACCTGCTGGAAAGGGTGCTCAGTGGACTTCGCAGGCTCTAGCCCCGGCCTCACCTCGACGAAGATCGTGGTGGCCGGAGGCTTCGGGGTGGGCAAGACGACGTTCGTCGGCGCCGTGTCGGAGATCATGCCGCTGACCACCGAGGCGGTCATGACCGACGCCTCGGCCGGGATCGACGACCTGGGCATGACCCCGCTCAAGACGACCACCACGGTGGCCATGGACTTCGGCCGCGTGTCGCTGGACCGCGACCTGATCCTCTACCTGTTCGGCACGCCCGGTCAGCACCGGTTCTGGTTCATGTGGGACGACCTGGTCCGCGGGGCCATCGGCGCGGTGGTGCTGGTCGACACGCGGCGGCTGGCCGACAGCTTCCCGGCCATCGACTACTTCGAGGAGGCCCAGCTGCCCTTCATCGTGGGCATCAACGGCTGGGACGGCCAGTACCCGCACGGCGACAATGAGGTCCGCGACGCGCTCACGCTCGCTCCGCACATCCCGCTCATCCGCCTGGACGCGCGTTCCAAGGACTCGGTCAAGGGCGCGCTGATCAACCTGGTCGAACACGCGTTGTCGGTCCGGATGGCCGTGCCAGGCTGGAACGGCTAGCGAAGCGGCTAGGCTGAGAGCAGACCCACATTCGCTTCGAGGACTGGCCAACCACGTGTTCGAGACGCTTTCCGACCGGCTGACATCGGTCTTCTCCTCCCTCCGATCCAAGGGTCGGCTGTCCGACGCCGACATCGACGCGACCACCCGCGAGATCCGCATCGCGCTGCTCGAGGCCGATGTCGCGCTCCCGGTGGTCAAGGCGTTCGTCGCCCGGGTGAAGGAACGCGCTCGCGGGGCGGAGGTCTCGCAGGCGCTCAACCCGGCGCAGCAAGTCGTCAAGATCGTCAACGACGAGTTGATCGAGATCCTCGGCGGTGAGACGCGCAGGCTCCGCTACGCCAAGACGCCGCCGACCGTGATCATGCTCGCGGGCCTCCAGGGCTCCGGCAAGACCACGCTGGCGGGCAAGCTCGCCACCTGGCTGCGCGAGCAGGGCCACGTGCCGCTGCTGGTCGCCGCCGACCTCCAGCGCCCCAACGCGGTGCAGCAGCTGCAGGTGATGGGCGAGCGCGCCAAGGTCGCCGTCTACGCGCCCGAGCCGGGCAACGGGGTCGGCGACCCGGTCGACGTCGCCCGCCGCTCGGTCGACGAGGCCAGGCGCCAGCAGCACGACATCGTCATCATCGACACCGCCGGCCGGCTCGGCATCGACCAGGAGATGATGCGCCAGGCCGCCGACATCCGCGACGCGGTCACGCCCGACGAGATCCTGTTCGTGGTCGACGCCATGATCGGCCAGGACGCCGTGACCACGGCCCAGGCGTTCATGGACGGGGTCGGCTTCGACGGCGTGGTGCTCACCAAGCTCGACGGCGACGCCCGCGGCGGCGCGGCCCTGTCGGTGCGGCACATCACCGGCCGCCCGATCATGTTCGCCTCCACCGGCGAGAAGATCGAGGACTTCGACGCCTTCCATCCCGACCGGATGGCCTCCAGGATCCTCGACATGGGTGACATCCTCACCCTGATCGAGCAGGCGCAGAAGACGTTCGACGAGGAGCAGGCCGCCAAGATGGCGAGCAAGCTCACCGCGGGCGAGAACTTCACGCTCGAGGACTTCCTCGAGCAGATGATGATGGTCCAGAAGATGGGCCCCATCAAGAACCTGCTCGGCATGATGCCCGGCATGGGGCAGATGCGCGACCAGATCAACTCGATCGACGACCGCGACCTCGACCGCATCGCCGCCATCATCCGCTCGATGACCCCGGCCGAGCGCCAGGACCCGAAGATCATCAATGGTTCCCGGCGGGCCCGCATCGCGAACGGCTCCGGCACGACCGTCAGCGCCGTCAGCAACCTGGTCACCCGCTTCTTCGAGGCCCAGAAGATGATGAAGCGGATGGCCGGCGGCATGGGCATCCCCGGCATGCCGGGCGGCAAGGGCAAGGGCGGCAAGGCGGCCAAGAAGGCCAAGAAGGGGCGGCGCGTGAGCGGCGACCCGCGCAAGGCCGCGCTGGGCAAGACCGCCGCGGCCGAGCAGCCCGCCGAGCCCAGGAAGGGCGGCGCGCTGGGCAACCTCGGCGGTCTCGGCGGCAAGCTGCCGCCGGGCGTCGAGCTGCCTCCGGGCTTCGACCCGTCCAAGCTGCGGTTGCCGGGGCAGAAGTAATCTTCGCGCCGGCGGGCGTGTGGGTCCCGGGCAGTACCCGGTGTCTGGCACAATGACATGTTGGAACATCGTGACCAGGCGGGTGCCCTCTCATCTCCCGCCGGCCGCGCCTGTCCCTTGAGCGGTCTGCCATCGTGCCCCACTCGATGAAGGCCCGCTCGCTCGCGCTCTTAACGCAGGAGAGACCACACCCGTGGCAGTCAAGATCAAGCTCAAGCGGCTCGGCATGATCCGCAACGCTCAATACCGCATCGTCGTCGCCGACAGCCGCACCAAGCGTGACGGGCGGGCGATCGAGGAGATCGGTCTTTACCACCCGAAGGAAAACCCTTCGCGCATCGAGATCAACGGTGACCGCGCGGCTTACTGGCTGGGCGTCGGCGCGCAGCCGACCGAGCCGGTGCTCAAGCTGCTCAAGCTCACCGGCGACTGGCAGAAGTTCAAGGGCGAGGCCGCCCCGGCGCCGCTGAAGGTCGCCGAGCCGGCGCCCGACCGGCACGCCGTCTACGAGGCCGCCGCGAAGGAGGCCCTGGCCGGTGGCGACACCGGCACGACCGCCACCACGCCGAAGAAGTCCAAGAAGAAGGACGAGGCCGAGGCCGCCGCCGAGACCCCGTCCGAGGGCGAGGGCTGACGTGCTCGAGGAGGCCCTCGAGCACCTCGTGAAGGGCATCGTCGAACATCCCGACGATGTCCGGGTCCGCGCCCGCCGCATCCGCAGCGGGCGCGTCCTTGAGGTCCGGGTGCATCCTGACGACCTGGGCAAGGTCATCGGCCGCGGCGGGCGCACCGCCAAGGCTCTGCGCACGGTCGTGAACGCCCTGGCTGACGGCAAGTACGTCCGGGTCGACCTGCTCGACCTGCACGAAGCGGTCCGTTAGCGTCAGGTTTCGCGCGCCCTCATCGGTCAACGCCGGTGGGGGCGCTCGTGGTTTCAAAGAGCTCGTGGTTTCAAAGAGCTCGTGGTTTCGGAGAGGAAAGGGTCCACGTGCAGTTGGTCGTCGGCAGGATAGGCCGTCCCCACGGAGTGCGCGGTGACGTGACCGTGGAGGTGCGCACCGACGATCCCGGGCTGCGCTTCGCCGTGGGCAGCACGCTCGCCACCGACCCGCCCGAGCGGGGGCCGCTGGTGATCGAGGCCAGCCGCTGGCACAAGGACGTCCTGCTGCTGTCCCTGGCCGGCGTCACCGACCGCGACAGGGCCGAGGAACTGCGCGGCACCATGCTCGTCATCGACTCCTCGCAGGTCGAGCCGTCCGACGACCCCGACGAGTTCCACGACCACCAGCTCATCGGGCTGACGGTGGAGACCGTCGGCGGCGAGACCGTCGGCGAGGTGGGCGACGTGCTGCACCACGGCCAGGACCTGCTCGTCGTGCGGCGCGGCGGCGGCCGCGAGGAGGCGCTCATCCCGTTCGTGAAGGCGCTCGTCCCGGTGGTCGACCTGGAGGGCGGCAGGCTCGTCGTCGACCCGCCGGAAGGTCTGCTGTGAGGCTCGACATCATCACGATCTTCCCCGAGTACTTCGCGCCCCTCGACGTGTCGCTGATCGGCAAGGCGCGCCGGCGCGGCACCCTCGACGTCCGCGTCCACCAGCTCCGCGACTGGGCTCACGACGTGCACAAGACCGTCGACGACACCCCGTACGGCGGCGGCCCCGGCATGGTGATGAAGCCGGAGGTATGGGGCGAGGCCATCGACGACGTGATCGGCGACGGCGCGCCCCGGATGATCGTCCCGACGCCGAGCGGCCGGCCGTTCACCCAGGAGCTCGCCCAGGAGCTGGCGCGGGAGCCGTGGCTGCTGTTCGCGTGCGGCCGCTACGAGGGCATCGACTCCCGGGTGATGACCGAGTACGGCTCGCGGCTGCGCGTCGACGAGGTGAGCATCGGCGACTATGTGCTGGCCGGGGGTGAGGTGGCGGTGCTGGTGATGACGGAGGCCATCGGGCGGCTGCTGCCCGGCGTGCTGGGCAACGCGTTCTCCGCCGTCGACGACTCCTTCGCGCCGGGAAGCATGCGCAACCTGCTCGAAGGCCCGGTCTACACCAAACCGCCCGTCTGGCGCGGGCACGAGGTGCCGGAGATCCTGCTGTCCGGCCATCACGGCAAGGTCGCCAGGTGGCGTCGTGACGAGGCGCTGCGCCGTACCGTCGCCGCGCGGCCCGAGCTGGCGGCGGCGATCGACCCCGAGACGCTCGACAAGCACGACCGGCGGATCCTCGACGAGCTGGCGTTTCGCGTCCCTCCGGAAGATGTGGCAAACTGAAGCGTCGCCAACTGTCATGCGGTTGGTCCAGCATGCCCGGGAAGCTTCCCGGGTTCACCGAATCAGCAGGCGCGTCCGCCATGAGCCCAGGCCGGGTGGACCTCCGCGTGCTCGCGAGACTTGAGGAAGCAGCTCTCATGCACACGAAGATCCAGGAGCTCGAGAAGGACAACCTGCGCAGCGACGTCCCGGGCTTCCGCCCCGGTGACACGCTCGAGGTCCACGTACGCGTCGTCGAGGGCAACCGGTCCCGCGTCCAGGTCTTCAAGGGGTTCGTGCTGCGCCGTCAGGGCAGCGGCGCCCGCGAGACCTTCACCGTGCGCAAGGTCAGCTACGGCGTCGGCGTCGAGCGCACCTTCCCGGTGCACAGCCCGGTGATCGAGAAGATCGTCGTCGCCACCCGCGGTGACGTGCGCCGCGCCAAGCTCTACTACATGCGCGAGCTGCGCGGCAAGGCGGCCCGCATCCGCGAGAAGCGCGAGACGCCCAGTAAGTGAGCGCGGCGTCCGGACGGCCTGCCCCGCGGGGCGGGCCGTTCCGCCTTTGCGGGGGCCTTTCCTTTATGTGGAGCGACTCGTGCCCGGTGTAACGTCGGTCCCGGCCTGTCGAGCCGACACATCATCTAGGCTCATCACCGATGACTAGCGAGAGCCAGGAGCACGGCGCAGCGCGCCGCCCTGTCGAGGACGAGGTGGACGTGGTCGCCGAAGAGACTCACAAACCGGCCAAAGGCGGGGAGCCGGACAAAGACCCGAAGGACGGCAAGAGCGAGAAGAAGGGCTCCTTCTGGAAGGAGCTCCCCGTCCTGGTGGTGGTGGCTCTCGGTCTGGCTCTGATCATCAAGACCTTCGTCGTCCAGGCGTTCTACATCCCGTCGGAGTCGATGGAGAACACCCTTCTCACGAACGACCGGGTCCTCGTCAACAAGCTGGTCTACCACACCCGCGACATCGAGCGCGGCGACGTGGTGGTCTTCTCCGGCGTCAACTCCTGGGACGGCGAGTTCCAGATGGAGGAGCCGAGCAACCCGGTCGAGGGCTTCTTCCGGTGGGTCGGCACCGCGTTCGGCGTCATCCCCGGCGAGAAGGACTACATCAAGCGCGTCATCGGCGTCGGCGGCGACCACGTCGAGTGCTGCGACAAGCAGGACCGCATCACCGTCAACGGGGTGCCGCTCGACGAGAGCTCCTACCTCTACCCGGGCAATCTGCCCTCCCGCGAGAAGTTCGAGACCGACGTGCCGCCCGGCCACCTGTGGGTGATGGGCGACCACCGGCAGGTCTCCATGGACTCGCGCTCCCACACCGGCGACCCCGGCGGCGGGGCCATCCCCGAGAGCCAGGTCATCGGCCGGGCGTTCGTCATCGTCTGGCCCTTCTCCCGGGCCGCCACCATCCCCATCCCCGAAACGTTCGCGCAGCCCGCGCTCCAGGCGCTCGGCGGGGCGACCCCGCTCGTCGCCGGATTCGCGCTGGCTGCCCCCCTGGTCCTGGTCCGTCGGCGCGTGCTGCGCGGAAAGCGACGATGACGGTGACCGAGAAGGCGGAGTCCTTGGAGAAGAAGAAAAAGGGCGGCTTCCGGGAGACCATCCTCCTGCTGATCACGGGCATCGGCATCGCCCTGCTGCTGCAGGCCTTCGTGGTCGGGTCGTTCTACATTCCCTCGGAGTCGATGGAGAACACCCTCAAGATCAATGACCGGGTGTTCGTCAACAAGCTCGCGGGCCCGCCCGAGCGCGGCGACATCGTGGTCTTCAAGGGCTGGAACGGCGAGGACACCATCAAGCGGGTGATCGGCGTCGGCGGCGACCAGGTCAAGTGCTGCGACTCCAAACGGCGCATCACCATCAACGGCAAGCCCCTCGACGAGTCGTCCTACCTCTACCCCGAGGACTTCCCCTCGGGCGACAAGTTCGACGTCAAGGTGCCGCCGGGCAAGCTCTGGATGATGGGCGACCACCGCAGCGCCTCCGCCGACTCGCGCAGCCACATCGACGGGCCGGGCGGCGGGTTCATCTCGGTCGACGACGTCATCGGCACGGCCGTGGTGCGCTACTGGCCGCTCGGACGCGGCACGATCTTCACCAAACCCGACAGCTTCGCACAAGTCGAGTAGTCGCGGTTTGCGGCGGATGGGGCGTACGCTTCCAGTGTCATGACAGTAGCGTTCCGCCCTCGACCGAGTGTGGTCCGGCGTGATTCCGGGCTCTACGCCTATGAGCGGGCGCTGGCCCGCCGCGGCCTCGCGCCCATCGCCGGGGTGGACGAGGCCGGCCGTGGCGCGTGCGCCGGCCCGCTGGTCGTCGCCGCCGTCATCCTGCGCAAGCCGGTCGAGGGCCTGGGCGACTCCAAGCTGCTCACGCCCGCCGTGCGTGAGCGGCTGCACGACCAGATCCTCGCCACCGCGCACGTCGGCGTCGTCGTCATCCCGCCGGAGACGATCGACGCCAGGGGGCTGCACAAGTGCAACGTGGCGGGAATGCGGCGGGCGGTCGCGCGGTTGTCGTGTGATCCGGGATATATCCTCACCGACGGATTCCCGGTGCCGGGCCTGCCGGCGCCGTCGCTGGCGGTGTGGAAGGGGGACCAGGTGGCCGCCTGCATGGCGGCCGCGTCGATCGTGGCGAAGGTGACGAGGGACCGGCTGATGGGCGCGCTCGACGCGACCTATCCGCAGTACGGCTTCGCCGAGCACAAGGGGTACGTCACACCACAGCATCGTCTCGCACTCGAGACGCACGGCCCGTGCCCGCATCACCGTTACTCCTTCGTCACGGTGGCCAGGGGGATGGGCAAGAATGAAATGGGGGCCGGGGTTGCCTGATCAGGCACGCCGGGGGACCGGTACGACAGGAGGACCGCGATGAGCGCAGAGGATCTCGAAAAGTACGAGACCGAGATGGAGCTGCAGCTTTACCGCGAATACCGCGATGTCGTCGGCTTGTTCACCTACGTGGTGGAAACGGAGCGGCGGTTCTACCTGACCAACTCGGTCGACCTGGACGTCCGCACGGCGGAGAACGGCGACGTGTTCTTCGACGTGAAGATGCAGGACGCGTGGGTGTGGGACATGTACCGCCCCGCGCGGTTCGTGAAGAACGTCCGTGTGGTGACGTTCAAGGACGTCAACGTCGAGGAGCTCGCCAAGGCCGACCTGGAGATGCCCAAGGAGGGCTTCTCGGGCTGACGCCGTGACCGGCTGACGAAAAGGGGTGCGAGGAATCGCGCCCCTTTTCCCCTTCCGCGTGCCCTCTGCCCGGCTCCCGTCATCCACAGGCGGCGGTCCGTGGGGGCCGTTGTCCACAGAACCACTTTCGGTAGCCGATCCACCACGCCTCGTGCGCCAAGGTCAGTGCCCGGAGGTGGCACATGGCCGCGAAGAACGACCTCGGCAGTCACGGCGAGCAACTCGCCGCCGACTACCTGCGCGCCGAGGGCATGACCATCATCGAGCGCAACTGGCGCTGCCGCCACGGTGAGATCGACATCCTCGCCGAGGACGGCTCCACCCTGGTGGTGGTCGAGGTCAAGACCCGATCGAGCGCGTCACACGGCACAGCGCTGGAGTCCGTGCGCCCCGCCAAGCTGGCCCGCCTGCGCGCCCTGGCCGCCAAGTGGCTGTCCGCCCAGTCGCGGACGTACGCCACGGTCAGGATCGACGTGATCGCCCTCGAACGCTTCGCGGGCGACTACTCGCTGCGTCACGTACGGGGGGCGTCGTAGATGACCGTCGCACGCACGCGCAGCGTCGCCCTGGTCGGCGTCACCGGCAGCTCGGTCGAGGTGGAGGCCGACGTCGGCAACGGCCTGGCCGGCATCCACCTCATCGGGCTGCCCGACACGGCGCTGAGCGAGGCCAGGGAACGCGTCCGCTCGGCCATGGTCAACAGTCACTTCCCCTGGCCCGACGCCCGCATCACGGTGAGCCTCTTCCCCGCAAGCGTCCCCAAGCGCGGAAGTCAGTTCGATCTTGCCATCGCGGTGGCCATCATGGGAGCGGCGGGCGTGGTCCCCGCCGCTGGGATCGCGGCGCCGTTCTTCCTCGGCGAGCTCGGCCTGGACGGCCGCCTGCGCCCGGTGCGCGGCGTGCTCCCGGCGGTGCTGAGCGCGGCCAGGCAGGACGACGACGTCACGGTCGTGGTCCCGGAGGCCAACGCCGAGGAGGCCTCCCTGGTGCCCGGCGTGCGGGTGGTGCCAGCGCCCGACCTGCGCCGCCTCGTGGAGTGGCTCCGCGCCGGCGACTTCCCGCCGTTCCCGCCCGAGCATCCAGGACGCCCACGGCCCGAACGGCCCGAACGGTCCGGGCCGTCCGGGCCGTCCGGGCCGCCGGAGTACGGCGGGCCCGGCCCCGGGGAGCGGGCGCTGCCCGTCCTGCCGGCCGTCCGGCCCCACGCCGACCTGTCCGACGTGGTCGGCCAGCCGATGGCCAGGAGAGCCCTGGAGGTGTGCGCCGCCGGCAACCACAACCTCTGGATGCTCGGCCCGCCGGGCACCGGCAAGACCCTCCTGGCCGAGCGCCTGCCCACGCTGCTGCCCGACCTCCACCTCGATCACGCCCTGGAGGTGACGGCGATCCACTCCGTCGCCGGGGCACTCCCGCCCGACAGCCCCATGGTGTTCCGGCCGCCGTTCATCAGCCCTCACCACACCGCCACGGCGGCGGCGATCGTCGGCGGCGGCAGCTCGACGGTCCGTCCCGGCGCGGTCTCCCTGGCTCACCGCGGCATCCTCTTCCTGGACGAGGCGCCGGAGTTCCCGTCCCACGTGCTCGACTCGCTGCGCCAGCCCCTGGAGGCGGGGCAGGTGACGGTGTCCCGCTCGATCGGCTCCATCACCTTCCCCGCCCGGTTCATCCTCGTCCTGGCGGCCAACCCGTGTCCCTGCGCCCGACCTCAGGACAAGGGCGGCGACTGCGGGTGCTCGCCCACCACCCGGCGCCGCTACCTGGGCAGGCTCTCCGGCCCGCTGCTCGACCGCATCGACATGAAGGTGATGGTGGCCCGCTCCTCCCGGCGAGAGCTCATGGCCGACCGCCAGTTCGTCGAGACCAGCCAGACCGTGGCCGAGCGCGTTCTCGCGGCCCGCTCGCGCGCCGCCGAACGCCTCGCCGGCACCCCGTGGCGGACCAACGCCGAGATCCCGGCCGCGGCCCTGCACTCCCGGTTCCGGCCGTCCGACGCGGCCATGAGACCCATGACCAGCTGCCTCGACTCCGGTTCCCTGAGCGCCCGCGGTCTCGACCGGGTCGTCCGCGTCGCCTGGACGCTCGCGGACCTGGCAGGCAAGCCCCGACCCGACGAGAACGACACCTCGGCCGCGCTCGCCCTCTGGCTCGGCCTCGACCCGTGACCCACACCAGGAGGACCCTCATGCACACCCCCGAGCACCAGGCCATAGCCGCCCTCATGCGCGTCGCCGACGCCGGAGACACCGTCATGGGCGACCTCGTGTCCCGGCTCGGCGCTGCACCCGCGCTGCAGACCCTGCGCGAGGGGGACACGCCACCCGGCCTCACCGGCGGCGAGCTGACCCGCCGCCTGCCGACCTGGCACGCCCGCCTGGCCGCCTGCGACCCGGCGGCCGACCTGGAGGCGGGGGAGCGGGCGGGCGCCAGGCTCATCATCCCCGGCGACGCCGAATGGCCCACCCAGCTGGACGCCCTCGGCCCTGGCCGCCCGCTGGGCCTCTGGCTCCACGGCACCGCCGACCTGCGCTTCTCCTGCCTGCGCTCGGTCGCGGTGGTCGGCGCGCGGGCCGCCACCTCCTACGGCGTCCACGTCGCCGCCCAGTTCGGCGTCGGGCTGAGCGAAGGCGGATGGACCGTGGTGTCCGGTGGCGCGTTCGGCATCGACGGGGCCGCCCACAGGGGAGCGCTGGCCGCCGGAGCCCCCACGGTCGTGGTCCTCGCCTGCGGCGTCGACTACTGCTACCCGGCCGAGCACCGCTCCCTGTTCGCCGGCGCCCGCGACCAGGGCGTGCTGGTCAGCGAATGCCCGCCGGGCGTCCGGCCGACCCGAGCCCGCTTCCTCATCAGAAACCGCCTGATCGCCGCCCTGTCCAGAGGCACCCTGGTCGTGGAGGCGGCCCTGCGCAGCGGCGCACTCAACACCGCCGGCCACGCCCTCGCGCTCGACAGACACCTCGGGGCCGTCCCCGGCCCTATCACCTCCACCCTCTCCGACGGTTGCCACCGCCTGCTCCGCGAGCGCAAGGCCGTCTGCGTCACCACCCCGGAGGAGATGATCGAGCTCGTCGGCGTCATGGGAGACGACCTGGCTCCCACCCCGCGAGGTCCCGCCCTGCCCCGCGACTTCCTGCCGGAGCGGACCAGGCGCGTCCTGGACGCCGTCCCCGGAAGGATCAGCGCCGGCCCCGCCACCATCGCCGTGGCCGCCGGGGTGGACCTCGACACCGCCCTCAGCGCCCTGGGCGCCCTCGCGGCGGGCGGCTACGTCGAACGCACCGCCAACGGCTGGCGGGCCCGCACCCCGGCCTCCCCGGTCTACCCGAAGGCCGCACCCGCCTCAGACGCTGTCCGGCTCTCGGCCCCCGCCCCCCACCCGCCGGCCCCCATCCCGGCGGGGCTGGACGGTGAGCGACCTCCCCTGACCCGAGTGAGCGAGTCCCGGCACGGTGGGGAGGACATCGCGGGCGGAATGCCGGGTTCATCTGCCGAGAACGCGCCACCGGATCGGTCTTCGGTTGAGGAGGGCGCGCTGCCGAATCGGTCTTCAGTTTCCGAGCCGTCGGTGCGTTCGGGAGAACCCGCCGTGGCCAAGCCCGACCCCGCCTGCCCGAGGACTACGGCGGGATCGGCTTCACAGGGGATGCACGGCGAGCACAGTGGTCCCGCCGTTCTGGGAGAGCGCGGCGAGTCCGTCGGCGTCACCGTCCCCAGGAAAGGCGCGGAGCTCGACGGTGGCGCCGTTCTGGGGGAAGGCGCGGAGTCCGGAGGGACTGTTTCCTCGGCAGGGCGTCCCAAGCCTGGAGCGCAGGTCACGCTGATCCCGAGACCGCGACGCACTGACGACTGAGCCGCGCTGAGCTGCTCGGCCGACGAGCGAGACACGGGCCCCCGCCCAGCGTGCCGCCCGGCCGGTCCAACGCCACCTTCACGGACGCGGGTGCCCCCCTTTCAGGGTTGCTGGGTCACGACTGAGACATGTTCAACGGCGGCGTTGAGCGACCAATCGGCCGCGCGGCCGAGCCCGGCTGTGACGATCAGTCTCTGGGAGTGATCTATGCTCCCAGGCGCGGGTTCTCGGCGGGGACGATACCGGCGCGGAGACGGAGCGAGAGACGCCGCCATGCGAGAGCCGCGGGAGAACGCCCATGGTGCAAGCCCTCAGCGGAAAGCGGTGTCATCGGGATGATCGGGGTACCGGTGTCATCGGGATGATCGGGGTACCCACCGAGAAGTGAGGACGGAAGGGCGATGTGACGGGAGACGCTGCGGGCGTGGATGAGGTGATCGGGGACTACGAGTCGTACCTGCGGTTCGAACGCGACCTCTCGCCGCACACGGTCCGGGCCTACCTCGGTGACGTGAGGGCGCTGCTCGGCCATCTCGGCGGAGGGATCGAGGGCCTGGACGTGAGTGCGCTCCGCGAGTGGCTGGCGGCGCAGCAGGACGCGGGTAAGGCCCGGGCGACGCTCGCGCGGCGGATGGCGTGTCTGCGGACGTTCACCGCCTTCTGCCACCGGCGCGGTTGGCTCCCCGACGATCCCGGCCTTCTGCTGGGAACCGCCAAGACCCCTCGCGCGCTGCCCGCCGTACTCGATC
Source organism: Nonomuraea corallina (assembly GCF_027620315.1). GTDB lineage: Bacteria > Actinomycetota > Actinomycetes > Streptosporangiales > Streptosporangiaceae > Nonomuraea > Nonomuraea corallina. Next base: position 5,492 of record NZ_JAPNNL010000068.1, on the reverse strand, counting down.
AGGAGCAGGCCCGGCAGGTGCTCGACGCGCCGTCCCTCGGAGAGCCGAAGGACCTGCGCGATCAGGCCATGCTGGAGCTGCTGTACGCGACCGGGATCCGGGTCAGCGAACTGTGCGGGCTGGACGTCGATGACGTGGACCGGGATCGGCGGGTCGTGCGGGTGCTGGGAAAGGGGCGCAAGGAGCGGGCGGTGCCCTTCGGCGTGCCGGCGCTGCGGGCGCTGGACAGGTGGTGCGTGCACGGCAGGCCCTTGTGGATGCGTGAGGGGAGCGGGCCCGCGCTGTTCCTGGGTGTGCGGGGTGGAAGGGTCGACGCGGGCACGGTCAGGCGCGTGGTGCATGCCCGGCTGCGTCAGGTGGAGGGAACTCCGGACATGGGGCCGCACGGGCTCCGGCACAGCGCGGCCACCCACCTCCTCGAAGGAGGGGCCGACCTGCGCAGCGTCCAGGAACTGCTCGGCCACGCCTCCCTGAGCAGCACCCAGGTCTACACGCACGTCTCGATCGACCGCCTCCGCCGCGCCTACGACCAGGCCCACCCCCGAGCCTGACCGTCGGACGTTCGCGCTGTGACCGCGCTCCGTGGCCGTGCGGCGTGGCCGCGCTCCGTGCCCCGTGCCTCGTGCCTCGTGCGGTGTGGCTTCGTGCGGCCTTGTGCGGCGTGGCCTTGTGCGGCGTGGCCTCGTGCGGCGTGGCCTTGTGCGGCGTGGCCTCGTGCGGCGTGGCCTTGTGCGGCGTGGCTTCGTGCGGCGTGGCCTCGCCCAGTGGCCTGTGGCCCGTGCGGCGTGGCCCGTGGCCTGTGAGGCGTGGTCGCGCCTCCGGCCGCACCGCTGTGTCCCCCTCAGTCGTGGAGCGGTCTCCTCGGATGTTCCGCGGATCTGGCACGACAACGTCCCTCGCTCCAGGGATGCCGTGCTCGCGAAGGACCCGTGCGTCTGGGAGGCGTGTTTTGAGGAGAACTCGGTCTTCAGCTCGGGGTGGTGTTGTCAGCACCGGCAGCCGGGGCCTGGCGTCGGGCCCAGCCCCTTGATTCCGTCGCCGCCTGGCCTGTGCGGGTTGTCTCAGTTCTCGCCGTGCGCGGCGGCGTCCCGGCGATCCGGCTCCTTGCGGTGCTGGCCTCCGCCCGTCGGGGGGCGGGCCGCATGCCTGCCCCGCGGCCGACGCGCTCTCGTACGGAGTAGGCGGATCAGAAGGACGAGCAGGACAGGAGCGACGACGAGGGTCGCCAGCGCGAGCGGGCCCGGCAAAGGGACGGCGGTGGACCGGGGGATGAACGCCGGGAGCGGCTCGGAGTCCGGTGCCCCACGAACCGGAGACTCAGGGACCTGAGCCGGCGAGGTGGTGACCGGCGGGTGCCAGGGCGGCGAGGTGGTGACCGGCGGGTGCCAGGGCGGCGGGGCGGTGACCGGCCGGCGCCGGAGCGGCGAGGTGGTGACCGGCGGGGCTGGGGATGTTGCGGACGTTGCGGACGACCAGTAAGGCAGGAGGCGGACGCGGGGGCCGGAGAGCAGGAGGAGAGGGTCGAGATACGTCTTGCCTTCGCGGAGACCCCAGTGGAGACAGGACTCCAGGCAGTGCGGCGGGGTGGGGGCGAGGTCGCCGAGGTGATCTCCGGCGGACACGGGATCACCAGGGCGGACTGCCGGGGTGACCGGCAGGTAGGTGGTTCGCAGGCCGCCCGGATGGTTGACCGTGACGACGCCTCGGCCTGCCACGGAGCCCGCGTAACCGATCGTGCCCGGCCCTGCCGCGAGCACCGGGGCGGCGGCCGGCGCGGCGAGGTCGACGCCTCGGTGACCGGCCAGCCAGGGGGCGGGCGGCGGCGAGAACCGGCGCAGGATCCTGAGCCCTCCGTCCAGGGGGCTTCGCCAGTCGAGGCGCGCTGGTGAGGCCCGATCCGCGGCGAACGCGAAATCGGTGCGGTGGCGAGCGGGCGGGGTGGCGTGTGCCGGGCGCGCGGTGTCCGCCGGGGTGAGGAAAGGCAGCGCGAGAGCCAGGACGAGGACGACCTGGGCGGTGCGAGGAGGCATGCTCGCGAGTGTGCGGTTCAGCGGGGCGGCCGAGCCGGGGCGAGCGCCGTTCTGTGGACGAGGGCGGGGGATGGCGGTGAGGCTGTGGACGGTGGCCGTGGCCGGAATGTCGTCACTCGGGTCGTGATGTGCTGTCCGTGCCGTCCAAGGCCGGATCCAGTCTGACGTGGGACCGGACGAAAGCCAGGACTAATGGCGAAAACGGTCACCGCGCTAGACGAGAGGCTGGCGCTTGGTGATCGTGCGGTCGGTCTCCGCTGAGGAGCCCAGCGGTACGAAGGCCGCGCCGGACCGCCTCTTCCCCAGGCGGGAGCGCAGCCGGGGGAGGGGGCGCGGCGGGGACACGGGACCCAGGGGTGAGACCCAGATCCAGAGGGTGGCGGTCGCGATGCCGGCCGCGCACAGCAGGATGACCGGGCGCAGGCCGAGCACCTCGGCCAGCGCGCCGCCCCCGAGCGCGCCCAGCGCCATCACGCCCTGGACGGCGAAGGTCATGGTCGCGTTGACCCGGCCGTGCAGTTCTGGGGCCGTGTCGCGCATGATGACCCCGCTCATGCACGAGGCGAACGCGACCACGATGATCCCCGTCGACGTGCCTATCAGGGCGAGCACCGTGACCTTCCACCACAGCGGCCCGTCCAGCAGTCCGACGACCAGGATCTCGATGGGGAAGAACAGTACCGATCCCGCCAGCACCCTGTTCTCGCCGTGCCGTTTGACCAGGCGGGTGGTGGCCCAGGCGCCCAGGATGCCGCCGACGCCGCTGAGCGCGGTGAGCGGGCCGATCAGGACCTGCGGGATGCCGAGGGTGTGCAGCATGTAGAGCATGACGACGGCCACGTACGCCGTCGCGAAGAAGTTGATCGTCACGCCCGCGCCGAGCAGGGCGCGGAGCACGGGCTGGGAGACGCTGACCCGCAGTCCCTCGGTCATGTCGCGCCACAGGCCGCGCGAGCGGGCGGGTTGCCGGTCCTCGGGGGTGCGGATGCTCCGCAGGAGGATCGCGGAGATCAGGAACGAGATCCCTTCGACCAGGATGGCCAGCGGCGCGGTCAGGACCTGCACCAGTACGCCCGCGAGGCCGGGACCGGCCACCGAGGCCACCGAGTAGGAGGCGTTGAACCCGGCCATCGCGGCGGTCCTCTGGTCCGGGGGGACGAGCGTGGCGACGTACGGGAAGTTGGCGGCTCTGAAGAGCACCGCCGCCGTGCCGATCACGAGGGCGACGGCGATCAGCCACGGGACGGTGAGCAGGCCGAGGACCCACGCCGGCGGCACCGTGAGTGCGGCGGCGCAGGAGACCAGTTCGCAGCCGATCATCAGCGGCCGGTAGCGGCGCAGGCGGTCGGCGAGGGTGCCGGAGTGCAGTCCGAACAGCAGGGCGGGCACCGCCGCGGCGGCCGTGAGCAGGCCCATCTCGAAGGGGGAGGCGGCCAGCAGGGTGATCGCGGTCAGCGGCACCACGATCTTGGAGACTTCCGAGCCGGTGATGGAGATGGTCCGCGCCGACCAGAGCAGCCGGTAGTCCCCTTGCCGGCGCAGCGGTGTGGCCTGGGGCATGCGTCGCTCCTCGGAAGTGTGAAAGAAACCCTTCATGCTTATGAAGGTAACCTTTCAGAGTTGTGAAGACAACCCTTCACATCTGGGTCGCGCTACCTTGGGGCGCATGGACATGGAAGGGCTCAGCGATCCCCGGGCGATGCGGGCCCTGGCGCATCCGGCCCGTCTGGCGATCCTGAGCAGGTTGCGCATCGAGGGCAGCGCCACCGCGACAGAGGTGGCCAGGAGCGCCGGCATCACACCCAGCGCCGCCAGCTATCACCTGCGGATGCTGGCCAAGTACGGCTTCGTCGAGGACGCCCCGCCCCGGGGCGACGGCCGTGAGCGCCTGTGGCGCTCGTCCGACGCCCCTCTCGCCATCGGCCTGCAGCCGGAGGACAGTCAGGACGTACGGGAGGCCAAGAACGTCCTGATCCGGGCGTTCCGCAGGGAGGCCGACGACGAGCTGGAACGCGCGCACGCCGCGCTCGACCACGAGCCCGAGGAGTGGCGTGAGGCGACCCGCTTCGCCCGGGCCACGCTCCGGCTCGACGCCGCCGAGCTGACCCGCCTGGCGGAGGACATCGAGAGACTGATCGAGCCGTACGTGGCGCGCCGGCGCAGCCCGGAGGACGCGCCGGAGGGCGCGCGCCTGGCCGAGGCGCAGATCAACCTCTTCGCGCGCGCCCACAGGAGGGTCCCGGGCCTGCCCACCGAGGACCATGACGTGACCCGGGACCGATCGGGGTCGCGTTGACCTCATCGGTCAGGCGGGGGTGGCGCGGGAGGTAGACTTTTCGATGGCCTGTGACCGCAGGCCGACTTCGCATGCCCCGTCGCAGGCCGCTCCGTCGGTCCGGGCTCTGCCCGGCTGGAGTGGTTTCGGGGCATCAGGGCGGTGCCGACCGGCCACCGCGACACAACCGAGAATCGCGCCCGGCCCCGGCCGGGGCGCCCAACCTGGAGGACCAGCTCATGGCCCCCGTCGTCACCATGCGACAGCTGCTCGAGAGCGGCGTTCACTTCGGACACCAGACGCGTCGCTGGAACCCGAAGATGAAGCGCTTCATCTTCACCGAGCGCAACGGCATCTACATCATCGACCTGCAGAAGTCGCTGTCCTACATCGACCGCGCCTTCGACTTCGTCAAGGAGACCGTGGCCCACGGGGGCACGATCCTGTTCATCGGCACGAAGAAGCAGGCCCAGGAGGCCATCGCCGAGCAGGCCGCCAGGGTCGGCATGCCCTACGTCAACCAGCGCTGGCTGGGCGGCATGCTCACCAACTTCTCCACCGTGCACAAGAGGCTGCAGCGCCTGAAGGAGCTCGAGGAGCTCGACTTCGACAACGTCGCCGCCTCGGGGCTCACCAAGAAGGAGCTCCTCATGCGCCGGCGCGAGAAGGACAAGCTGGAGCGCACGCTGGGCGGCATCCGCGACATGGGCCGCGTGCCCAGCGCGGTGTGGGTCGTCGACACCAAGAAGGAGCACATCGCGATCAGCGAGGCCAAGAAGCTTGGCATCCCGGTGGTCGCGATCCTCGACACCAACTGCGACCCCGACGAGGTCGACTACCCGATCCCGGGCAACGACGACGCGATCCGCGCCGTCGGCCTGCTGACCCGCGTCGTGGCCGACGCCGTGGCCGCCGGGCTCATGGCCCGCTCGGGCGCCTCCCGCGGTGACGAGAAGCCCGCCGCCGCCGAGCCGCTGGCCGAGTGGGAGCGCGAGCTGATCGAGCAGGGCGGTGGCGAGCAGGGCGAGGCCAAGCCGCAGGAGGCCGCCGAGGCCGCGCTGGCCGCCGAAGAGGCCCCGGCCACCGAGGAGGCTCCGGCTGCCGAGGTCGCCGAGGCTCCGGCCGCCGAAGCTCCGGCCGCCGAAGAGGCTCCGGCCGCCGAGGCCAAGCCCGAGGACGAGCAGAAG